>NZ_AP024485.1:3118050-3441100 GCF_020886695.1 Pseudodesulfovibrio sediminis
TTTATCGGAAGTTTTTATTGCTCGCTGATTGGAGCCAAGATAGCGCTGGCCATTCTGGTCGGTCGATCAAGGCACTTCCTGAGCAGCACGATGTATACCTACACGCTGCGACTGCTGGGGGCGGCGCTCTGCCTGCTGGCCCTGTTCCTGTTCCACGAGGGGCTTGTATTGCTGGGCATTGTGGGGGCGTGAGCCGGAGCGTGGATCGCTCTGTCTGGTGCCCGGTCAGGCGCGACTATTGCTGTTCCCAATCGGGCATTTCTATTGCAAAAACGGCGTTCCACCGCTTGCCGGTCACTAATAATCGCTTGTTCAGAGCATCGTATGCGATTCCGTTGGCCACCCCGGAATCTTCATCAATCCGTTTGCGCAGAGGCGATAGGTCCAACCAGCATATGACCGTGCCTGTGGACGGTTCGATGATGGCGATACGGTCTGATTTCCAGATATTGGCATAGATCATCCCGTCCACCCATTCCAACTCATTGAGCATGCGCACGGGCTTGCCGTTGTCCGTCACGCTGAGTGTGTCGCGCAGCGCGAACGTCTTTACATCGTACAGGCGGAGAATGTCCGTGCCGGATGACATGATGAACTGTCGGCTGTCCGTGGTCAGCCCCCAGCCCTCGACGTTCTCAAAGGTTTTTTTGTAGGGGAACGTGTATTTGAGCGTAAAATCGTCAAGTGTATAGGTGTACCCGATGCCGGACTTCCAGGTGAGTAGTCTGAGTGTATCCTTGTAGGGCGCTATGCCCTCGGCGAACACGTTGGGGTCTATCCTGATTGTCCGTAGCCGTGTGCCGGTTTCAGGCTCGGACACGGTCAGAAAGGATGCCCAGTATCCCCCGGAAGACTCGTAGAGCAGACCATCCTGAATGAACATGCCCTGCGTGGAGATGGTGGTGTCGTGCGGGTACTGTGCCGTGACGACGCATGGTACGATGCGGGTTTCGGCCCTGACCGGGTTGAGCCATACCAGGGGCAGCAGTGTCAGGATGAATATTGATGCCAGGAGTCTCATGGCTCTGTTTTTCCTTACTCAATGACAGAAACGGGGCCAAACATCCGGGGATGGTCGGCCCCGTTTCCTGGGGACGTTGGCAGGTCTGCAAGGTGCGGTCAAGGGAGGGGGGGCCTCTTGGCTCGCCCTTACGACTTGTTTTTAGTGGCCATGAGACCACCAAGGGAGAAAGTGACGATGTGGTCTACCCACTCATCAATGCTGTCCTGCACTTGAGGACGGTGCGGCGTCATTCTGTCAAGAATGGGTTGAGTGAGCAGGTGGTCGAGCATCATCGCCCAAATGTTGGAGCCACAGTACGCCAGGGTTGTGTCCGATGCGTACGGGCCGAGAATCTTGATCAGAATGGTGCGCAACGTGTTGGCGCGGGGCTGAACCTGGTGATGGACGATGTAGTCGAGGTTTTCGCTCGGCTTGGCCATTTCACGCAGGAAAATGGCCCAGCGTTCGGCGACCAGCCCGTTGTCGCGTTCATAGATATCGAAAGCCAGCCCCCGCAGGAACTCACGGAGTTCTTCCTCGGGGGTGGAAGACGCAATATTCGCTTTCCATTCCTCTCCGTTGGGAAAGATTTTTTGCAACACTGCACTGTACAGACCGTTCTTGCTGCCGAAGTGATAATTGACCGCTGCGACGTTGGCCTTGGCCATGCTGCAGATTGCCCGGACAGTGGCAGAGTCGAATCCTTTGTCCGCAAAAACCTTGATGGCTGCGGCTAAAAGTGCCTTTTTGGTGTTGACGTCAGGTGATTCGTTCATAAGTATGTGGTGGCGTCAGTGCGCTCGGTTTTGATTGAAACATATGTTTAACACGTTATTCACAAAGTGTACTCTCAAGTCAAGCTGAATTTTCTCACGCATACGGCGCGGGGTAAGGAGCGAACAAGAGTGGAAGTCATATTGGCGGAAACCGCCGGTTTTTGCATGGGGGTGGACCTTGCGCTCAGGCGATTGAACAAGTTGGTCGCCAGCGCCGATAGTCGCCCTATTTATATTCTTGGACCAATCATCCATAATCCTCAGGTGCTTAAGCGGTATGCGGACAAGGGCGTGATCATGGTGGATACACCGGATCAGGTCCCGCCTGAAGCGTGGGTCGTCATTCGTGCCCACGGTATCACCCGGCAGGTCCAGGCGGACCTCAAGGCGCGTAATGTCAAGATCAAGGACGCCACCTGCCCTCGGGTAAAGAAGGCGCAACTGTTGATCGGGCGCCATACCGCCGATGGCCGTGAGCTACTGCTCTATGGCGAGGCAGACCATCCCGAGGTGGCCGGTCTGGTCAGCTACGCCGGAAACGGCTTTTTTGTGTTTGGTTCCAAAGAGGAGCTGGATGAATACGGTCTGGATCCTGACAAGCGCTATGTGCTCGCGGCGCAGACCACGCAGGACAAGGTTTTGTTCAAGCATGTCATCGGCAAGCTGTCCGGTAATGATCAGGTGGACGTGATCGTGCTTGAGACCATCTGTGACGCCACCAAGTTGCGTCAGGCCGAAGCCAAGCAACTGGCCGATGATGTGGATTTCATGGTGGTTGTCGGCGGATTCAACTCCGGCAACACCCGCAGGCTGGCCCAGGTCGTTAGCGACAAGGGGACGCCGTGCAGACATGTGGAAACCGTGGCAGACCTTGACCTTGGCGAGTTGGCCCGGTTCAAAAGAATCGGCGTCACGGCCGGAGCGTCCACGCCACGGATGGTTATCGACGAAGTGCTGGAGGTGCTTGAGTCCCTGTAGTCCAAAGAACAGGGGCCAGGCGGTTCCAAGAAGGATGGAAGCTGACCCTGGCCCCATGTACGGACAATCGGTGCCACCATTGTGCTGGTAATCCGTCAGCCCAAGGAGCTGGAAGGCAATGGTCGACAGCAGCTGGTTCCTGGTCCGAGTCATGGTGGCTCCGACTGTCAACAGTGAGTTGGATGACATGTTCTCGGAGACTCTCTTCTTCTGTTTGTCCAACCATACCACAGCGCATGGGGAGTGGTATTATTATTTTTTTAAATCCTTTTGCGCCTGATCTGGTGTCGGAGTGAAAGGTAATATAAGGGGCTTGTGGGGATCGACACAAGGGCATACGGTCATCACGTTGGCTACATCATTTTAAGGAGCATAGAATGGATATCAACAACGCTCTCGCAGAATTGAAGAAAGAACCCGGGTTTGCTGATAATGTGGGCATGGTGCTGGTGCACAACGGTATCGTCCGCGGCTGGTCCCGTAAGGATCATGCCGACGTGACTGCCATTGAAGTGACGCCGGATCGTGACAAGATCGAGGAAATCCGTAAGGAAATCGAAGCGAAAGAAGGCATTTTCCGGGCCAAGGCAGAAGCCAAGTCCGGGCATATGAAGCCGGGAGACGACGTGCTTTTCCTTATTGTGGCCGGTGATATTCGTGAGAATGTCAAGGCTGCCCTGGCTGAGTTTCTGGACAGGGTCAAGGCGGAAGCCGTGACCAAAAAAGAAATTTTCGCATAGCGTATGTCAGCAGCCCTCGAAGATACACACGGCCGATCAGTCAGCTATATGCGGGTCAGTGTTACAGACCGCTGTAACCTGCGCTGTACCTATTGCGCGGGAGAAGGGGTGAACTTTATTCCTCATCCGAATATCCTGCGCTATGAAGAAATACTGGAACTCATTTCTCTTGCCAAAAGTCTGGGGGTCGCCAAAGTTCGATTTACCGGGGGCGAGCCTTTTGTGCGCAAGGGATTTGGCGAGTTCATGGTGGACGCTGCCAGGCAGTACCCTGATCTTGATCTCTGCGTGACAACCAATGCAACGCTGATTGGCGAGCATATCGATAATTTCGTTCAGGCTGGCATCAAGCGTCTGAACATCTCGCTTGATACGATGGTCCCGGAGAAATACGCGGCCATTACCGGTCGTGACCTCTACGCAACAGTGATTGAAAATATCAACCGCTGTCTGGACGCGGACATGACCGTAAAGATCAACGCCGTGGCCATGCGGGGGTTCAACGACAGTGAGCTGCCTGCGTTCATGGAGTTCGCGACGGAAAACCGTGTGGATTTCCGTTTCATCGAGTTCATGCCCGTTGGTTTGGAGACCGGCTGGAAAGACGATCTGGTCTGGAAAGCCGAGGATATCCTTGAAGAGGCCGGAAAAATCGTGAAGCTGACGCCGGTTACACAGCCCGGTGAACGTCGGAACGGCCCGGCGCGCATGTTCGCCATCGAGGGCGGCAAGGGGCGTGTCGGTCTTATCTCACCGTATACCAATCATTTCTGTGCCACCTGCAATCGGCTGCGTATCACTTCGGACGGCGTGCTCAGAACCTGTCTTTTTTCGGACAAGGTGTACAAGCTGCGCGACGCCCTGCGTCACCCCAATCTGGGGATCAAGGCGGTGGAACGCATCGTTCGCGCTGCAAGTCGCAGGAAGCCCATTGGCCATGAATTGCTTGAAAGGATGCCAGCAGGAAAAGGCGGCGTCTGTCGAACTCGCATGGCCTCCATTGGCGGGTAGGGACCGCATCACTTTTATTGGCGGTGGATTGCTGTATTGGGTTCCAGCAGACACCGTCGCCACCTCGTGTTCCCCGGCACCACATTGCCGGTGAGATGGCGGGTGGCACGTCAGCCTTGCGAGGCTGTCGGGGTTATTGGAGAAGAAGGAAGAAGCCACGATCCGTTGGGGATCGTGGCTTTTTGTTTGAGCGAGGTGGAAGTGTGAAGCGGACTTACAGGAACCATTCAGGTTTTTTGGGAGCCTTGCAGTTGGTGTTCAGGCGTTTCTGGGCATCGTTGACGGGGCCGGGTTTTATGCTTCGGGCATTTTGGGGACAGCTTTTGATGCATGCGCAGCAGGTGATGCATTTGACCTCATCAATTCGGGAGCTGTCCTCCGGGGCGATGGCTTCCACAGGACAGACGTCCGCACATATTCCGCATTGGCCGCACTCCTCGCTGACCGCAATAAAATTGACATCCCATAAGGTCGTCTTCCCTTTGTACGGGTGGTTTCCGGGGACCTCGATGGGGGCGAACTGCGAGATCGCTGAGACCGAGTGCATTTTTTTTACTATCGCCTGTCCAAACGCTTCAGCGTGTGTGCGGTCGTCTTGATCCGGGCGACCCTGGGCCGTGGGCAGGCCGGAATCCGAGAAAGAGTGCTCCCCGATATAGGCAGCGCCTGCAATGGGGACACATCCCTGTCCGGTGATCCATTCCTTGAGTTCAATCAGGGCGTCGTCGAACTCGCGGTTGCCGTAGACGACGACACACACTGCCGGCGTATTGCTGGCTTCCAGGGCGTTCAGCCACTCGCCCACCAGTGCTGGAACCCTGCCCATGTATACGGGCACGCCGACAATGAGCAGCTCGTCTTCTGCGACCTTCAACGGTTGTTGCCTTGCATCCGATCTGGTGATGTCGATGACGTCCAGGGTCTCCGGTCCGATTCCTTTTGCAATGTCATGAAGGATCGTTTCGGTTGTTTTCGTGGGTGAAAAATAGGCCAGTTTTACTGTATTGATATTCATTGTACTCATTCCTGCGGGGGTATTGCTTGTCTGGCTTCCCAAAATCAGCAGTTGTCTCCCAGTGGGAGGAACCGTGGCTTTGGCTGCCCGTTGGTTGGAGAAACGCTTTGGATTTTCCGGAAGGATATACCTGCTGTTTTTATGAGGCAAGCAGATGCTCAGCTAAAAAGTACGCTCTCAGGGGGGATATATCGCTGTAGGAAACTTTTGCTGGCGCTGGGTGCGGGCTGCCCGCCTCGTGTGGGTCTATGACGCAATGAAGAAGAGCCGCGATCAGTTTTGATCGCGGCTCTTTTATTGTATCGGGTGCAGGGGGGGCATTCCCCTCCCACTTCCACTCGGTCTTGTGCCGGGTGCGTGCTAGTTGACCCCGAGATCGGCTCTGTGTGACGGGACGCCGGTCTTGCCTTGGGCGTCTTCCTTATCAAGGAGGAAGACGCGATCCGCCAGGGCTGGATTGGCCGCAACGATGTAGTCCTTGACCGTTTTGGCGCGGAGCAGGGCCAGTTCGTGCAGGTCTTCATCCGTGATGATGGTCCGATCACGAATGAACTTTTCCATGACGTTAACAGGCTGACGGTCGGTGATGAACAGGGTTGTGGGCTTTTCATCCTCTTCGTCCGGTTCGGCTGCATAGGCCTCATACAACCATTCTTCATAGTCTTCCGGACTGTCGAAGGTAACGGCGTCCACAGAGGTTGCCAATTGTTCGTCGCGGCTCAGGTCGTCATACTTCATCTGCTTGACCTTGCGTTCGAAAAAGGCCTTGACCAGACCGGTCTTGTCAGCGTTGGAATCAACGACGCCATCCACTTCCAGCGTCAGTTTTTCTCGTTCTGTCAGCGCTTTGACTATCGTATCCATTTTTTGCTTGCCCGCGGCATCCAGAGCATATCTGCCCGGCTCAAAGACCACGAAGTCCATATCCTCGCCGCCGCCGAACATGGAGCCGATGAGGGTGAACGGTGATGAAAGGGCCTTGAACAGCAGACTGACAATGGCCTTGAAGACAATGCCGCCGATCTTGAAGTCCGGGTCGTCCAGACGGCCGCGGATGGGCAGGTTGATCTCCATGTTGCCGTCACCGTCCTGAAGCAGTGAGAGACCGAACTCCACTGGCACATCAGGCGCGTCGGGGCTGTCGTCCTTTTTGCCCAGCTCCAGCTTCTCAATGAAGAACTTGTTTTCCGCGCTGAGTTCCCAGTCCTCTGTCTTGAAGGTGACATCCGCATAGAGACGGCCTTTCTGGATGGGATACGCCAGATGGTGCAAAGTATATGGTGTCAGCGGGATAAGGCCCATCCCATTGATGGAGATCGCCAGATCAGAGTAGATCGGCGTGACCACCGGATTGAGTGCGCCTGTCACGGACATGGGGGTCTCCCCGATATTCGCCTTGAAGTCGATCTTGGGTCGGGCTTCGGGCGTCTGGTTGATGTCGGTGAGCAGGAGATTCATGTCTCTCAAGTCGGTGGCAAAGAAGGGGTGCACTGAGTTATCACGATATTTGACCTGACCATCGGTGATGCTGACCTTGTTGATTTCCAGCGTCTTGAAGAACGATTCCTTGGGGTCGGGCTTGGTGCGCTCTTTACTCTCTGCGCCTGTGGGTGGTGCAGCCTTTTTGGCCGTGGCCGTTTCCGTTGTCCCTTCTTTGGGGGCCGGGTCAGGCGCAATGCGCAGGGCGCGCTTGATATTCATTTGACCGTCTTTGAAGATCTCGACGATTGCCATGGGAGCTTTGAGGTTCACTTCGCCGATGGTCAACCTGTTGGGTTCATTAGCAAAGGAGATGGTATGCAGAGCAAATTCATCGAATCCCATCACTTCGGTGTCGCTGATGGTGTCCTTGACCTGAAGCGCCTGCACAGAGGTGTCGCCGTTCACGGTGTAGCGAGGTTTGTCGCCGCCTTTGAAGGTGTATTTGAGGTTGGCGTAGGCTCTGCCTTTGCCCACGATCAACTCGGTGAATTCGGCAACGTACCCATCAAAGGGTTTGAGGCCGAAGCCGTTGAGCCGGAGCCGTCCGTTGGACCACAGGGGATCGACAGAGACTTTGCCTCCCAGCGAAAAGGATCCGCGTCCACTCCAGTTGCCGCTCATTGTGTAGGGCATGGATTTGCCGACCAGCGTGGACAGGTCCGTCAGTTCAAATTTGAATTTGTTGATGCCAAACTTGGCGGGATGCTTGAGAGAGGCATCCATAAATCTGAAGTCTCCTTCTTCCACGACAACATGGGCGACCTCGGCCTGCCAGCCGCCGGACCACGTCTTGTCATCCTTGGCCTTTGATGCGGTTTCTACCTCTGTGGCGATCTCTTCCGCTACTGCGGATTCAGGTGCCAGAAGTTTTTGCAGGTCAATTTTGCCGTCCTTTTCCCGGACGACTGTGACCGCAGGGCCGGTCACCTTGACTTCGGCTACGTCGACTTTCTGGGAATCCAGGTCCAGGGCTATCCCGGATACGTTCAGGGCGGTCAGCTCAAGGCTCGGGTCCTTGGCTTCGGGCTTTCGCGCCTTGAAGTTGTTCAGGGAGAGGGTCCCGTTGGACACCAGCAGTTTTGGCTTGCCGTCCACCATTGAGAAGTTGATGTCAGCCGAGATGCCCGCCAGGCCGGAGTCCACGAGCATGGGTTGGGCCTGGTTGAAATAGGGGGCGTATTGATCCAGGGGGATATTCTGGGCGGTCACCGAGATCTCGGCACTGAGCGGGTCAATAGTGGCTTTGCCTTGCAGGCCGATGGTGCCCGTGGTTCCGAGTGAGGTCTCGAACTGGCTTGGGGTGTCTCCGTAGCTGGAAAGCTTGGATCCCTTGAAGTTGAGATTGGAGAATGTCCGTTTGAATTCTCCGGGAACCATGCGGTCTGTCCAGTCCAGAACACCGTCCTTGATGTCGACCTGTTTGATGTCCATGACAAAAGCGCTTGCTTCGGCCTGTGTCTTGTCCGCAGGGCTTTTCTCTCCCTTTTCTGGGCCGGGGAAGTATGTCGCCCAGTTGATGGCATTGTCCTTTTGCCGGATGATTTTGAAGAAGGGGGAATCCAGGGTCACGCTGGTCAGTACCAATGCGTTGTCGCCCAGAGAGAAACGTTCCATCTGGAAGGCGAGCTTCTTCAAGGAAAGCACAGACCCTTCCTTGGGGTCGGAGAGCTTGAGGTTGGAGAGCGTGCCGCCACCACCGAGGAACAGGTTCAGGCGTTGGGCGTCCGGGCGTTCGAAAAAGAGTGAGATATCGGAAGTGAATCGCCCCTCTTCAAGCTTGAGAGGTGTCTCCACAGGGACATAGTTCCAGTACTGGTTCAGGTCGACATCCACTGCTCCCAGCTCGAACTCGGTGAGCAGGGATTCGTCGAAAGGCAGGGTTCGTCCCTTGAGTTCCACCGGGTCGCCGTTGATAACGGCGGTGAACTTGGGCTGGGTGAATTCCTTACGCTTGTCCATGATGCTGGAGGTGAACGGAACGCGCAGGAAAATATCGGAAATGACGTGTTTCTTGTTGTGGGGCTGGTCATCGAAGAGGATGGTGGCGTTGCTGAGTTCAAAGCCATACAGGGCGAACGGGAAGACCGCTCCTTCATCCTCTTCGTCTGCGGGGGCATCCTCGGGCTTGTCGCCGTTGTCGGACGCTGCCATCAGGTCGGAGATGGAGTATTTGCCGTTGCCGAAAAAGGTGATGTCCACGGTGAGATCAACCAGATGCAGGTAGGATACGACCGGTGCCAGCTCCCATATTGAAGCGATGCCCGGGGCCGCGTCCATGTATCCCACGGAGAGGAGGTCGCCTTCGCCTTCGAGCTTGTTCACCTTGAGGTTGTGGACCTCCAGGTGAAGCGTATACGGGTTGAAGTAGATCTTCTCTATGACGACAGGGCGTTTCAATTCCGTGGCCAGCTGTGATGTCAGCACGCTTTTGAGCACGGGCGGGATCACGAGAAAGCCGATAATGGTCCATATGAGGAGTGTCGTCAGAAGCCAAAAGGCGATCCGACGTATACGCGGGGTGCCATAGGGAATTTTGTCAAGGAATGCCAGCATGTTCGACCTACTTCAGAGCAGAGGTTTGTCCAGAGGTATACAGGGTATCCCAATTCAGGGCATTAATCCATTGTTCATATGATTCGAGTAGCAATGAGTGCACGACAAACGCGTGCGTTCTATGCATAAAATAAACGACTTGATAAAAAATGTACAACAGGTTTACTGCCTTAATATTGCATGATTTCGGCTTATATTTCTTGATATTGACGAGAGGAAAAAAGCTGGCGATCAGAGTCGGCATGCGTCTGCAATACGGGTAGGCGACCGTTGTCCATATTCTCGCCGAGGCCATACCGGTCGCTTAACTTCTTTCTTCTTCATTCTTTCCGCTGTCCTCTGTTTCGGGCATGTGCATGGATGCCCTGTTGTGCCTGTCTGCGCTGAGCAGGGGGAACAGCCCCTGCCGTTTTCATGACAAAGAGTGCGGGTTCGCATTGTTTTGCTCTATTATTATGTGGTATGAAGAATCGACGGGGAGCGAAATGTCTGATTCATGCGGCACAGAACCTCGATCCAGGAGAGAGAATGTCAGACTCGCACTACTATCAAAGTCTCGCCAAGAGCATGATGTTTACCATCATACTCGTTTCTATCGCCCCTCTTGTGCTTATTGTTCTCATTGCGGGCCATCAATATGGCGCGGCCTACGAAGAAAAAGTAACGGCTCATCTGCGGGAGCTGGTGCTCAAGCACGATCAGTCCGTTGACTATTACCTCGAAGAGAAGGTGGAGGAGATTCGGGTGCTGGCCGAGGTCTTCAATGTGAATCGTCTGCGTGATCCTCGTGAGCTTGAAGCCCTGCATGACGCCCTGGTCCGGGGGCACGGGAATGATTTTGTCGACCTCGGGCTGGTGAACAGCGAGGGAATTCAGGAGGCCTATGCCGGGCCATACCGGTTGCAGGGAGTGGACTATTCGGAAGCAGAGTGGTTCCGCATGGCCCGTGAGCGCACCGTGTATGTGAGCGATGTGGGGCCCGGATTGCGTGGGGTGCCGCACTTCACCATAGCGTTGCGCATCAAGGAGGCTGGGCGCGACTGGTTCCTGCGTACCACACTCGATTTCATTGCGTTCAACAAGCTGGTCGAGGATATTCGAATCGGTCAGACCGGCCTTGCCTATATCATCAACAAAAAGGCGGAGTTCCAGACGACTCCCAATCGCGACATGACCGGTGAGGTGTCGTTTCTGCAACGGTTCGTCAAGGGCATGGACAGCAATGGGGAGCGGGTCTGGGGTCGTGCAGCCATCACCACGGAGACCAATCCGGCCACCGGCAAGGAAATGATCTTCGTGACCAGTCCCATCAAGAACGGGGACTGGCTCATGGTGTTTCAGCAGGACACTGATGACGCGTATGCCGCGTTGAACCGGACCCGCAATCTGGCGCTGGTGGTCCTGTTGCTGGGTACCCTCGCCATCACTATCATGGCGTATCTGATGAGTCGGCGCATGGCCCGCAAGGTGGAGAAGGCGGACTCGGCCAAGGAGATCATGAACGAGCAGGTCATCGAAGCGGGCAAGCTGGCCAGTGTCGGCGAGCTGGCCGCCGGTATTGCCCATGAGATCAACAATCCTGTCGCGATCATGGTCGAGGAGGCGGGCTGGATTCAGGATCTGTTGGAAGAAGGGCTGAAGGTGGATGACAATGAGCGCGAAGTGCAACGCGCCCTGAACCAGATTCGGACGCAGGGGACGCGCTGCAAGGGGATCACTCACAAGCTCCTTTCCTTTGCCCGCAAGACCGACCCGACCGTCAAGTTTTTCTGCCTCAATGAGTTGGTACGGGAGATTGTGGAGCTTTCCGAACAACGGGCCAAGTACGCCAATGTGATCATTGAAACCAGTTTGGCGGACACCATCGCGCAGGTGCAGGCGAGTCCCTCTGAGATGCAGCAGGTGTTTCTCAATCTGGTCAATAACGCTATCGATGCCATGGACCCGGGCGGAGGTAATCTAGATATCATGACCCGACTGGATGGTGACGACGTCGCCATCTCCTTCGCTGATACCGGGTGTGGTATCCCCGAGGCCAATCTGTCGCGTATTTTTGATCCTTTTTTCACCACCAAGCCCGTGGGCCAGGGGACCGGCCTGGGGCTGTCCATCATCTACGGGATTATCAACAGGATGGACGGCACTATTGCCGTTCAGTCCACCGTGGATGTTGGCACGACGTTTACCATTCGACTGCCCGCAGTGAAAGAGGCCGAGGGCGGGGCGTGCGAGATACGGCTCAATAAAGAAGACACGGCGTAAGTCGTGTAGTATATGATAAGGCAACCAGGAGGTACAGATGCCTGCTACCATTCTACTCGTAGACGATGAACAGGGATTCGTGGACACCATGGCCAAACGGTTGGGGAAGCGAGGGCTGAAAGTTTTCACTGCCTATAGCGGGCATGAAGGGCTTGACGTTCTGTCCTCCAACGGCTCCATAGATGTGGTGATTCTGGACGTAAAGATGCCGGGTATGGACGGCAACGAGACGCTTGCCCGGATCAAGATCGACCATCCGTTGGTGGAGGTCATCATGCTCACGGGACACGCCACGGTGGAGTCTGCCATTGAAGGCATGAAGTCCGGTGCGTTCGACTACATGATGAAACCGTGCGATCTGGAAGAACTGCTTGGCAAAGTGGGCGAAGCCTACGACAAGAAGGAAACGCATGAGACCAAGATTCTTGAAGCCAGGGCGCGTCATATCGTGCTCAGGCGGGGTGATTAGGGAGGTCTTTCCTTGAGCGAAGTCGAGACACGAGTCCTGCTGGTGGACGATGAAGGCGGATTCCTGGATGTCCTGCAAAAGCGCATGGGCAAGCGGGGGCTTTCCGTCACGGTTGCCATGAGCGGCACCGAGGGCATACAGGTACTCAGAAAACAGGATTTTGACGTGGCTGTCCTTGACCTCAAGCTGGGGGATATGGACGGTATCGAGATATTGCAGATATTCAAGAAAATGGTGCCGGAGATGCCGGTCATCATGCTCACGGGGCATGGCAGTGAGCAGGCGGCCAGAGAAGGTATTCAGGCAGGCGCGTTTGATTACCTGCTCAAGCCGTGCGAGCTGGATACGCTGCTACAGAAGATTCGGGAGGCCGTCAGCCACGCGCGGCAGGACACATAACAGGACGGAGCAGTCAATGACTGGCATACATATACTCCTTGTGGATGATGAAGCCCCCTTTCGCAGTGCGCTGGGCAAGCGGCTGACGAAACGGGGCATGGTCATTGAGGAGGCCGGGGCCGGCGAAGAGGCCTTGGAAAAATTGCGTGGGTTCGCAGCTGATATCGTGCTGCTTGATGTCAAGATGCCCGGCATGGACGGCATTGCCACACTGCACAGGATAAAGCAGGAGTGGCCGCTTGTGGAGGTCATCATGCTTACGGGCCATGCGTCCATGGAGATGGCCATCCAGGGCATGGAGCTGGGGGCCTTCGACTATCTGATGAAGCCGGTGGAAATAGAAGAGCTGCTCTACAAGCTTGAGGATGCGAGCACCCGCAAACGACATCGAGAGGAAAAGATCGCTGCCAGGGCGCATACCGAATAACAGCCATTTTCAATTGTACCAACACGAATCAGTGACACTGTAACGATGCGCCCTTGCCGCATCTGCCACGCTGCATGAGCGCGTGTGGGAGAGGAGAGGGTGATGAGGTCTGGTGAAGACTCATGGGCATTCTCGATTGGTTCTCATTTCGCAAGAAGGAAACGACGCCGGAAGAGCGGGCGGAGATCCGCCGTGTTTTTGCTGCCAGGTATGATCATTTCCGTTTGCTTATTCAGGCCAACACCCGCGCCCATGAATTGATCGGCGAGTTGGAGGAGGCCCTGCGTGGCTTCACCCCCTATGGCATGCATTATGTCCACACCCTGTGCACGCGCATTTCCACGTCCATATTTCAGATGGTCCGCCATCTGGGAGAATTGAATCACCACGGGCATGACGATCTGGTGGAAGTCCTGGAATCCATCAATGAAAACATCATGGCCGAGATTGAGCTGGATACTCCCCAGACACACGGGGCGTGGGTCATGAATCTGGCCGAGGTGGGGCGCGATCATGTGGACATGTGCGGTCCCAAGATGGCCATGCTCGGCGAGGCCGGAGCCAGACTCGGATTGGATATTCCTGCCGGGTTCGTTGTCACGGTAAGCGCATTTCATCGTTTTATGGAGGTCAATGATCTGGGCGTCGAGATTGAACGGATAATCCAGACCACGGACGAGAGGGATCGGGAATCCGTTTTTCTGGCGTCGTCAAAGATCATGCAGCGTGTCATGGACACTCGTCTGCCTGATGATCTGGCCGAGAGTATTCTGGAGGCGCATGACAACCTGCATCGGACTATGGGCAGCCCCCCGGATCTGGCGGTCCGGTCCAGTGCCCTTGGCGAGGATGTGGAGGGGGCGTCCTATGCCGGACAGTACCGCTCTCTGCTCAACGTGGACCGGGGCAGCCTGCTGAACGCCTACAAGGAGGTCGTGGCTTCCAAGTATTCGCGGCAGGCCATGGCCTATCGCATGAATCAGGGGATTCGTGACCGGGATGTGGCGATGAGCGTGGGGTGCATGACCATGGTGGATGCTCTGTCCGGGGGCGTGGCGTACTCCCGCAGTCCGGTGAATATGCGCGACGATACCGTGTCCATCCACTCCGTGTGGGGACTGCCCAAGCCAGTGGTGGACGGCACCGCCTCCACGGACGATTTTATTGTGCGACGGCAACCGTTCTCGGTGGTCGAGACGTTGGTGGCAGATAAAAAGGATAAGTTTGTCTGCAGCCCTCAAACGGGAGTCTGCCGTGTGGACGTTATGGAAGAGCGCATGCTCGAACCCTCATTGACCGATGCGTTGGCCATCATGATTGCGCGTGAAGCGGTGCGTATCGAGACCTATTTCGGCACACCACAGGATATCGAGTGGGCCGTTACCGCTGATGGGGCCTTTCATCTTCTTCAGTGCCGTCCGCTCATGCAGATGACCTCGAATGACGCGGTCGCCCTGCCTGTGGGGGGGCTACCTGCGCCGGCGTTGTCCGGAGGGCTCACGGCCAGCCCGGGGGTCGGCGTAGGGCCCGCCTATACCGTGCGCAAGGACGTGGATGTATTGTCCTTCCCCGATGGCGGTGTTCTGATCATCAAGAATGCGTTGCCCAGCCGCGCCGCTCTGCTTGATCGATGTAGTGCGGTGGTTGCGGAACAGGGCGGTATGGCCGGGCATCTGGCCAACGTGGCCCGTGAGTTCGGGGTTCCGGCCCTGTTCGGCATGAAAGGCGTTGTGGGTAATTTTGAAAACGGTCAGCTGCTCACCGTGGATGCGGACGGGCGTGCCGTGTATACAGGGCCGGTGGAGTCGTTGCTGGTGGAAAAACCGCGGCAACGGATAATGCGGGGCAGTAAGGTTCAGGACGCCCTGCGCAGGGCGGCACGCTTTATTGTCAGGCTCAACCTGACGGACCCGGAATCCCCGGAGTTCAAGCCGAGCAATTGCCGGACCCTGCATGACATCATGCGGTATTGTCATGAGAAAGCTGTGTTGGAGATGTTCCAGTTCGGTACCAACGAGGAGTTCATCGAGGCGGCCTCGCGCCAACTGATCACCGACGTGCCCAAACAATTCTGGGTGCTCAATCTGGATGACGGCATCACTCCTGAAGGGATGGCCCGGACAGACCGGACCGTGTTGTTGAGTCAGGTCGATTCCTTCCCTATGCAGGCGCTGTGGGAGGGCATGCAGGCCGTGCCCTGGGAAGGGCCGCCGCCAGTGCACACCAAAGGGTTCATGTCCATCATGTTCGAGGCCACGGTCAACCCGAACCTCATACCGGCCACAGGCACACACTACACGCAGAAAAACTATTTCATGATCTCAAAGAACTATTGCAGCCTGCAATCGCGTTTCGGTTTTCATTTCTGTGGAGCCGAATCCCTGGTCTCGGATCGCATCAGTGAGAATTACGCCAGTTTTCAGTTCAAGGGCGGGGCCGCCAACACGGAGCGGCGCATCCTCCGAGCCCAGTTTGTGGGCGGGATGCTGGAGGACCTCGATTTTCGCGTGCGCGTGCGGCAGGACAACGTGTTCGCCCGCGTGGAAGGGCTTAACAGGGCGTCCATGGGCTTTCGTCTCAAGGTGCTGGGATATCTGATTACGCACACCCGCCAACTGGATATGATCATGACTAACTCGGCGGAAGTGGCTCGAAGAAAAGAACGATTCCTCAAGGACTTCGAGATGTTTCGCTAGACGTGAAGCGCGGTGCGTGCTCGAGAATACTGGTTGCGACGAAGATGGAGACAGGATTCCTGAAGGGTGCTTCAGGTTATCGGAGACGACCTCGCACCACAGCTCCGACGCAGGGTGCGTGAAGACCGAATCTCTCCGCTGGCGATCAGATGGATGCAAAAGGCCCCGGAAGCATGCTTCCGGGGCCTCTTCTTGTATCGGGAGTACCGAATTATTTGGCGTGACATTCGCCGCAGGCGACAGGGCCCTTGGCCTTTTCCTTGTGGCAGTCGATGCACTGCTTGTGGTAGGCGCGCATGAGCGGGGTTCCGCCGTCGGTCCGTTCCACAGCGTGGCAGGATGCACAGGATTCGCCTTCGGAGGAATCCTCGAGGTTCTGTGTGCCGTCATCATTTTGGGAGTGATGGCAGACCACGCAATCTTCGATTTCAGCCTTTTCATTGTGAGCGTCATGAGCAAAGGCAACCTTGGAGCGTTCGAGTTTGGTGAACGCATCCGTGGGAACATGGGTCATGTCGTCCTGGGAGAAGGCGGTCGGAGCCATGTAGATGACGACCAGCGCAATGATGGTCAGCATGGACGCCGCAATTTTGCATATGTTCTTGTTCATGGCGTCCTCCTACAGTTCCGGTTTGACCATCAGTTCGTACATGATGTCGCCGATGAACTTACCGTGCATGCCGAGATCGTAGTAGCCGATGATGTCTTCAATACCGCCGTGGCAGTTGTGGCAAGGGATGACGATGTCTTTGACACCGGTCGCCTCGAGCTGCTCGGCTTTGATTCTGTTGCCTGTCATGCGGGTATTCTTGAACGGAGGCCCGCAGTTGATGACGCCGCCGCCGGCGCAACAGCAGTAGTTGTGCTCACGGTTGGGGGTCATCTCGACAACCTCTTCACAGAGGAAGTGGACAACGTCACGCAGCTTGTCCATCAGGCCGCGTCCGCGGATGATGTTGCACGGGTCCTGAATGGTGACAGGCTTTTCGTACTTGTGGGTGATGTTGACTTTGCCCTCGTCTATCAGCTCCCAGAAGAAGTCAATGGAGTGGATGACGGGGATGGGCATCTTCTTGTGGCCGAGCCAGCGGTTGCCCATGTCGTAGACAGAGCGGAAGGCATGGCCGCATTCGCCCATGACGATGCGCTTGACGCGCAGCTTCTGGGCTACTTCATAGTGGGCGCGTTTGAGACGGCCCATGTTTTCGAAGTCACCGACAAACATGCACATGTCCGAGTTATCCCAACCGGGATGGGACGGCATGGTCCAGTTGCAACCGGCTGCGTTCATGATGGCGGCAGCCTGGTAGATGAGTTGTGTACGGAATTTGGGCTCCGGTGCGATGACCGAGTACATGAAGTCTGCCCCTTCCTTGTCTACGGGAATGCGCAGATCCGGGAACTCGTCACGGGCTTCATCTTCCTGCCATTGCAGGGTGTCGATCCACTCGTCGTCCTTGACCCACATCTGGTTCATGGTGGAGGAGTGAGAGTGGGAGGTGTCGCGAATGTACTGCGGGACAACGTCCAGCAGGTAACAGATGCGGCGCACCATGGACATGATGTAGCCGGTGTCGATACCGATGGGACAGTAGTGGGCGCACCGTTTGCACAGGTTGCATTCGGTGTAGGCCATTTGCGCCATCTCATAAATGCGCTGGGGGCTTACCTTGCCCTTCTTCTCCATCAGCTCATACATGGTCTCCGTAGCCTTGTTCACCGGAGAGTAGCTCGGGTCGTTGTCGTGAGACATGTAGTAGTGACAACCCTGTGAACAGAGGCCGCAACGCATGCATGTCTCGTTGTAGGCTTTGAGCTTTGCCCCGGTCTCGCCTTTGAGCATCTGGTTGACCACTGCCTCAATCCTTTCAGGAGTGAGTGCGGCAACCCCGTTCTCAAGGCCGACATCGGATATGATTCTGTCAGCAATCTGACTCATTATTCTTACCTCGCGTTACTGTGATTGGTTGTGGCCTACCAGTCCTTGGAATGGCGGACGCCGCCGAATTCCGATCCCATGTACGCTCTGGTCCACAGAGCGAAGAGTGCGTGACTCAGGCGGGTGAACGGAATGAGCGCCAACAAGAGTTCGCCTGCGAGCACATGCAGTGTGGTCATCAGGAGTACCGGGCCGATCTGGTGATAGGCCAGGACGCCGGTGATGAACGGCAGTGCAACGATGATCAGTGCGAACCAATCCTTGGTACGGGTTACGCGCTTGACGTGGGGCAGGGACAGACGACGATAGGCAAACACTGCACAGCCCGCGATGACCACGAAGCTGATGATGTCGCCGATGCCGGTGGGCAGGCTCGGAAGCGAGATGCCGAATGCGGTGTCCCAAAGGACCACGTGTGCGCCCAGGAACACGGCAACCAGAAGGAAGCCAATGTGGAACGCGAAGGTGGTAACGGTCATGAGGGGATCGGATTGCCAACCCTGGGATTTGAACGGAATGAGCCACATCAGGATGGACCGGAGTCCGTAGGGCAGGCTCATGTACGCCAGGGAGGAACCGTCCTTGGCCTTGGCCAGCGCATACATGCTGACCAGACGATAAATGGAACCGATGATGAAGATCGCCCATGCGGCCCATGCCAACGGTCCGGTGACGAAGGTGTAAAATGCTGTCATGATTCCCTCCGCCTAGAATTGTGCCACATCCGCAACGATGCGGACGTAGCTGTTGTTTTCGATGGCGCGAATGAGCACCTTGGTGCCGTCTTCGTTGAAGACCGGGGGCCAGACAGCGTCGAAATCCTTTTCATAGGACCTGCCGTTGACCAGAATCTGGTAACGACCGTTTTTCTCGACCTTGGCGGCCACAGTCTTGGAATCGGGAGAAAAGACGACAGGCCAGGCCATGTCGTAGGTCCCGGTCCAGGCAGTGCCGTCGACCACGATCTTGAAGTTTTCGTTGTACTCGCTGGTCAGGACGCCGGCACGGGTGCCGTCGGGGCTGACAACAAGGTCGTTGACGGTGGTGAATGTGTCGCCCCAGGCAGCGTTGTTCACACAGGCGGTGAACTGGCCGTAGCTGGTGGCAACGATGGCCCACAGATTGTCGCCGGATGCGTCGTACTGGAGCTCCAGACACTGGATGTAGCGGGGTTCCCACAGGGTCTTGCCATCTTTGGCGACGCCCCATTTCCCTGCCTGGCGGACCGGGGCGGCAACGCCGCCGTCCTTGGGACAGAATACGGGTTCCCATGCCTGGTTGTACTTCTGTTCCCAGGCAACGCCGTCCACGGCAATGGTGTTGTCGTACACGGATGTACGGACAGTGGCAGCCACGGAGGTGCCGTCAGCGTTGAACCGGGGGGCCCAGACGTTGAGGAACAGTTTTTCCCAGGGCTTGCCGTCAACAACGACGGTGTAGACGCCGCGCTTGAAGGCTTCAATGTCTGCCGCGTCCATGGATTCCATCTGGGCCACACCGGCTGCGTGTGCGCCGTTTTCGGCCAAGACGGGCTGGTTGACGTTTTCGTACAGAGTTTCCCACGGCTCGCCGTTGACGCACAATCCGTACTGCTCCATGCTTTTGTACATGGTCGCAATGACGGAGCCGTCTTTGCTGGTCATGGTATCCCAAATGTAATCGGTGGTTTCACCTACATTCTCGCCGTCTGCGGTCAACACCCATTCCATGTCTTGTTGACAGATGGCTGTCAGGCGACCGTCAGGAGCGAACTTCGGATACCAGATCTTGTCGAACGTGTTTTCCCAAACCGAGTCGTTGGTCCGTATGGAGAATTCGCCTTCGCCTACCTTGACGATAGCTGCGATAGTCTCACCATCAGGTGAGACATACGGCTCTTCCTGCCATTCGTGACCTTCGAGAGGGGAGAGAGATTTGACGACCGTTTTCTGGCCGTTTTCCCAATCCCAAGAGGAGATTTTTCCCATAGCACCCCCTTGTGTTGTGACACCGCTTTAATGAAAGCGGCAAATGCGCCTCGTAAAAAAAAACGAGGCAGGTCAATCAACGTCGGGGTCGTGTTCGTCAGGAGGCGGCTTAGTGGGCCATCCCGACCAGGTCATCGAATTGCAAGCATTCGTAAGGAGGTGCGGACACGTCCTCAAAGAAACTTTGAATTCAAGGGATGACCCATACAAACAGGTTTTATTGAAACCTTTCAAGAACGATCTGCCCATGACCGTCGCTCGTGACGATTTCGACTCCCATAAGGATTTGAGGGGACCGGATGGCTGTGGCCACCGATCATACAGTGCATCCCTTCCCAAAGTGCACCCTCAATTCCGTTGCTGTAACCAGCTCTTTCTCTACAGTCGACCATGGGCGGTGCAGTCAAATACAATACTTGATCCGCATGCTTCCAACCTCAAGTAACAGGTCGTCTGAGATTGGGGAATTGTATAAGCATACACAAAAGAATTAGTCCATGTTTTTCAGAGATAAATGGGTATTTCAGAGTAGTATAGTAGGTTTTAGAGAGTCTTTAAGAGTGAAAATGTGCGCTAACTGCTCATCTGCGCCCCGTTTTTGATCTTTTCCTCCTGAAATAGGGGGTTTTGCTGTTTATCCCTTTTGGGGCGAAATTTGAAAAAAAAGACGCAGTTCATCCGTTGTTCACTGGCTGACCAGGGGGAAAGTGGGAGGGAGCTGTGGGCAAAAAAAGGGCTGCTGATCAGTCTGATCAGCAACCCCTTTTCAGAGGAGGTGTATACCCGTGTTTACAGTCTACTGGTGTCGAGCATGACGCGGCTGTATTTAAGGAGACAGTCGTCCGAATCCGACGACGGTTGAGGATCCACGGCCAGTGTGTTCATGAATCTGGCAGTGACATTGCCGCTGCTGTCCACGTTTTCCAAGAAGAATGCGCCAAGTTCATAGACGATGATGGAGTTCCTGCCCCCAGTGGGAGGGAACCGGGGATCGTAGAAAGAGATGATGACCACGCGCGGACTGTCCAGCGGATCTCCATATGTGCTCCCTTTAACGGCATTTTCAGACGAATCCCAAACAGCGTATGGGTCGAGGTTGATAAGGGTGTTGACTCCCGCCTTGACCGGACCGGCGGAGTTGCCGGGTTCGATGAGCAGTTCATCGCCGGATTCCACGTTCACTTCATTGTTGGAGCCGGTGCACCCTTCGATGTTCTCCTTGACCATGGCAGCGCCGGTGATCGGAGTGCCCTTGTTGAGCGGGGGCAGGTCGACCAGGTTGTACTGTCCGGGGGCAATGGCCAGGCTCGGGTCACCGGGCTTGATGATGATCTGGGTGCCCACGTCGGCCTGGGAGTATCCCAGCACGTTCACGGTGTCGAGTTCCTGTACGCTGTCTACGTCGAAGGTCCCGTTTTGATAGTACTTTGTTGCCGGAGCGGCCGAGTCGTCCCATTCGAATTTTGTGGGAACCACGAACGGCTTGACGCACTTGCTTGAGCAGGTGGACACGATACCGGCGCGGGCGACCACGCGGATGTCCATGGAGGGTCTGCCCACCACTTTACCGAAGTAGAGAGGATATGCGTTGTCGCGCTCAGCGGACAGCGTGATGGTGACCTCAACCTGATTCGGGAATTCATCGTCCGGGACGCCGTCCCGCATGAAGACGATGTCCGAATCCATAAGGGCACTGGCAGGGATGTCGGCTTCGACCATGTTTTTGACGGCATAGGTGGTGACGATGGTTCTGAGCCGATCGAAATCACGCCCTTCGGCCAGCAGGGAGGACGCGCCTGCCAGGGCGCCCGTGTCGGCCGCGGTCTGCAACATGCTGCGCTTGAGATAGGTCCGGCCGAGGTCCACGGCCAGAGCGGTCAGCCCCATGAGCGCGACCATGCTCAGGCTGACCATGACAGTGGCGACACCGTTATCGCGAGATATGAAATTGCGAATGAATGACATGGTGACATTACTCCATTTTTGCATGGGCTACTGTGTTCAGGCCATCGGGTATGAGTTCGTCCCAGGGGTAGATGGTGTTTTCGGTGAAATCATAGTTGAGGGTGACCACCACTTCCTGGCCCACGATGGGGTCTTCCGGGCCGAGCTGTACGGTCACGGAGAGATTGGCTGCGGGCAGCCCGGCTGATTCCACATACTCTTTTACCCTGGCCACCGGATCATCACCACGGGATGCCATGACCACGCCCTCACGAGCGGCACGGGTCATGATCTGGTTCATATCGATCAACTGCGATAAATCCCACATTCCAGCCAGGATGGGGATCAGCAGAAGGGTGGTCAGAAGGGCGAACTCTATGACCATGCTGCCGTTTTTATTTGTATTGCGCTTTTCCATGGTTACCTCTCATGCGTCATGACAGCCGTTGCCGATATGTTTTGACTGCCGTCCAGGGATGGCACCACAGAGCCGAGAATCAGAAATTCGAAAGGAACTGCCACGGTGACGTCCACGGGTTGTTCCGGCTCTCGGATGCCGATGGAGATGTCAGAGGTCTGGTTGATACCACCGATTTTCAGCTCCTTGAGGATGGTTTCTTCGATCTGGGTTTGCGTGGCCTCGTTCAGGATGGCGACACGGGCGCCCTCAAAAGCCGCGTCTCGCACGACACTCTCGGTCCAGAATAGTCGGGCTGCATCCATGATTCCCACCAGGAGCATAATGAATATGGGCAGCAGCAGAGCCATCTCAACCGCGGCCAATCCATGCTTGTGTTGTGTTTTTTTTCTTCGATGCCTCATGAGTCGCTCCTGTTTGTTGCGCTGGTACGGACGCATGTAATTATAGTCTGTGAAGCAAGGGGTATGCCATGAATAATGGATGTAAATTTTTTACTTAACCTATCTGATTAAATGAGAATAAAATTTGTGACCGGATTGCTGTTTGCGTCGTAATCCGGTGGGGAAAGCCATAAGAAATGGAGTCGTTTTCGGCCAATAATCCAAGAATTGTGGACTTGAACGGTGGGGTAAGAGTGCCTCGGGAAGCGGAGACGGGCCGTGTTCTGAACCGGAAGGAGAGGGGGAGCCTGTTAAAACAAATAACTGTTTACAATAAAAGAGCCTTTGGCGTATTAAGGGAATACCGATTGGAATCAACCATTAAATGACATGAGGGAGTAATGAAGAAAATACTTGCCATCCTGACCATCGTGTTCTGCTTTGGCGTGACCGCTGCCTTTGCCGTTGACGGTGCGGAGCTGTATAAAACGCGGTGCGCCAAATGCCATCGTGACGGCACCGAATCCTCCAAGGCCGGTGGCGGTGTAGTGCTTAAAGGGCAGAGCGCCGAAGAGATCGAGATGAAGCTCAACGGCTACCTGGAGGGCTCCTACGGTGGAGCGAAAAAGAAGACCATGGCCCGCGTGCTCAAAAAGTTCTCACCTGAAGAGCTCAAGGCTATGGCTGCGCACATCTGTACTCTTTAGGAGGGACCATGCGCAGTCTCTTCCTGATACTGCTTGCGATGACCATCCTGGCCGCTCCCGTGTGGGCGGCCAGTGATGGTGAGCCCATGGACATGGCCGCTCAACCAGCCATGGACCATTCCGAACATGACAGCATGGCCGCTCAGCCTGCCATGGATCATTCCGAACATGACAGCATGGACGCAATGGATGGCATGGGCGCAGCTGACCATGACCACGAAAAGATGATGGAAGAGGCCGAGAAAGCGGACCTTCCCGTGGGTATCGACGAGAAACTCGGGAACATGCTGCCCGACGTGGAGTTCATGGATTCCACTGGCAAGCGCGTTTCGCTGCACGAGCTGATCGACATCCCGGTCATTCTCCTGCCCATCTATTACCGATGCCCGGACGTCTGCAATCTGCTCCAAGGGTCCATGGCCTCCATCCTGCCGGATGTGAAGCTGCAACCCGGCAAGGAGATCAGGATTGTTTCCCTGAGTTTTGATCCGCGTGAAAAACCCAAGGACGCGGCGCGCGCCAAGCGAAACTATCTGGCTCTGGCAAACGGCTATCCGTCGGACCAGTGGTTGTTTTTGACCGGAGACATGCACGCCATTGACGCGGTCCTGGATTCCATCGGGTATACGGTGCAGAAACAGGGCGGCCTGTGGGCGCATCCTGTGGCGGCCATCGCCATAGCCCCCGGCGGCAAGGTGGTGCGGTATCTGTATGGCACCACGTTCCTGCCTTTTGACATCACCATGGCAGGCACCGAAGCCGCTGAAGGCAAGGTCGGCCTGTCTATCAAACGACTCCTGTCCTACTGTTATAACTATGATCCGGACGGACGACGCTATGTCTTTGATATCCTGCGCGTCTCCGGCTTCTCCATCCTCGGGTTCGTGGTCATTTTCCTGGCCTGGCTGATCTTCGGGGGCAAGAAAAAGAGGCGCTGATGGTCGTTTCCCAAGGTTTTATGGCGCCCGGAGACAAATCCTGGGTACGCGAGTGGCTCTTTACCATCGATCATAAGCGCATAGGCATGCTCTACCTCTGGAGCATCCTCGCGTTTTTTGTGGTGGGCGTCTTTCTGGGGCTGCTCATACGGCTCGAACTTTTTTCGCCGGGCAGGGACCTGATCGGGCCGCAGGTCTATAACGCGGTCTTCACCCTGCATGGGGTGATCATGATCTTTCTTGTGGTCATTCCGTCCATTCCGGCGGCCTTTGGCAATCTCTTCCTGCCGCTGCAACTGGGCGCGGAGGACGTGGCCTTTCCCCGGCTGAACATGTTTTCGTTCTGGTTGTATGTCATTGGCGGGGCCATTGCGTTGACCTCGCTCTTTACGGGCGGGGGGGCACCGGACACCGGCTGGACTTTTTATGTGCCGTTTTCGGCGGTGACCACCACCAATGTCTCGGTGGCGGTGCTCGGGGTCTTTGTCCTTGGGTTCTCGTCCATTCTGACTGGCCTGAATTTCATTGTCACCATCCACCGGCTCCGCGCTCCCGGTCTCAAGTGGCGACGGCTGACGCTGTTTGCCTGGGCCTTGTATGCCACGGCCTGGATTCAGGTGCTGGCAACCCCCATCCTGTCCATCACCGTGGTTCTCATCGCCATCGAGCGTCTGCTCGGCATGGGTATTTTCGATCCGGCCCGAGGCGGTGATCCGATCCTGTACCAGCACCTCTTCTGGATTTATTCGCACCCGGCTGTCTACATCATGATTCTGCCCGCCATGGGCGTGATCTCGGATATCATCCCGGTCTTCTGTCGCAAGCCCATCTTCGGCTACAAGACCATTGTGGGATCAAGCCTGGCCATCGCCTTTGCCGGTTCACTGGTCTGGGCGCACCACATGTTCGTGTCCGGCATGTCCGATACGGCGGTCATGGTCTTCTCGCTCCTGACATTCGTGGTTGCCGTGCCTTCGGCCATCAAGGTCTTCAACTGGGTTTCCACCCTGTACAAAGGGTCTATCCGGCCCGAACCGCCGCTCATTTACGGGCTGGGTTTCATCTTTCTCTTTGCCATGGGCGGCATCACCGGGCTGGTGCTCGGCTCTGCCGGAACCGACATGCACGTCCATGACACCTACTTTGTTGTCGGCCATTTTCATTATGTGATCTTCGGCGGCACCGGGTTCGGCATGTTCGCGGCCATCCACTACTGGTTCCCCAAGATGTACGGGCGCATGTACAACAAGAAGCAGGCCAATATCGCCGCCGGATTGCTGCTGGTCGGCATAAACGGTCTGTATTTTCCCATGTACCTGCTCGGTCTGGCAGGCATGCCGCGCCGCTATTACGACTACCTGCCGCAGTTCACGGAATTGCATCGGCTGTCCACCTATGGATCGTGGTTCACGTTTGCCGGGCTGGCACTCATGATCTACAACCTGATCAGATCTCGCTACCATGGAGCCCCCGTGGGCAGGAACCCGTGGCAGGCAGCCACACTGGAGTGGACGTTGCCTTCGCCGCCCCCTTCCCACAACTTTGACGTGGAACCGGTGGTCACGCACGGTCCCTATGCATTCAGCGAAGTGAGGGACGATGACTGATCACAGGGACTATCAGGGCGCGAAGATGGGCATGTGGCTCTTCCTGTTTACGGAGATTCTGCTCTTTGGCGGATTGTTCGTGCTCTACTCGGTGACGCTGGGCCGGTTCCCGGCCGAGTTCCATCAGGCGAGTCAACTGCTGGACGTGACCATGGGCACCACCAACACCGTGATTCTGATCACCTCCAGTCTGTTCGCGGCCCTGGCCGTGACCGCGCTGCAAAAGGGCAACGCAAAGCTGGCGCAAATCTTCATTGCACTGACTATCGCGTTTGCCTGCGGTTTTCTGGTCATCAAATACTTCGAGTGGACGCACAAATTTCACGTGGGCATCTATCCCGGTTCACCCGATATCGCTGACTGGGCACCGGGCAAGCAGGCGTTTTTCTCCCTGTACTTTGCCATGACCGGCCTGCACGGCATCCACGTGGTCATCGGCATGGCGGTGCTCAGCTGGGTTTCCTGGCTCATCCGGGTGGGCAAGTGCACGCCAGAGTATTTCGTGGCTCTGGAGAATGCCGGGCTCTATTGGCATCTGGTTGATCTGATTTGGATATACCTGTTTCCGTTGTACTACCTCATCACCTAGGCTGGTCGATTATGAGCAATACACACAGTGAACACCATGGGCCGGGCTACGGGCTGTTTATCGCCATCTGGGGCGTACTCATGTGTCTGACCGTGGTTACGGTCTGGGCCGCGAGTATTGATCTCGGCTTTTTGAATGTGGTTGCGGCCATGACCATAGCTTCTACCAAGGCGCTGCTGGTGACGTTTTTCTTCATGCACCTCAAGTACGAGAACATAACCCTGAAGACCATGGTCCTGCTGGCCTTTGTGATCCTGGCCATCTTTATCGGTTTCACCTTTTTTGATACAGCCTACAGGTAAGCCATGTATCCACAAGTCTTCTCAGCAGCCAAAGGCGTGGATCAGGCCTTCCTCATCATCTTCGGGTTCAGCGTGTTCATCATGCTGGCCATCACCTTTGTCGCCCTCTTTTTCATGTGGCGTTACAATTACAAACGCAACCCCGTGGCTACCGAGATCAAGGGTTCCATTCTGCTGGAGATCATCTGGACCGCGCTGCCGACCATCATCGTCATGGGCCTGTTCTGGACCGGCTGGACCTCGTTCAAGGCCATGCGCACCATCCCGGATGACGCCATGGTCGTGCAGGTGGAAGGGCGTATGTGGTCCTGGCTGTTTACCTATGACAACGGCAAGACTTCCAAGGAGCTGGTGGTGCCCATCAATACTCCGGTAAAGGTGGCGTTGACGGCCAAGGATGTCATCCACTCCTTTTATATACCGGCCATGCGCGTCAAATGGGACATGGTCCCGGGCATGGACACCGCGGCCTGGTTCGAATCGGACACGACTGGTGAGTTTGATATTTTCTGCGCGGAGTATTGCGGTCTGAAACATGCGGACATGATGGCTGTTCTCCGGGTGGTGGAGCAGGCCGAGTATGATGCGTGGCTGGCTGACTCCGGTCAGGCAGACGTTGATCAGGGTTTTGCCCTGCTCGAAGAATTCGGGTGCTTTGATTGTCATTCCATGGATGTATCCGAAGACGCGGCTCCCACCTTGCTGAATCTGGCCGGTCAGGAGCGCACCGTGGTCCTGCCCGACGGCTCCGAGAAGGTCGTCACCGCAGACGCCGCATACGTGAAGCGGTCCGTGCTTGAGCCGGGGGCGGAGCTGGTCAAGGACTGGGACGACGAGATGCCGTCCTATGCCGATGAAATTTCCGCGGAACAGCTCGACATCATGGCAAAATATCTGCTGTTGCGCGGCAAGTCCCACCCAGGCGAAGGCATGGCTGATGAACAGGGGTGTTTTGGCTGTCATACCACCAATGGAGATGAGGATGTGGGGCCGACATTCCTCGGGCTTTACGGCTCGGAGCGGAAGGGCACAGGGCCGGACGGCAAGCCTGTCACGATCTCGGCGGACGAGGCATATCTCAAAACGGCCATTGTTGATCCAGCGGCCTTTATCCCCGAAGGATACGAGGACGAAATGCCCATCTATGACGATATTGATCAGGAAACCCTGGACGGTCTGGTGGACTACATCAAAAGCCTTGGCGGGGAGGCTGGTCAGTGATCCGTGATATTTCCTCGCTCATGCGTCCGTCTGTGAGCCTGGCTGTTGCGGCCGGTACGCTGTTTGGTGCGCTCTATCGCGGCTCGGCAGAGACCGGGAGCGTTGTCGAGGCCGTGATCGGTGCATTCATTCTGTGCGGTGGCTGTTCGGCCCTGAACCAGATTCAGGAGCGGGATCGCGATGCGCGCATGGAGCGGACACGCCACCGGCCCGTTGCTGCCGGGAGGCTGACGGTCAACGAGGCCTGGCCGTTGTCGCTGGCCATGATTCTCAGCGGATTGGTACTTTTCTTTCTGGCCGGAGGCTGGACGCTGCTCATGCTCGGCATGGGCATACTGCTGGTGTATAATGGAGTGTATACGCCCTTGAAACGGGTGACGCCCACCGCGCTTCTGGCCGGAGGCTGTGCCGGGGCCGTGCCGCCGCTGGTCGGCTGGCTGGCTGCCGGAGGAGATGCGCTGGACCCGCGTATCCTGAGCGTGACCGCCATTTTCTATCTGTGGCAGGTGCCTCACTTCTGGCTGTTGGCGGAAAAGCACCGCGCCGATTACGAACGGGCCGGGTTCGCCATGCTCCATGCGGCACTGCCTCCCCAGGTGCGTTCCGTACTCATGGCCCTGTGGGTGAGCGCGTATTTCATCGGGCTGGGGTGTCTGGCCGGGTTGTCGGGAGCCGCCTCATTGCAGTGGGTGGTTCCGGTTTCATTTCTGCTGGCGGGCGGCGTGGTTGTCGGGCTGGTGGTCACTGGGCGCATTCGTCCTGCAACGTTTGCCATGCATGCATCCCTGCCTCTGGGACTGATGGCGCTTTTGTTGAACCGACTATAATAAAGAGAGTGATACTATGTTGTGGCTACATCCGTTCATTCAGGCGACTGCGCTGATTCTCGCGACCTATGTCATGTATATGGGGATCAATCGTTTTCGTTTCCAGCACTTGAAGCAGAAGGCAGCCTTCAACTGGAAGCGTCATGTTCTGCTTGGTAAGATGGTCAACTGGCTTTGGCTGATAGGGTGGCTTCTCGGTCTGTATATGACCTTTACCAGTTGGGGGTCCATTAATCTGACCGGCGGCCATTATGTGATTGGAACACTCATGGTGCCGTTCATTATTGTCAGTCTGGTCACTGGATTTATTCTGCAAAAGCCCAGCGGCAAGCGTCCCGGTCTGGCGTTGACCCACGGTGTAACAAATGGAGTGCTTTACTGCATGGCCCTGTTCCAATCATTTTCGGGCATGGAAGTCGTTAAACTCTTTCTTTTGGAATAATGCGTCTGTCTGCTGATCACGAAAAAGGCCGCCCCATATGGGGGCGGCCTTTTTATTTTATTGGTGATGCCTGGTTCAGGCTGCTTCGGACTGACCGGGGTTCTTACCCAGAATGATCATTCCGAGCACTTCATCCTTGGTGACTTCATCTGTGCGTCTGGTGCCCACCAGCTTGCCGTTCTTGATGACCGAGACCCGGTCTGCGAGGTCGAAGACATCATGCAGGTCATGGCTGATAAGGAAGATGCCGATGCCCTCTGATTTGAGTTGTTTGATCAGTTCGGCGACCATGGCTGTTTCCTGTGGGCCGAGGGCCGCCGTGGGTTCGTCCATGATCAGAATCTTGGCATTGAAATAGATGGCCCGGGCAATGGCCACGGACTGCCGTTGACCGCCGGACATGTTGCGGACCGGGTCGGTGATATTGGTGAAGTTGGGGTTGAGCCGCTGGATAACCGAACGCGCTTCCTGTTCCATGCGCCTGTCGTCCAGCGTGCCGTAAGGTGTCATGATTTCACGGCCCAGAAAGAGATTGGCCGGTGCATCCAGATTGTCTGACAATGCCAGGGTCTGATAAATGCATTCGATGCCGTATTTGCGGGAATGGCGGGGGCTTTTTATGTCCGCTTTTTCGCCGTTGATGAGGATGGTGCCCTCGTCGCAGGGGATGGCACCGGACAGTGTCTTCATGAGGACGGTCTTGCCTGCGCCGTTGTGGCCGAGCACGCCGACCACTTCGCCGGGCATGAGGTCGATGGATACGTCCTGTACTGCGTGCACGCCGCCGAAACGCTTGCTGATGTGGCGCATTTCAACCAGTGGAGTCTGACTCATGATGCGCTCCTATCGTCTGTTCTTGTTGTAGACTACATCAAACCACACGGCCACGATGAGGACCATGCCGATGACAACCTGCCGCATGGCGGATGAAACGCCGAGCAGGACCATGCCTGATTCCAGGGACTGCATGATCAACGCGCCGAGGATGGCCCCGGCAATGGACCCCAGCCCACCGGCCAGCGATGTGCCGCCGATGACAGCCGCCGCGATGACGTTGAGTTCCGCCATCATGCCCATGGAGTTGGCCCCTGCATTGAGTCGCGCCGTGGTGATGACCGCGGCCACGCCGCACAGCACGCCCATGACGCCAAAGATATACATGGTCACCCGTTGCACATTGATGCCGGACAACTCCGCCGCCTCCGGATTGCCGCCGATGGCAAACACATAGCGACCGAATTTGGTGACCTTGGCGAGCAGGGTCATGATCGCCACGACGCCGATGAGAATAAGTACCGGAATGGGGATGCCGCGAGGAATTTCGGTGCGCGGCTTGTAATAGGAATTCATGATCAGGACAAAGCCGCAGATCAGGCCTATGCCCACGGCCAGGGTCAGTAGATCCGCCCATATGGGCTTGGGTTTACACCCGAATTTGATCCGTTTCGTCCGATTCCGGCATACGCGAAAGAGCAGGATCGCCACGCAGATGGCGCCGAATATCCAGCTTCCTGTGGCACCGATGGAGCCGTGGATGCCGCCGCCGAGGAGCTGGTACGTCTTGTCCATGGGCGCGATGGTCCGTCCGTCCGTAACGAGGTAGGCCGCACCGCGGAAGACGAGCAGGCCACCGAGCGTGACAACGAATGCCGGGACGCCGCGAAAGGCGATCCACCAGCCCTGCCACAATCCGATCAGGCCGCCGAGCAGCAGGCCGCAGACAACGGTCGTCGGCCAGTTCCAGGCCGCGCCCAGCGTAAAGACATGTACTTGCAGGAAGGCGATGACCATGCCGGTAAAGCCCATGACGGAGCCAACGGAAAGGTCGATATGACGGGCCACGATGACGAGCACCATGCCTGTCGCCATGATGCCGACCACGCTGGTCTGTACGGCCAGGTTGTACAGGTTGCGCGCCGTGAAAAAGATGCCGCCGGTCATGTAGTTGAGCGTGAGCCAGATGACGAGCAACGCTCCGATCATGGCGAGCATGCGGGTGTCGATCTCCAGGTCTGCGCTCAGTCGCTCAAACAGCGAGACTTTGGTCTCTTGCGTTTGGGAATCCATACGATTTTTAATCCTGAAATATGTTGCTGTGTACTTTCTGCATACCCTGCATAAGGTGGTCCTAAAGGACCGGCGGGTCGGGGAAAGGGACGCTCTGCAGCGAGCGTCCCTGGTATGTACTATGACGTCAGCGGGTTAGGGGCATTGGCCTTCAACACCCTGACACAGGACCTCTTTCTTGATCCAGCCAGCTTCGACAACCACGTTCAGGTTGGCCTTGGTCACGGGTACCGGGGCCAGCAGAATGGCATCCATTTCAATGCCCTTGGCGCCGCCGGACCACTTGATAGTGCCCTGCGGGGTCTTGCCCTGAGCCAGTTCGACAGCGATCTTGGCTGCGGCAGAACCCAGTGCGCGGGCGTCCTTCCAGACGGAGACGGTCTGGGTTCCGCGAGCAACGCGGTTCAGCGCGGCATGGTCGCCGTCCTGGCCGGAAACCGGGGTGATGCCTTCCATGCCCTGAGCGGTAAGGGCGGCGACAACGCCACCGGCAGTACCGTCGTTGGAAGCGACAACAGCGTCGATCTTGTTGTCATTGGCGGTCAGAATCTGTTCCATGTTGCGCTGGGCCACTTCCGGCTTCCAGCCATCAGTGCCCTGTGCGGCGACGTTCTTGATCTTGCCGGCCTTGATGGCGGCGTCCAGCACTTCAAGCTGTCCTTCATACAGAAATTCGGCATTGGGGTCGGTAGGTGCGCCCTTGATAAAGGCATAGTTGCCTTCGGGCTTGACGGCTAAAACTGCGCGGGCCTGCATGCGGCCGACTTCCTTGTTGTCAAATGTCAGGTAGAAGACGCCTTCTTTTTCGATGAGACGGTCATAACCGACAACGGGGATGCCTTCGGCTTCGGCCTTGGCAATGGCGGGCATGACAGCGTCAGAGTCCCAAGCAAGGATGATCAGGGCATCGGCGCCGCGAGCGAGCAGGTTCTCGACATCGGCGATCTGCTTTTCAGCGGAAGCCTGAGCATCTGCCATGATGTACTTGGCGCCCATTTTTTCAAGCTGGGCCTTGATGGCCGCTTCATCTGTTTTCCAACGCTCTTCCTGGAAGTTGGACCAGGAAACGCCGACGATCAGATCCTTGGCCATGGCGTTCGCACCAAAGGCCAGGATCACCAAGGCAGCCACTGCCATGACAATAAGTTTTTTCAACATGTGGGGTTCCTCCTTTCCACAATAATTGTGTGTCTTCGTCCCGGACAGGGAACCATCAGATATGGCCACCTGCCCCTTTTCGCACTCAACGCTCCGATCTCTCAGAACATCCGCAACTGAATCCTCAAAACGGGACAACGGGCATCGGCTACAGCCGCTTTCATCTGCCTCCCAGCATATGAAAATGCCTCATCATGGGATGAATATTGCCAAAAAAAAATGTTGGTTGCAAGAATTAATTCTCTTAATAAACTATATATTTTCTCACTGTTTCCGGTTTTTTGTATTATGTTGAAATGTTTTTGTAACTAATTGTTTTAATTGCGTTATATTGAAATTAATTGTATCGCTCACTGAGCCATGTCGTTGTGCTTCGTGTGTTCTTTCTTTCCCCCATTGTCTTGCATTGCACTATTTTCCTTGGTAATCAGGGTTTAGAGATTTCAGAAAAGAGTTTTTTGCTGCATGAGTGAAATGTCGATAACATACTGAAATGGTGCATTTTACTGGTTTTCATGAAGGTGTGAACTCATGCAAGTGATTGACCTTATGAGAGAAATTTAAATTTTGTGAATGAATTAAAGAGGGGGCCATGATCAAAGTTGCGAATCGTGATTTCACCCGAGCCGTAAATCAATTCAATATATTGAACAGGATACGTGAAGCCGGACGTATTTCTCGTGTGGAAATTGCGGAACAGACCGGTCAGAGTCGCGCCTCGGTGACCAATATCACTGCAGCCATGATCGAGCAGGGGCTTATTCGTGAAGAACAGTCCGGGGACAAGCCGTCCAGAGGACGTCGGCGGATCATGCTCGCCCTCAACCCGGATGCCGCTTTTGTCGTCGGGGTCAAGATATCCGAGCTTCAGGTCAGTTTCGCTGTTGTCGATTTCATTGGCGATGTGAAATCTTCATTGATCATGCCCATCCGGGTCAGTGAGCGCAGTGAGGAGATCGTGGCGGACTTTATCGAAGACGGCGTGCGTCATTGCGTGAAGGATGCCAAGCTGAATATGGAAGACATCGCCGGATGCGGCGTGGCGGTGTCGGGTTTCGTGGATTCGGCCAGCGGCACCTGTCTGTGGACGCCCCTCAAGGAAGGACAAAGCCTGATACGGCAATTGTTGGCTGAACGGTTGAACATGGATGTTTTTCTGGAGAACGACGCCAACTCGGTGACCGTGGCCGCGCAGTGGTTCGGCCAGGGCAAGGGTGTTGATGATTTTCTGGTGGTGACCATGGAGCACGGTGTCGGCATGGGCATTGTCGTGAACGGCAACATGTATCGAGGGCATAATGGAATTGGCGCGGAATTCGGCCATGTTGTCATGGTGCCGGACGGCGAGCCGTGTCGGTGCGGCAAAAACGGCTGTATCGAGTCCTATGTGAGTGATGGTGCGATACTTAGGCGATCACGAGCGTTTCTTTCCAGACGACGGGGGGAGAAACCGGATCTGGATCAGTTGACCATTGAAGATGTGACCGCCATGGCAAAAAACGGCGACGCCGGACTGAAAAAAATCTTTCGCGAGGCCGGGACGATCCTCGGGCAGGGTATTTCCGGGCTGATTCAGATTTTCAATCCGCAGAAAGTCATCATCATGGGCGAAGGCGTCCGTGCCGGTGATCTCGTGTATGCGCCCATGCGGCGAGCCGTGAAGAAATTCGTCAACGCCGAACTGTACGAGGCAACGGAGATACTCCTTCAGGAATGGCATGACGACGATTGGGCGCGTGGTGCGGCCGGGTTTGTCCTGAGTGAATTGTACAAGTCGCCACTGGACTGTATTCGTCGGGCAAAATAGCCTGAAAGAATAATCAATAGATAATAAAACCAGCCTGATAGATGGAGGTTCTTTCAATGAATGAATTTTTCCCCAAAGTGAAGAAGATCGAGTTTGAAGGCAGGGATTCCACCAATCCGTTGGCGTTCAAGTTTTATGATGAAAGCCGGGTCGTGGCCGGCAAGACCATGAAAGAGTATCTTCGATTCGCGGTCTGCTACTGGCACACGTTCAAATCTCAGGGAGGCGATCCCTTTGGCGCTCCGACCTTTGAGCGGGACTGGAATCAGGGCACTCCCATGGAAGTGGCCGAGAAGACGCTGGCCGCCAACTTCGAGTTCATCACCAAGCTCGGTGCGCCGTATTATTGTTTTCACGACCGCGACATCTCGCCCGAGGGCGAAACCTTCAGCGAGTCCTGTTCCAATCTGGAAACCATTGTGGGCAAGGCCAAGGGGTATCAGGAGGACACAGGCGTGCAGTTGTTGTGGGGCACGGCCAACCTGTTCAGTCATCCCCGGTACATGCATGGTGCTGCCTCCAACCCGGACCCGCATGTCGTGGCCTGTTGTGCCATGCAGGTCCGTCAGGCCATTGCCGCAACACAGGAACTCGGCGGGCAGAACTATGTTTTCTGGGGTGGGCGTGAAGGGTACGAAACCCTGCTCAACACGGACATGAAGCGGGAACGCGCCCAGATGGCCGCATTCTTCCACATGTGCGTGGACTACGCCAAAAAGATCGGTTTCACGGGCCAGTTTCTCATTGAACCCAAGCCCAAGGAACCTACCAAGCACCAGTATGATTACGATTCCTCCTCAGTGCTTTCCTTTCTGCGCGAATTTGATCTGATCGATCATTTCAAGCTCAATATCGAGGCCAACCATGCCACGCTGGCCGGTCATTCCTTTGCCCATGATCTGGCCGTGGCTGCCGAGGCGGGCAAGCTCGGCTCCATTGACGCCAACACCGGCGACCCCTTGCTGGGCTGGGATACAGACCAGTTCCCCACTGATATCAACGACGTCACCCGGGCAATGCTGGTGATCATCGAGGCTGGCGGACTTGGTTCCGGCGGGCTGAACTTCGACGCCAAACTGCGTCGGGGGTCCATTGACACCGAAGACATGTTCCACGCCCATATCGGCGGCATGGACACCTTTGCCCGCGGACTGCTGACGGCACAGGCGCTTATCGAAGATGGACGTATCAACGAATTCAAGGCCAACCGCTATGCCGGTTGGGACACGGGATTCGGCAAGTCCATGCTCGACGGCAACGAGACCCTGGAATCCATGGAGGCCAAGGCCATGGAGCTGGGCGAACCAAAGCGCGTTTCCGGCAAGCAGGAGATGTTGGAGAATATTCTCATCAACGCCATTTAGGTCACGTACAATGGGGGGGCTTTGTAAGAGGCTCCCCTTCTTTTTTGGGAGTAGAGACATGAGCCAGCTTTATATCGGTATCGATTCGGGGACGCAGGGGACCAAAGCGGTTGTGCTGGACAGTGATTCCGGCGAGATATTGGCCGAAGCCTATGCCACGCATGCGTTGCTGGAAGACAGTACCGGGTTGCGTGAGCAGGACCCGGCGTGGTGGATTGCGGCCTGTGAGCAGGTGCTTGGTGAAGTCACGTCAAAGGTGGATGCGGCCAGCATCAGAGGCATAGGCGTGTCCGGCCAGCAGCATGGGTTCGTGCCGCTGGACGTGGATGGCAACGTCATTCGTCCGGCAAAACTGTGGTGTGACACGGCCACCACTGAACAATGTGCGTCCATCACCGAAAAAATGGGTGGGCCCGAAGCCGTGGTCAACGCCATCGGCAACTCGGTGGCTGCCGGGTTCACGGCGTCCAAGGTCGTCTGGCTCAAAGACAATGAGCCTGAGAATTACGAACGGTTGGCCACCATTCTGCTGCCCCATGACTATATCAATTTCTGGCTCACTGGAGAACGCAAGACTGAGTGCGGCGACGCTTCAGGGACTGCCTACTTCGACGTGGCAAAGCGGGGCTGGAGTGAGGAAGTTCTCGCGGCCATGGACCCTTCCGGCAAGCTGGCCGAATGTCTGCCTGAACTCATTGAATCGGACCAGCCCATCGAGGTGGTCCAGCCGGAACTGGCTAGAAAATTCGGACTGGCCGCAGACGTGCTCGTATCGTCCGGTGGCGGCGACAATATGATCGCGGCCATTGGTACGGGCAACGTGGCTCCCGGCGTGGTCACCGCTTCGCTCGGCACATCCGGTACCATTTATGCCCATGCAGACAAGCCTGTCATCGACCCCAAGGGCGAGCTGGCTGCGTTCTGTTCATCCGCTGGCGGTTGGCTGCCGTTGATCTGCACAATGAACGTGACCGTGGCCACGGAGCTGACCAAAGCGGTACTGGGAAAAGATACTGTTGAACTGAACGCTTTGGCCGAAAAAGCCGGAGTGGGCGCGGGCGGTGTCATGTTGCTGCCTTATTTCAATGGCGAGCGGACCCCGGCGCTGCCCGGTGCCACAGCCTCGTTGCACGGCTTGACTCCCGGCAACTATACTCCGGAGAATTTGTGCCGGGCCGCCATGGAAGGGGCCACCTTCGGTCTCAAATACGGTCTGGATGTACTCAAGCGGCTCGGTGTCAATCCCACTGAAATCCGTCTTGTTGGCGGTGGAGCCAAGTCGAAGCTCTGGCGGCAGATCGTGGCCGACGTGTTCGGTTGTCCGGTCGTCCGGCCTGTGGTCGAAGAAGCGGGGGCCCTCGGAGCCGCCATTCAGGCTGTCTGGTGTGTGCAACGGGCAGGGGGCGCTGACGTCGCTCTGGCGGATCTCACGGCGCAGTATGTGACCATGGACGCGTCTGCTGGGGCCATGCCTGTTGCTGAACATGTCGAAAAATATGCTGATTTGTATGAAAAATATCTGGCGCTGGATGCTGCCATGCGTACTCTGAACGCATAATCCGGCATACCAAATATCAATAGAAAAATCCTGCAATGCTTAGATGTTGTGGGGCTTCTTTGTTGTGGGTGGGGCAAGTCTATACACCGGAAGCGCTGGATTGGAATATGATGTGCGTCACAGAGTAACGCGCCGAGATTCAGAGAGGGTGTTAAACCGAGATAATGATAATCCCTATTGCTGAAAAAGTTAAAGTTGAGCATTTTAGGAAAAGGGAAAATAACTCAACTGCCGTCTGTAAACGCGGACGACATCATATTGTGAGGAATATATGAAACGTTTGGCACTGTCCTTCATGGCTCTGCTGCTTATGGCAACACCTGTTCTGGCTGCCGATATCTTTCCTGACCTGGAACTCAAGGGCGGCATTTCTGCTGATGCTGCCGCGTACCTGGGAGTCTCCGGTTCACAGATCAAGGTGTCCTCCATTCAGGCGGACTATCTCTTTGTGGAGATCTACTCCATGTATTGTCCCATCTGTCAGCGGGATGCTCCCAGAGTGAATACTCTGTTTCAGGAAGTGGCCGCAGCAGGGCGGGACAATGTGAAGTTCATCGGCGTGGCCGCGGGCAACACCAATTTCGAGGTCAACTTCTACAGGAAGAAGTTCTCCGTGTTGTTCCCGTTATTTGAAGATGAAAATTTTTCCTGCCACAAGGCTGTTGGCGGTGTGGGGACACCCTCCTTCTACCTGGTGGATCTCAAGGCTGGGCGTCAGATTCTCTTTTTCCAGGAAGGAGCGATCAAGGATGAGGCCGCCATGCTCAAGATGATCCTGGATACAACCGCACCCTAGCGGAGGTGAACTATGAATCGATTGATTATATTTAGTATATTGTCCCTTGTGCTGTTTGCCGCTGTGGCTGTTGCCGGCGGTAAACCGGGTTTTGAACCAGTACCCGCCCCGCATCTTGCTCCCAATGATTCTGTGCTCAAGGTGAATGTGGGGGATACGGCTCCGGATTTTGCGCTGCCTTCCGTAAAGGGAGAGATTGTCCGTCTGAGTGATTTCAAGGGTAGGAAAAACGTCGTGATTTCCTTTGTCCCTGCGGCCTGGACACCGGTCTGTTCCGATCAGTGGCCCGGCTACAATCTTGCATTGGAGATGATCAAGGCGCAGGACGCCGAACTCATCGGTATCAGCGTGGACAATCTGCCGAGCCAGATTTCATGGATCAACGCCATGGGTGGGCTCGATTTTACGGTGCTGTCCGATTTCTGGCCGCATGGCGCGACCGCTTCACAATTCGGCGTTTTAAGGCACGATGGTATGGCCGAACGTGCCCTGTTCGTCATTGACAAACAGGGTGTCATTCGCTTCATCGATGTGCATGATATCAACAAACGTCCCGATCTCGGTGCCTTGATAGGGGCGCTTGAGAAAGTGAACCAATAACCTGATTACTGAGCGGCCAGGGCTTCTTCGACAGTGTCGAAAAGCTCGGCCAGCTTGGTAATGCCCACACTCGCCAGCACGGCTTTGAAATTGGATGACAACCCCGAAAGGATGACCCGAACATTCTGGTTTTGATCCTGCTGAAGCAGGTCTGTGAGACCGGTGATACCGGCTCCGTTCAGCGAGGCGTTCTTCTCGAAATCGATGAGAATGACGTCTTTCCCAAGGGCCTTGGCCTTTTCGAATGTTTCGGAAAGGTGGGGTATGGTTGTCGCCGTGACATTGCCGCGCACTCCGATAATGGCCGTATTGTCCTGTTCTTCAAATTCGATCTGTTCCTCTTCACTTCTGGCAATGGCCAGCCGTTCATCTGTCCGTTTGAGGGCGAGCTCCAGTGCTTCGCGTTGGAGCGGCTTGTTGATGAAGTCCGTGGCGTCCAGGTTGAGCGCCTGGAGGGCAAGGTCCATGTCGCCATGTCCCGTGATGACGATAACCTCCGCATGCGGACTGATCTTCTTGATCTCCTTGAGTGCCTCAATGCCATCCATGACAGGCATCTTGATGTCAGTGAGTACCAGATCGGGGCGTTCGGCGTCATAGAGATTGACGCCTTCCTGACCATTCTCGGCAGTCAGGACTTCGTAGCCATATGCCTGCAACAGCAGGGTAAACATTCTCAGAGTGGGTTGTTCATCGTCAATGATGAGTACTTTTTGTATCATGCTTTGGAGCCTCCTCGCACTTTGGCAGCCGGAAATTCCATGCGGAAGATCGTGCCTTTATTCATAACGGACTGAATACGGATTTCACCGTGGTAGTCCTTGACTATTCCATAGGTAATGGCCAGGCCGAGACCCATGCCCTGTCCAACACTTTTGGTGGTGTAAAATGGTTCAAAAATCTTTTGTCTATCAGCCTCGTTGATGCCGCAGCCGGTGTCTTCCACTTCGCAGAAGACGCGATTGTTCGCGGCCCCGGTGCGGATGGAAATGCGTCGTTCAGTCTCCATATCCTGTGGTGACGAACGGTCATTGACGGCATCCCTGGCATTGGTCACCAGATTGAAGACCACCTGCTGCAAGCGGTTTGACTGGGCCAGTACCGGGGGCAGCCCTGTTTTGAGATCGAGTTCGAAACGGATGTTGTCCAGCTCGAATTGTCGTCGGATCATGGACAGGACAGCTTTTATGGGTTGGTTGAGGTCGACTTTTTCTTCTATGAGGTCGGACCTGCGGCCAAAGGAACGCAGGGTGTTGATGATCTCGGCTGCGCGATCAACCTGGGTTGAAATATCCTCGACCACCTGCAGATAGTGCGCCTTGGGTACGTCCAGATTTTCTTTTTCGGCCATGGCGAGAAAGTCGCTGCCCATTTTGATGGCATTGAGGGGCTGATTGATCTCGTGGGCCACACCCGCGCTCATTTCGCCAAGGGATTTCATCTTGCCTGCCTGGATGAGCTGGGCGTCTTTTTCTATGAGCTCGGTGATATCGGTCACGGCAATGATAATGGCGTGTCGGCCCCGGTAGGATATGGGGCAGGCATGCATGTTCACGAAGAACGGATCACTGTTGTTCTTGTAGTGGAGCAGCTTGGGGAAGTAGACGCATCCACCTCCACCTTCGGAGAAATAGGTCATGCAGCCGGGATTGTGCTCTGGGCCGAGGTCAACGAATTTCATGCCGATAAGTTCTTTTTTCGAATAACCGTACAATTCCTCGGTGCGCGGGTTGGCGTCACGGATTTCGCCGGTGTCGCAGTCCACGACAAAGATGGGGTCCGGGCCGGAGTCGAAAAGGGACCGGTATTTTTCCTCGGATTCGCGCAATCTGCGGCGGTAGAGCTTGATGGACCAGACCATGTTGCGGAACGAATCACTGAGCTGCACCACCTCGTCGCCTTTGTGTTTGCGATAAAAGGCGCAGTCTGCGCATTTGCGGTGGGTTCCGGCAGGGGCTTCTCCGCTTTTGGATTGGTCGAAATGCCAGCAGGGGAGGTCCGTGTTGGTGAACGCCGGGCATTTGGAGGCGTCCCAGGCGCCGTCCGCGCCGCTTTGGAGTGGGATGTCAAAGTTGCCTCGGCTGATTTCATCGGACAACCGGGTCAAGTCGGACACCGGTTTGGTGATGTACTTGGAGAGCCAGGAGCTGAGCACAACCGTGATGATGATCACGGCCGAGATGAAGCCGAGAAACGCCACGCGCAGTTTGCCGACAAGGGAATCGATGTGGCCCTTGTTCAGGCCGACATGCACGGTTCCGATGCGATACAGCCCCTCGTTGATGGCGGCAGCCAGGTCATATATGGGTTCGCCATTGAGCCGGACCAGTTTGATGGAATCGTGCTTGCCCTTGGGAATGGTGTTGGTGCGAATGGTATCCGGCAGTTTGCTGATCAGCGTATGCGCCAGTATCTGGCCCTGCTGGTTTTCGATGAATATATAGGCTACCAGGTGCTTGCGCTGCCTCAGTTTTGCCTCGTCGAAGATGAGTGTCAGGAGCTGGGGAACGTCGTTATCCAGAATGTGTGAGCCGCCGCGTTCCGCCACGGAGTGAGCAATGGCATACCCGCGCATTTCCAGTTCATGGGTGAGCGAGCTGACCAGGATGTATCTGGAGATGAGGGCGATGGCCACGGATATGAAAAGGACCGCTGCCAACATGGAGAACAGCAGTTTTTCGCGGAGGCCGATCAGGGCGAAGCGGGTGGTGAATTGCTCCCGTATACTCATTGAAGCGCCTCCATCTTCTGCTTCAATCCGGGCCAGTCCGCAAAAGGCACGAAATGATCACCTTCAAGGCGGGTAAAATAGATGGTCTCCATGCCCTGGCGATCTTCCGGGCCATAGGTGATGGACATGCCTGGACCAAGGGGAAGGTTCTTGATGGATTCAATGGCGTCGATAAATTTTTCACGGGTCAGGTCACGACCGGCTTTGCGCAGCCCTTCCACCAGAACCCGGGCGTTGAGAAACCCCTCAAGCCCGACGAAGCTGGGGGTGTCGTCCGGGAAATACTGGTTGAGCAGATTGACATAATCGGAGGCAGCCCCGGAATTCATGGAGATAGTGGACGGGGGAGGGACCACCTGCGACATGAGCACATTTGCCGGTGAAGTGGTCTCGATGCGTCGGGCAAGCTCTTCCGCGCCCACAAAGGAGACCGTGTAGAAGATGGGGTTGTATTGATGTTCGCGGGCCAGGTTCACGAAGCGGGCGCATGCCCTGTAGGTGCCGATCATGACCACGGCCTCGGCTCTTGTCGTCAGAATGCGATCCAGTCCTTCCTCCACATCCTGGGTTCCCCGAATATAGGATCCGCGAGCCACCGGCTCCATATTGAATTTCTTGAGGGCCAGCTCCGTGCCGATCAGACCGTCGAATCCATAGGCATCATATTGGTAGAAGACGGCGATTCTGTTGATGTCCAGGTCCTTGACCAGATGCGTCACGGCGGCTTCGGTCTCCTGATAGTAGGAGGCCCGTATATTGACGACATAGCGGTTGAAGGGGTCCCGCAGGCCGTTGGCGCCGGTGAACATGCCGATAAGGGGAATCCGGGCCTCTTCCACCAGGGGGAGCGCTTTCACCGTGGTGGGGGTGCCCACATAGCAGAATAACGCGAACACCGAGTTGTCGATGATGAATCGCTGGGTGTTTGCCAGGCATTTGGGCGGGTCGTATGAGTCGTCTTTGGCCTCAATTTCTATGGTCCGGCCATGGACGCCGCCTGTTTCATTGATATGATTGATATAGGCGTAGGCACCGCGAAGGGTCTGGGTGCCGAGATACCCGGCATGGCCGGTCAGCGCCAGGGAAGAGCCGAGCCTGATGGTGGTGTCGGATACGCCGGGAACATGAGAATCTGCGGACGAGGAGTCGTCCGAGGCGTTGCAGCCTGATAATGCCAGGATCAGGCACAACAGGCAGGGTATCCAGATCAGGTTTCTCACGTCTTGGCTCCAGCGGTTACGAAGCATAAGCAACTCGTTTGATTACTTGCTCATCAGCCAAAAGACAAGGAAGGCCTATTCCCTCAGGAATTGACCCCGACGAAACGGCTCGCCGGGGTCTGGAAAAACTCCGCTCGCTTGAGCGCCATGTAGGTCCTCACGACGGATGCGTACGGAGGGGTTCTTTGCTGAACACCATGAATGATCCGGTGCGGATCGTTACCGATCCGCACCGGGTTGGTGTTGTCGTTACGACGTCATGTTCTTGACCGGGCGTCCCAGCTTGGCCAGGAACTGTTTCCTGGACATGGGGCCGCGTTGCCGGATGGAGGAGGCGTCTGCGGACAGGGACTCATAGTAGCTGTCCGGGTCGGTCTGCACCAGATAGATAACGCGCACGCTGTCGGCGTCCACCAGCTCCGCATCGGGGTATCGCTTCTGCGCTGCTTCGAGACGCTTGTCCGCAAGGGCCAGCATTTCTTCGCGGTCGCCGAAGTTCATGGCGCCGGTGGGGCAGGTCTGCACACAGGCGGGCAGCAGCCCGATCCTGACGCGGTCAATGCACATGTCGCATTTGACCACCTGTCCGGTTTCCTCGTTGACACGGGGAATGTCGTAGGGACAGGCCATGCCGAAGCCGTCCTTGTCCGGTTCCTGCGCTGTCAGTTCGGTATAGACCACGGCACCGGTTTCCTGGTCATGGACGATGGAACCGGGAACGGTCATGGCGTCCAGGCAGGGCGGCTCGACACAGTGGCGGCACTGTTCCGGGAAGAACAGCCACTGCATGTTTGCGTTGTCACCCACTTCCTCGAAGCGGACCAGCTTCAGGGTCACGCCGGACAGATCCTTGGGGTTCTGGTGAGAGCCCCAGTTTTCGGTCTTTTCAGCGGGCAGCTTTTTCCATTGCTTGCAGGCAACCTGGCAACCACGACAGGCAGTACATTTGGTCAGGTCGATGAAGAATGTCTTACTCATGTCTTAACTCCTTTACATCTTCTTGACGTTGACCATGAACGCCTTGGTTTCGGGGATACCCGTGTTCGGGTCACCAACGGACGGGGTCAGGATGTTCGCGGAATCGCCGCCATCCTTGGGCCATGTCCAGCCAAAGTGCCAGGGCAGGCCCACCTGATGGACGATGGTTCCCTGCACTTCAAACGGCTTCAGTCGTTTGGTGATGATCGCCTTGGCCCAGATGGAGCCTCGGAGTGATTCCACCATGACCTTGGTGCCGTTTTCGATCCCTCTGAGTTCGGCGAGTTCCGGGCTCATTTCCACGAAGACCTGGGGTTCACACTCGGTGAGCCATGTGCAGTTTCTGGTCATCAGACCGGTCTGCCAATGTTCGGTCACGCGGTAGGTCGTGCCCACGAACGGGAACTTGGGATCACAGACAGCCTTTTCTTCGGTGTCGAAGGAGAGGGCGGTCGGGTTATGCAGGGTGCCGGAGAAGGGATGTGACTTCACCGGACATTCCAGCGGTTCGTAGTATTCGGGGAACGGACCATCTGCGCGGCCGGGGCCGTACAACTGGCCGAAGCCGTGTTTGCGCATGATGAAGGCGTACTTGGAGCCGGGGGCCCAGCCGCCATCGGGCACATCGCCCTTCCACTTGGTTTCGGGGCCGGTCCATTGGATAACAGGCTTTTCCGGGTTCCAGGGGTTGCCCTTGAGATCGACGGACGCTCTGTTGTAGAGGATGCGGCGGTTGACGGGCCAGCACCAGGAGAAGTTCGGATAGAGTCCGATCTTTGCCTGCTCCGGGGTCTGGGTCAGGTCGCGGCGAGCGGCCATGTTGCCCTTGCTGGTGTACGAATGACAGTACAGCCAGTTGCCGGAGGCGGTGGAGCCGTCGGCCTGCAGGTAAGCGAAGCTGGGAACCAGGTCGCCCTTCTTGAACTGCTTGCCCTTGACTTCCACGTCACGGGTGAAGTGGCCGTTGATCAGTTTTGCGGTCTTGTGCGGGTCGAACACTCCATCGGTGGCGATGGCATCCCAGGTAAGCCTGGTGATGGGTTCGGGGTATACGCCGCCTTCCTTCTTGTACAGGTGCTGAATCTCTTTCATCAGCTCGTACATGAGGTCGCCGTCCGGCTTCAGGCCGTGCGGAGAATCCGGGCCTTTGTAGCGCCATTGCATCCAGCGACCGGAGTTGGTGATGGAACCTTCCTTCTCAATGGAGACCGCGCAGGGCAGGAAGAAGACTTCGGTTTTGATTTTCTTTGGATCCATGCCGGGGCCTTCCCAGAACCAACCGGTTTCATTGGGGAAGATGTTGACATTGACCATCCAGTCCAGATTGGCCATCGCTTCCCTGTTCTTGTTGGCGTTGGCGCCGGAACAGGCGGGGTTCATGCCCCATGCGAACAGTCCCTTGAACTGGCCCTTATCCATCTTGTCGAACAGAGTCAGCCACGAGTACTCGGCGGCCGATGCGGAATCGAGTCTGGGAAGGAAGCCGTAGGCATCCGCCGGCGTGTCATCCTGCCACATGGACTTGATGAGCGAGGCGGAATATTTCGGATAGTTCTGCCACCAGTTGGCGGATTTGGGATCATGGGAGACAGGCGTGTATGCCTTGTCATACGCTGCCAGGGTGTCCTGTCCTGCCTTGGGAGTCTTCAGGTAGCCGGGGAGGATGTGGTAGAGCAGACAGTGGTCGGTGGAACCCTGAACGTTGGATTCACCGCGCAGGGCATTGACGCCGCCGCCAGCGATACCGATGTTGCCCAGCAGGAGCTGGATCATGGCCATCGTACGGATGTTCTGCACGCCGACGGTATGCTGGGTCCAACCCATGGCGTACATGATGGTACCGGCCTTGTTGGGTTTACCTGTGGCAGTGTAGAGCGTGTACAGTTCAGTCAGCTGTTTCTTGCTCACACCGGAGATGGTGGAGACCTCGTCCAGATTATACCGTTCGTAGTGTTTCTTCAGCATCTGATAGACACACTTGGGATCTGTGAGGGTCGGGTCCTTTTTCGGGTTGCCGTCGGCATCCATGGCAAAGGCCCACTGGGACTTGTCGTAGGATTTGGTTTCGGCGTTGTATCCGGCGAAGATACCATCATCGAATTTGTATTTGTCACCGATGATGAAGGATGCGTTGGTGTAATCGACGACGTAATCCTTGAAGATCAGGTCGTTGTCCAGGATGTACTTGATCATGCCGCCGAGCACTGCAATGTCGGCGCCGGAGCGGATGCCCGCATACATGTCGGCTTTTGCCGAGGTCCTGGTGAAGCGTGGGTCGACGTGGATGAGGGTAGCACCCTTTTCCTGCGCCTTGGTCACCCACTTGAAGGAGATGGGGTGGTTTTCGGCAGCGTTACTGCCCATTATAAGAATACAATCTGAGTTCTGGATGTCGATCCAGTGATTGGTCATCGCACCGCGTCCGAACGACTCTGCCAGAGCCGCAACAGTTGCGCTGTGTCAGATACGAGCCTGGTGTTCCACATACACCAGACCAAGGCTGCGGAGCATTGTCTGGTAGGCCCAGCACTCCTCGTTATCCAGAGCGGCGGAGCCTACGGAGGCGATACCGTCGCAGCGATTGACAATCTGGCCTTTCGCATTCTTTTCGGTCCATGTTGCGTCACGTGTTTTTTTCACGTTGTGGGCGATTCTTTCGAGTGCCCATGCGAGTTCGACTTTTTCAAATTTGTCGGAATAGGGTGCCCTGTACAGGACGGAATCCGGGCGGCGGTCGTTGTCGGCCAACTGCCAGATGGATGCACCCTTGGCACACAGAGCGCCTTCAGAGACGGGGTGATCGGGATCACCTTCGACGTTGATGGCTTTCATGGTTTTCAAGGATGTGTTGACGACGAGGCCACAGCCCACTGCACAGTAACAGCAGATGGATGTGGTTTGTTTGCTCCACTGCGGGGACATGGCGGCAGCGCGATCGACCATGGGAGCCGCTTTCGCCTTACAGCCAAGCCCGAGTCCGCCAAAGACCGTGGCCGTGGCCGCGACAGCGGAGAGCTTGAGGAAGTTTCTTCGATTGGTATGCATTCGACCTCCTGAGGTTGTGTACGGACTCAACGTCCGCGAATCTCGCGTCCCAGGGACACGAGCAAATCATAGCCGCACAACTGCGGAACATGGGAGGAAGCAGGCAGGAAGGAGATGCCGCAGTCGCCCCGTTGGCGAGTGCTCGATGGCGTCATTCCCTGCGCAGCGACCTGGACCATGTCCGTGCCAAAGCCCAGCCCGGCGAAAGGAATGTCCTGGGCTTCGGGTGCAGTTGCCGTTTGATTGTTAAAAAACCGCATAAGCGTACCTCTCCAATTTGGGTTCTATGATCTTGTTATGGATGAGGCGAGGAAACACAGCAATGAACCCCGTCTTATGTCGATTTTCACACAGGCGGATTCAGAAGACTTTGAGGTAAGTGGGCGATATGAGTGCGTTTCAATTATGTCAAAAATGACATAAATTGATAACTATACCATGGTTTGACACCCAGAGGGGCTTATTCCATGGAAGGAACCAGCGCGCAGAGATAGGCGGCCAGTATTTCGGGCAGGGCTTTGTCGCGGTTATTGAACCGGAATTCAAGTTCTTTCATGTAGAGGGGGAAGCGCTGGCAGGAAATGCCTCGGAATCGTTTTACGCGGGATTGGGCGTATTTCCAGAAATCGTCCTGCACTTCGTCAATGTAGGGCTGTTCGTCGTAGCGGCGAATGACATTGTATGGCAGCGAATCGTTGCCGCAGAACATGAGGGCGTCATATTCCTTGTACCGGTCGGAGTAGACAAGGTTGCCCGTGCGGATGAGCTTCAGGTGGAAGTTCATGTGAAAGTGAAACAGCGTCTCCGCCTGAAGACCGAGGACGAGATCGATGAAGACCATCTTATCCTTGCGCAGGATGCCGTAGACCGGGATGGTGTCCATGCGCATCTCCCGAGGGCCGCCCGTGAGCCGGTTCCCCTTGAGATAGGAATCCAGCCCTGTGGCCGGACTGATGAGCTGGCGCGCGTCAATGGCATGGGCCAGGATGGCGAATCGGATCGCGGTGAGCGCCTTGTACACAGTATTGTATGAAAGCGAGAGTTCCTGTTTCATCTGATGGACGCTTTTCTCTTCAACGAACAGGGTGACCAGTCGCAGCCATTCGCTGGGGCTGAGCGCACCGTTGTTGATCCATCGACAGGAAAAGGGCTGGAAGGTGTATTTGCAACTGGCGCAGCGGAGCCTGTCCCCTGACAGGGTGTAGACTTTTCGGTGACCGCATCGCGGACAGAAAGGGGCACCTGTGGGCCATAAATGGCCCAACAGGTATTCCCGCGCCTTGTCGTCATCGTGCAGAAGCGTCTCAAAGCCCCCGGCAATGTCCGGCGTATACGCATGGGGTATGGTATGCGAATTAAGAGTCACCGAAGCATGGCCCCCCTTTAGAAGCCCCAGGCAGACAAGGTTGCCCTTTTGTAGCCTTGACCGGCCGCCACGTAGTCGAGTGCCAGGGAATCCAGGTCATCCAGGATGGGCACGGCAATACGGTCCAGATCGCGGAAATCTATTGTCTTGATATATGTTTTGCAGGTGTCGCAGACATCGACACGGAAGCCGGGCTCTTCTTCTACGGTGAAGAACGTCAGCTTTTTCTGGTCTTCTTCGCCACATACGGGGCAGGCAATGCGCTTGACCCGGTATTCGTGACGGCAGAAGGAACAGGTGCAGTGGCGGAACCCTTCTTTTTCCCTGAGCGTGGAGATCAGGGGCAGGCTGCCGCAGATGGGGCAGGTCCCGACCGGATTGACTTTGACCTCGGGCAGGTTGGGAGCCAGTTGCGCGCCCACGGCCTCCAGTGACGGGCTCAAGGAGGCAAAGGCGAGGAAGGACAACGTGCGCGGGGCCTCGGGCATGCGTTCAGCCCAGGGCGCAAAGAATTTGTGGTCGTCTTCAAGGAATTTTTGAAACAATTCGTCTGAGGTCAGGTCGTTGGAATCAAGCGCTTCCCTCACGGCCCGGGCTCCATCGCCCAGAGGGCCGCCCATGTCGACAAGCAACGTGATAAACGTGCCGAGCAGCTTTTCGGCCTGGGGCTTGTCGATGGGAAAATCCTCGCGGCCCAACAGCGGTACACCTTGCAGCACGGCTTCGGGTGAAGCAAAGTGCTCGATGCCAGGGAGCGTAACCTCTGATTCGGCTCGGGCTTCCAGCTGTTGTGCGGCCACAGCTTCGAGCAGATCTATCAACTCTGTGGAAATATATGATTTCTTCTTCAGTTGAGTAATCTTGCCTTTGAGCCTGCGCCGAGAATCATCCAGATTAAATTCCATGGTGTATCCTTTGGGTATTTTCCGAATTTTGAAAACGGTATGGCTGTCAACGTATCTTGCCAAAGATGTGACACTTGCTCAAGGTTTGGCACTAAAAGGTGATAAAAGTAATAAATAAAATATGTTCTGGTGTACCTGATTATGTCTTTTTTAGCATAATTCGAGAGAAAAAAGGAAAAAAAATGCAGTTTATAACAGGGTGTGACAACGCCGTTTTTTGAGGGGGGCGAGGCTAGAATCCGATGATCCTGCCCTGGTCGTTGTAGACCCAGAAACTGTCGTCCTTGATGTTGCCGATAAGCGTGATGCCGGTCTTGCGGGCCAGCTCTACCGAGAAGCTGGTGGCCACGGCCGTGGAGGCCAGTATGGGCACACCAATACGGCATACTTTAAGGAGTATTTCCGAGGCTATACGTCCTGTTGAGACGATCATCTTGTTCTCCACGGAAACGTTGTCCAGGAAGCACTGTCCACAGATCATGTCTATGGCATTGTGGCGTCCGATGTCCTCCCGGAACAGGAGCATTTTGTCCGGGGTACACAGGGATGAATTGTGGCATCCACGGGTGGTGTTGTAGAGGGTGGAGCGGCTGTGCAGTTCTCTGGCCAGGGAAAGAATTTGTTCCGGTGTGACTTTTATATCGCCTGTCAGTCTCCGTTTGGAGATAGTGGTTACATTCCGACCGAAATTGGTTCCCTTGCCACACCCGGAGGTGATGGAGCGTTCCATGATCCGATCCTTCCACGGGTCATGGCAGGTCTCGACTTCAGCGACCAGTCGATCCCCTTCGTCCCTGACGGTCAGGTCGGTGATCTGGTCCGGACTGGAGATGAATGCATCGGACTTCAGGAACCCGATAGCCAGGTATTCAGGGTACTTTGCCGTGCAGAGCAGAGTGACGACCTCTCGCCCGTTAAGCATAATGGTCAGTCCGGTCTCCCGAATGGACGTGATATGCTTTTTGGCAAAGCCTGTTTTGTACTCGTGAATATCGTAATCGAATGAATCCATGCAGTTCCCTCCGGCCAGTGTGGCCTGCATGGTACGGAATATACCGCATGGATTCATTGTGGGGCAATCCTGCCCCATTTACCCCGGCTTTTACACCGAAGTGGATCGCCCCCCCGTTACTGATATTTTTTGTGTCCGTTGATAATGGACACCGCTGTCAGCAGGGCGCTGTGCATCATGGAGTCGGCAAACATGTATTCGTCCACGGTATGCAGCTTGCCGCCAAAGGGGCCGAGGCCATCCAGCACCGGGATGCCGATTTCCGAAATGATGTTGGCGTCGGACCCGCCGCCGCGAAAGTTCGGGCGCACATCCATGCCCAGCTCCCGGGCCGAGGCTTCGACAACCGAGTACAACCCGAGGTTGGCCTCGGTTTCCATCATGGGCGGGCGTTCGATGACGATCTCCACATTGCAGGCTGTGCCGTCCACTTCGGTGGAGTTCACGATATCGTTGATGGCCGCCCAGACGTGTGCGCGGTGCGCGGGAGAGGTGAACCGTGTCTCCACCCGTGCCGTGGCATGCGCGGCCACGGTGTTCGGCCCCACGCCGCCTTCGATGACGCCGGAGTTCAGCGTGGTGCCGTCGTCGTACCCGTTCAGTTTTTCCATGGCCGTGATCTTGTGGGCCAGGGCCACGATGGCGCTGGGGCGGGGCACCGGACAGTGTCCGGCATGTGCCGCCTGCCCTGTGGCCGTGACGTCAAAGACGATGCGTCCCTTGCGTCCGGTGATGATCTCGCCGCCCGGGCCGCTGGACTCCATGACAAAACAGAAATCGGATTTTCTGGCTTCTTCAGTGATGAGTACGCGGGAATTGGGGGAGCCGGTTTCTTCATCCGAGTTGAAGACAAAGCCTAGAGGGATATCGTCCAGCCCTGCTGCCTGGAGTGCCCGGGCCGCAAATATGGCGGTGACGATGCCTGATTTCATGTCGATGACGCCGGGTCCGTAGATGGTGCCGCCGTCTTTGCGGTATGTATCGAACCCCATGTCCGGGGGAAAGACCGTGTCCATGTGCCCTATCAGGAGCGCGCCGCCGCCTGTATTCAATCGAGCGGCGTTCGCGGCCACCACATGATCGCCGCTGACAGGCTGGGAGTCGATGCGGGTCGTGAACCCCATTTCTTTCACGGCACGCAGAAAGACGTTCGCCACCGCGTCCACGCCCGGCTTGTTGGCTGTCCAACTGTTGATATTGATTACCTTCTCCAGGAGATCGAACATGGCCTGCTCGTTCTCTGTCAGAAACTGTTTAATGGTCTGTATCATGGTCTGTATTCCTGTGTTCAGAAGCTGATAGTGCGATGTGGAGGGAGGGTACGCCCGGGCTGGACATTATTCAAGGGAACAGAAGGGATGGGCAGAGATATCTGAACAACTCCGCATGGAGAATGCTACTGCTTCATTTTGCAGGGTTTTCGCAAAGGAAAAGCCTGTGGTGTGAGCCACAGGCTTTTGTGGGGTGATGCGGGTGAACACGGGGAGAGCCGGTATATTCACATCACATCGGTTGCTACACTCGTTCAGTCGTTTGTCTATGCGTATCCTGTTGTGCGAACAGGCCCCACCTCTCAGCGCCTGAGTCGTCCTTGTGGTGTCAGCTGATCCGACACGGCGGCTTCTTGCCATACAGCGGCACGGGTTCGGCGGCGTTACGTATTACCGCTGTCAGAATGTCAACATGGACGGGCTTGGTCTGGTAATCGAAGGCTCCGGCCCTGAGGCAGTCCATGGTCTCCTTTGGGTTGTCGTCAGTGAGCATGATCACCTTCACGCCCGGAAAAGTGGCGCGGAGGACCTTGATCTGTTGCAATCCGCCGAGACCGGGCATGTTCATGTCGAGCACAGCCACATGGCAAGGAGCCTCTTCCAGTCCGTTGAAGGTTTCATTGTAGTTCGTTGCCGTGTTTACGGTATAACCGTATTGTTCAAGTCTTTCGGTTAAAAGGCTGGCAAAGCCTGTGCCGTTGTCAAACACGAGAATGTGTACCTGATTGGCCATTGGTTCTCCTTGTCCTTCCCCTTTCATGTAATCAGGTCCAGATACAATGACCGTGCCAATGGTTGGGCCAGTTCGAAATTTCTACAATAATATATTGAAGTAAATTCGCTCTGTTTATTCATTTAATTCAAGTTATTATATGGTCACTCGCGGAGTTTTCAGGGTTGAAGAATAAAATATTGTGTAAAGGGGAACAGAGAGTGTGTCGTCAAGGTTGAACGACAAAGTGGGGTGAAACGCCCCGTTTTTTGATGGCAGGAGCGAAAAATGAGGGGCTCAGTCGCTCTAGAGGTGCGTTTTATCTGTCGGTACATTTTGTACCGGTGATACAAATTGCACCGATTCGTGTGAGGTCAATGTGATTAGCCCGCTTTTTCTGGCTGGGTAAAGGTGTGCCATCCTCAACGACGGGTGGAGAGAATTGTAAGCTAACACGCCATATTCCTTGTTATTAATGAAAATGTGTGGATTCTTCAGTGTAATCTGATATGTGAAAAGTGGCACATACTTTGCCTATGTTTGTGCAGGAATCGGTTGGAGCCGGTGATGGAAGTCAGAGTGACATAAAGAGAGTGAGCCATGCATCCAGAGAAAAAATCCTCATATGAAGGGTTGTCCCGCAACATTGTGTTGACCGTGATTACTGTCTCCATGGCTCCGTTGATTCTCGTGGGTGGCCTGATTTTCCATCAATTCCGTTCCATATATAGAGTAAAGGTCTATTCGCATCTCTGCGAGGTGGTGGACAAGCACAAGGATACGGTAAACACGTTCCTGTTGGAAAAGCTCAATGAGGTGCAGTATCTCAGCCGCGCCTATTCCTATGCCGAACTGACAGCTCCCGGTGTCTTGAGTGAAACCCTGCGCGGCATGCAGCAGCAGTATGGCCGCATTTTTGTGGATCTCGGCATAGTAGACGAACAGGGCCGTCAGGTGAGCTATGCAGGGCCGTTCAATCTGCTCGATGCCGACTATGCCGAGGCGGACTGGTATGTGAACTCGCGCGACCGCGCATCTTCCATCAGTGATGTCTTCCTCGGGTTGCGCCAGTCGCCCCATTTCATCATTTCCATCAATAGTGAGGACGCGGATCGCAAGTGGACCCTGCGTGCCACCATAGATTTCCTGGCCTTCACCCATCTGGTGGAGAACATCCGTATCGGTGAAACCGGGTACGCCTATATTCTCAACTCCGAAGGCGTGTTTCAGACCCGGCATGCGGACAACCGCGAGCAGCGGCTGACGCTGACGCCGGTCAAGAACATTCCCTATCCGGAAGCGCCCCAGGGGGTGACCATCAGCGAATCGGAAGGCAGCGACGGCGAGACCTATCTGACGATTTCCTCGGACCTGAAGAACGGTGAGTGGCAGTTGGTCTACCAGCAGAGCGTGGCCGATGCCTTTTCCGACATGTCCCGTACCGAAAACATTACGTTGCTGGTCTTTCTGCTGGGCGGTCTCTGCATCGTGGTCATGGCCGTTGTCGTCTCCCGCAAGTTGGTACATCGGTGCAAGTTCATTGATGCGGAATCCGAACTCCTGAACAGGCAGATGGTCGAGACCGGCAAGCTGGCCGCCATTGGCGAGCTGGCAGCGGGCATAGCCCATGAAATCAATAATCCCGTGGCCATCATGATCGAGGAGGCGGGCTGGGTTTCCGATCTGCTTGAAGACGAAGGCGGGGAACTGCCGTCCTGCAGTGAGATTGACCGTGCCCTGGCTCAGGTGGCGACCCAGGGGCGTCGGTGCAAGGATATCACCCACAAACTGCTCAGTTTTGCCCGGCAGACCGATTCCAGGGTGGGCGAAGTCGATCTGCCTTTACTCATCCGTGAGGTGGTGGAGATATCCATGCAGCAGGCGCGCTGCGTGCGGGTGGAGTTCTCTCTTGATCTCGATGAGTCGGTGCCCTCGGTTCATGCCTCGGTCACGGAGTTGCAGCAGGTGCTGTTGAACCTGATCAACAACGCCATTCAGGCCATGGAATCCGATGGCGGAACCCTTGCCATTGCCTGTTTTGCCGACAGTAGTCATGCGATCATGGAAGTGGCTGACACCGGCCCCGGTATACCCGCCGCCAACCTGAGCCGGATATTCGACCCATTTTTCACCACCAAGCCGGTGGGCAAGGGGAGCGGCCTCGGCCTCTCCATATGTTTCGGAATCATCCATCAGATGGGTGGAGAGATAGATGTCGAGAGCACTGTGGGCGTGGGGACCCGATTCACCATTCGGTTGCCGCTTCCGCATGTCTCCCATGAACAGAAAACCGTAGCAAAGGAGATTCACCATGTCTGATGCCACCGTGCTTATTGTGGACGATGAGGTGGGGTTCGTCAGTACCATGTCCAAGCGTTTGAACATGCGCGACATGGTCGTTTACACTGCGTACGAAGGGGCCGCTGCCATGCGGCAGCTCGCTGAGCACGCTGATATCCAGGTCGTCATTCTGGACATGAAAATGCCCGGCAAGGACGGGCTGACCGTGCTTCAGGAGATCAAGGAGCTCTACCCGCTGGTGGAGGTCATCATGCTTACGGGGCACGCCACTGTCCCTACGGCTATCGAAGGTATTCAGCACGGCGCGTTCGATTATCTGATGAAACCCTGTAGTTTCGACGGGTTGACCGAGAAAATTCTGCAGGCCGTTGCGCTCAAGGAAGAGCATGAAGGTGAAGCGATTGAAGCGCGTGTAAGTGACATAGCCAATCGAATGGCGTAATGGAACAGGTAATAGCGAATACAAATGACTGATCGCACGAACGTCAAATTGCTTGTTGTGGACGATGAAACCGGGTTTGCCGAGGTGCTGTGCAAGCGTATGACCCGTCGGGGTGTACACGCCATGCCGGTGGCCAGCGGCGAGGAAGGGGTGCGGCTTCTCAGGAAGCATGAGTTTGACGTCGCTATTGTGGACCTCAAGCTTCAAGGTATGGATGGCATTGAAATATTGAAATTATGTACGATACTGGCCCCGGAGATGGCCGTGCTCATGCTGACGGGGCACGGCAGCGTGGAAGCGCGGAATACGTGCATGAAGCTGGGTGCGGCCAGTTATCTGTCAAAGCCCGTTGATTTCGAGCGGCTGTACTTGAAGGTGCTGATGCTTGGGGGCGCGAAGGTGGATGCATGAACAGGATCAGGGTTCTTCTGATCGACGACGAGGTCGATTTCACCGCTCCCCTGTCCAAGCGTTTGGGCAAACGGGGGTTCGCAGTGCGGACCGTCGCTGGCGGGCAGGAGGCCCTGCAGGCCCTGGCCGAAGAAGAACCGGAAGTCGTTTTGTTGGATATGAAGATGGCTGGCATGGATGGCATCAAGACCCTGAGCGCTCTCAAGCGGAGCCACCCTTTGGTGGAGGTCATCATGCTCACAGCGCATGCGAATACGGATATCGTTATCTCAAGCTTGGCGATGGGAGCGTTCGATTACCTCCTGAAGCCGGTGGAGTTGGAAAAATTGGTTCTCAAGATAGAGGATGCGGCATTTCAAAGAAAAAAGAACCTGAGACATGGCAATAGCTGTGACAACAGGCAAGAATAACAAAAGAAAGAGAGGAGAGTTATGCGTTTTTTTACTGAATGGGGAAGATTCATGATGGCCGGGGCAGGCGCCATGGCCAAGTGGGAGATAGCCAACGCGGAGTCCATTGTGAGCAGTCGTAAAAAGCTGTTGCTCATCGCACTGCTGGTCATCCCCATCATCCTGGGCGGTATCGCCTTTGCCGACGATATCGGACCGGTCCTGCCTAACCTGCTGGGCGGCAAGAAAGCCTACAGCCCGGCGTTCTACTCTCTGGGTATCTTTCTTGTTTCCATTGCCATCGGCGTGGGAGCGGGACTTATTACCGGCTGTATCGGCGCGGGCGGCGGGTTCATCATCGCTCCGGCTCTCATGTCCGCCGGTATCAAGGGTATCCTGGCGGTGGGTACGGACCTGTTCCATATCTTTGCCAAGGCGATCATGGGCAGCGTCATTCACCGCAAGCTCGGTAACGTCTCCGTGGCGTTGGCTGCCGTGTTCCTCATAGGAGCGGTCCTCGGTGCGACTGCGGGCGGCGTCATCAACCGTGTATTGTATGAGATCAACCCGGTTCTGTCCGACGCATTCATCACCTCCATCTATTCGCTCATGCTCGGCTTCCTGGGCTTCTATGCCCTGACCGACTTTCTGCGCTCCCGCAAGGCCGGTGGCGCAGGCGATGCGCATGGTGGCGAAGAAGGGGCCGACCTAGGCGCCATGTCCAGGTCCCTGCAGGACATCAAGTTCCCGCCCATGATCTCCTTTGACAAGGATCTGGTGCCCGGCGGACGCAGGATTTCCTGGATATTCCTGGTGCTGTCCGGTGCCCTCGTGGGTCTGGCTGCGGGCATCATGGGGGTCGGCGGCGGCTTCCTGACCTTCCCGATTTTCGTCTATGTCCTCGGTGTATCTTCCATGACCACCGTTGGCACGGACATCTTCCAGATCGTGTTCACCGCAGGGTTTGCCTCGGTCTCACAGTATGCCATTTACGGCTTCATCTTCTACACATTGGCCATGGGCATGCTCATCGGCTCATTGCTCGGCATCCAGATCGGTGCGCTGGTCACCAAGGTCGTGCCTGGCATCACCATCCGTGGTTTTTATGCCATGGCCGTGCTGGCCGGTTTCATGAATCGTATCTTCGCACTGCCCGGCAAGCTGGGTGAAATGGGGGTCATACCTGTTTCTCCGGGGCTGGGTGCAATCTTGAGTGACATAGGCATATGGCTCTTCTTCATTGTCATCGGCGGGTTCTCTGTCTGGGTCATCGGCACGTTCCTCAAGAATATTCCTGCGCTCAAGCGCAAGGAGGTCCTTTAAAATGATATATAACAAGAAAGAATTCTACGGTGGAGCCGTACTCCTGATAGCCTTCTTCGTGGTCTTGTATCTGATGTTCCAGCCGATGTTCTCAGGGCATAATGCGATGGAATATCTCGATAACCTCTATAACTCGATTTCCAAGGGGTCGGTGTATTACATCCCTGCCCTCAAGGAAGAGGTGGCCCCGTATGCGAACAAGCAGGTCTCCATGGATTTGGCGTATGACACCGAGATAGAGGCGTCACAGTCAGCCCTTCTGTTCACCCGGGCAGGGGCGCAGGCGCAGGTGGCAGGCAACACGTTGCGGGTGTCCGGCTCTCTGGGGGGCATGCTGAATACCAGTCTGGCAGACGCTGAGGCCATGTATCACAATGATGGCAAGACCATCACCGCCAGGTATGACCTGGAACCCCGACGGGCCATGTTCAACTGGTGGACCAGTCTGAAGCTCATGGACAAGTCGCTGAAGTCCCATCGTGAATTCGCGGCGGCAAAGGTGATTGGCAATGTGGGCAAGAAGGCTGTTGAGGCTTCATATAACTATTTCAAGGTTGAACCTGTCCAGATCATGGATCAAATTGGAATGGTTGTTTTTTCACTGGCGTTTTATGTTTTCTATACTTTGTGGTATGGCTTTGCCATCCTCTTCCTTTTTGAAGGGTGGGGACTCAAGCTCAGTCATTAATTCCCGTTAATTCTACCATACCCAAACCAGGGTGCGGCTCGGCAGCCTCAGGGCGCCGGGTCGTACCCCCCTGGTTGGTTTACTTTCAAGGAATTTCATTTTATTTGAGGATGATGAGGAGCGTACAATGAACCTCCAGAATTACTACGAGACTGTCATGGAACTCAGCCATGGCATCGTGGTCACCCTCGATCTTGACGGGCGCATCATCCATGGCAACGCCGAACTGGAGGCGCTCTCCGGGTATTCCATACAGGAGCTTGCCGGCCGTGATTGGTTTGTCACCTTCATCCATAAGGGTGAGCGTCGGATGGCGCGCCGCGCGTTGTTTGAGTCCGCACATGGTCAGGGCGTCTCCGCTTTTGCCGGAGTGATCACGGCCAAGGACGGCGATATCGTCTACGTCAACTGGAATCTCAAACCCCTGACGGATTACAACGGGGAGGCCGTTTCCCTGCTGTGCGTCGGTCAGGATGTGACAGACCTGGTCCTTCGCGAAAAAGGATTGTTGCGCGAGCGGTTTACGCTCCTTGAACGAACCAAGGAACTCAACTGCCTCTACGAACTCAGTTTGCTCTCAGCTGATGTTGATCAGGAGCTGGAAGTGCTGCTGACCAAGATGATCGACCTGTTGCCGTCCGCGTTTCAGAACCCGGCCATGACGTTTATCCGTCTGAAGCTGGACCAGCGCATCTGGGAAACGCCGGGATATGTGGACACGGATCACATGCTTACCGAACAGATCATGGTCAACAAGGAGCGGCGTGGGGTGTTGTCCGTGGCCGTGCGAGAGAAGGGACGCGGCCGTGTCGCCTTCATTGAGGACGAGATGGATCTCTTTGCCACCGCGGCCCAGCAGATCGCCGTCACCATCGCCAAGAAAGAGACCCGCAAGGCCAAGCATGAGCTGGAGCGTCAGCTCAGGCAGTCCGACCGACTGGCCAAGATCGGGCAGTTCTCGGCCGGTGTGGCCCACGAGATCAACGAGCCTCTGGCCAATATTCTGGGTTTTGCCGAGCTGGCTCTGCAGACGCCCAACCTGTCCGGACAACTGGTCACGGACTTGAACAATATCGTGGATTCTTCCCTGCATGCCCGCGAGATCATTCGTAAGCTGATGTTCTTTGGCCGACAGTTGTCGCCGCAGTTCGTGACACTCAATTTCAATGAGGCCGTGGAGCAGGCGCTGCGAATCACCGAGGCAGGGGCCATGCGGAATGACATCACGATCATCCGGGATTTTGATGTGTCCCAGCCCGTGGTCAGCGCGGACCCGCAGCACGTCAAGCAGGTGGTGGTCAATCTGGTGGTCAATTCCATCCAGGCCATGGAGCGTGGGGGCAAGGTGAACGTACGAACATGGTCCAATGATACGGATGTGTATCTCATTGTGGAGGACACCGGGACAGGGATGGAGCCGGAAGTCCTCAAACAGATTTTCACTCCCTTTTATACCACCAAGGACGTGGACAAGGGATCAGGGCTTGGCCTTTCCGTGACACATGGTATAGTCAAGGCACATGGCGGGTTCATTCAAGTGGACAGCAGGCCCGGTGAGGGTACGCGGGTGGAAGTGGCCATCCCCTGTCCCAACAGCAACAAGGGTGTTGACTCATGAGTGATGCCATACGCATTCTGGCAGTAGATGATTCCAGGGCGACCCTCGAGGTGCTCAAGCGCAATCTTGAACCCGAAGGCTACCAGGTCTTTACCTGTGAACGCGTGGATGAGGCGCTGTCTCTGCTCGATGAGTTGGACATAGACCTGGTGATCACGGACTACCGGATGCCCGAAGCCACCGGGCTGGACCTGATCAAGCACGTCCGAGCCAATCATCAGGACGTGGATATCATGATGATCACCGGGTATCCTTCCATCCCCGGCGCTGTCGAGGCCATCAAGGACGGCGCGGGCGAGTACCTGGCCAAGCCTTTTACCACCGAAGAGCTGTTATCGTCGGTCACGCGCATCGTTGACCGACTCCGCCGCAGACGCGTGCTCTCCACCTCGGATACGCCCCCGGACAATTTTGGGATTATCGGTAACTCACCGGAAATGCAGCGAGTGTTCAGGCGCATACAAAAGGCCGCTTCCACAGACGCCAACGTGCTTATCTCAGGAGACTCCGGCACCGGCAAGGAGCTGGTGGCCCGTGCCGTGCATTACAACTCCAATCGGCGAACCGCATCATTCGTGCCCGTCAACTGCACGGCCATTCCAGACAGTCTGGTGGAATCCGAGTTGTTCGGTCACGTCAAGGGCGCGTTCACCGGCGCCAAGGATTCTCGGGCGGGATTCTTCGAGATCGCCCACGGCGGTTCGATCTTTCTGGACGAGATCGGCGATGCCAGCCCCAACATGCAGGCCAAGCTGCTGCGCGTGATCCAGTCCAAGGAATTTTCCAAGGTCGGTTCCAGTCTGGTGCATACCGTGGACACCCGCATACTGGCCGCTTCGCACAAGGATTTGAAGCAGTTGGTGGAGGAAGGGGGCTTTCGTGAGGATCTCTATTACCGCATCAACGTGGTGGATATCCCGGTTCCGCGCCTGTGTGAGCGGGGTGATGACATTCTGGTGCTCATCAATCTGTTCCTGACCAAGTTTTCACAGGCCATGAACCGTGTGCCGCCCAACCTGACGGATGAGGCCCTGCATGCGTTGCGTACCCATGCCTGGCCCGGCAATGTTCGTGAACTGGAGAATCTCATTCAGCGGCTGGTGGTCATTGTGGACCATGACCCCATCGAGGTCACTGACCTGCCTGATTCCATGCGCTTCAGCCTGCCAGTGGAGGGGAGCGTCAACCGTTCCCTGGCCGAGGTGGAGTACGAGCATATCCGCAATGTGCTGACCATGGTCCGGGGCAACAAGACCCGCGCGGCAGAGGTGCTGGGCATCAACCGCAAAACCCTGCGGGAGAAGCTGAAGAAGATGGAGAGCGGGAAGGGGCAATAGGGTGCCATTTTCCCGGTGCAGTCCTCGGGGACTATCCCAGCGAGCCTGACTTGATGTGCAGATCGCGCTGCGGGAAGGGGATCTCGATGTCATTTTCCTTGAACAGATCCCAGATATTGAACAGGACTTCACTGGTGACGTTGCCCACACCGTCTTCGGCGTCTGCAATCCAGACACATAACTCCATGTCCACAGAGCTGTCTCCAAAGCCGGAAAGGCGGGCCAGTGGAGGTGGGGTGCGCAGTATGCGTTTGATGCCCTTTGTGGCGTCTTCCATGATTTTTTTGACTTGATGGATGTCGGACGCATAGGACACGCCCACCGGAATGACCAGACGGACATTGGTATTGGAGTAAGACCAGTTGATGACCTCATTGGTGATGAGTTTCTCATTGGGAATGAGGTATTCCTTGCCGCTGCGGGTCAGGACCGATGCGTAGCGGGCGTGCATGTAGCGAACCGTACCGAAAACGCCGACCAGTTCGATGACATCGCCGGGCTTGATGGACTTGTCGAGCAGCAGCAGGATGCCGGAAATATAGTTGGCAAAAATGGTGCGCAGGCCGAAACCGACGCCGACACCAAGGGCGCTGGAGAAGATGGTCAGGCTGGTCAGGTCGAGTCCGATGCTGGACAGGGTGAAGAGCAGGGCCGCGGTATACAGGCCGATGTTGATGAGTTTGTTGATCAACACCTGCAGTGAGGGAGACAGGGTGTGTGAAGTCTCGATCCGTTTGGCCGTGAAGGTGGAGATGACCCGGGCCAGTTGCAGGCAGATGGCCGCCAGAATCAACCCCTTGATCATGCCGTAGACCGAGATGGTGTTGCCGCCCATGGACAGGGACATGGTCTGGAGATAGCTGGTGATATAGCCGAGCAGGCCGACGATGTGGAGCAGGGCCAGCCCCCAGACGCAGAAGGCCACCAGCCGGGAAATCGCCCTGTTGGGAATGATGTAGGTGGACAGTCGGATAGCCACCCAGGCGATGGATAGATCGCTGGCGGCAATGATCCAGCGGGGAAAGTCATCCTTCATGACAAAGAAGCTGATGCATATCTGGGAGTACAGGAAGAAGGTCAGGCTATGGGTTACGGAGGCGGTCACCGAGAAGAGGGAGCGCAGGAACTCGTTGGAGACAGAGGCTTTGACCCAGCGACGGAACATGGGGCCGATGACAAGACCGAGTGAAAAGACCAGCACGACACCGAACAGAATGCATACCCACTGCGTTATGGCGTTGGGGGTGAGGAAATTGGTTTGCAACCAGTTCAGGAGGTTGTCGAGGTAGATTTCGAGGTTCTTCTGCATTTCATTCCTTGAGTGCATTGGCGGTAGGGACCGAGCGTCCTTTCTGCTGTCCGATGCATGTCGAATCCAATCCGGATTGACATGGAAATCTTTGTGGACGTCCCCATTCTTAGCGCATCCCGAAAAAATTTCCAATGGCAAATGGTGCGGTCCGGCGTCATGAGGGAGCAGTCAACCATCCCACGGCGTACACGAAAAAGCCCCGCAGCAAAGAAGAACTGCGGGACCTGATGGAGAGTCTGTTGTTATCCGATCTTTGTTTTCCCATCCAGCGTCATGACCGGTGCATAGTGCTGAGGCCTGCGATCACGGAAAAAACCCCAGCCCGCGCGGAAGTTGCGAATTTCGTCGAAATCCACTTCTGCCAACAGCACCCCTTCGGTCACGCGGTCGGCATCGGCGATGAGTTCGCCCATAGGATCGGTGATGTAGGATGAGCCATAGAAGGTCAACTCGACATCGTCGTCTATTTCTGTGCCGATGCGGTTGGATGCACACACAGGCATGACGTTGGCGGCGGCGTGACCCTGTTGGGTCCGTCGCCAATGGGGCATGGAGTCACACTCCGGCATGGTCGGTTCGGAACCGATGGCCGTGGGGTACATGAGTACGTCCGCGCCCATGAGCGCCATGGCACGGGCGGCCTCCGGGTACCACTGGTCCCAGCAGATGCCCACGCCGACGTTGCCATGGGCCGTTTCCCACACCTTGAATCCGGTGTCTCCGGGGTTGAAGTAGTATTTCTCTTCGTATCCCGGCCCTTGGGGGATATGGGTTTTGCGGTAGAGGCCGAGCATGGTCCCGTCCGCGTCCATCATGGCCATGGAGTTGTAGTATGCCTTGCCTGCGCGCTCAAAGAAACTCACAGGCAGGACCACGCCCAACTCCTGTGCCAGAGTGGAGAATCGTGCCAGAAGCGAATCTTTCAGAGTTGCTTCGTGGGCGTAGGCAAAATAGTCATGTTTCTGGGTTTTGCAGAAGTAGGGCCCCTCGAACAGCTCCTGCAGGAGGATGATCTGAGCACCCGAGGACGCGGCCTTGCGTACCAGGGATTCCGCCTTGTCCACGTTGGTGGCAAAGTCGTCGCCGCACGCCATCTGGGTGACGGCCAATGTCGTTTTACTCATTGCGCGCTCCTAAAACACGGGCAGCGGTGCGCCTTTGGGCTGCTGCTGGGTAATGCAGTGGATACCGCCGCCACCGGCGAAGATGTCGATACTTGGTATCTGGATGACTTCGCGGGTGGGGAAGGCGTCGCACAGTATCTTGTAGGCCACTTCATCCATGGGATCATCAAAGGAAGACATGATGATGCCTCCGTTGCACATGTAGAAGTTGATGTAGCTCAGGTCCATGCGCCAGTCCCCGTGGTAGCGCGGAGCGGGTTCGGGGATACGGATGATTTCAAGGGAGCGGCCCTTGGCATCCGTGGCTGCTTCAAGCCGTTTGATGGCGTCCTGGGTGACCGCGTAGTTGTTGTTCTCCGGGTCGGTGCAATCATGCACCATGACCACACCGGGACGAACGAAACAGGCGAGGATATCCACATGCCCGTTGGTCTCGTCATCCTCCAGACCATTGCCGAGCCAGATGACCTTTTCCGTACCGAGGTAGGCATGGAAGAGGTCTTCGAAGTCCGTGGCGGAGAAGCCCGCGTTGCGGTTGGGGTCGAACTGCACCTGCTCAGTGGTGAGCAGGGTGCCTTCGCCGTCAGTGTGGAGACCACCCCCTTCGATAATGAAGGGAGCAGCATACCTGCGCATGTTCAGGTGTTCCAGCACATGCAGCCCCATGGGTTCATCATATTTGCCTTCATATCGAGCTATGTGACCCCAGTCATTGAATATCCAGTCGACTCCGGCCACGCCGCCCCTGCCGTCCACCACAAAGGTGGGAGCCGAGTCGCGGGCCCAGGAGTCGCGGGTGTCCATGGGAACCAGCGTGGTGAAATCGCCGCAGTAGTACCTGGCGTCCTCCAGCAGCTCCGGGCGGCACATCATGTAGACCGGCTCGAACCGGGAGATCGCCTTGGCGACTTCCGCATAGGCGCAACGGGGTTTCTCCATGCCGCGCCAGACGCCCGGCTTGCATGGCCAGATCATCCATGTGGCTTCATGCTCGGCCCATTCGGCAGGCATGTGCAGACCGTCGCAGATGGGCGCACGGACGGGGATACGGATAGGTGTAACAGGAGTGTTCGCCATGGGTATTCCTTCAGTATTACTAATCAACGGTGTTGATCATGACATGTTTGGTGACCAGATAATCGCCCACCGCCTCGGCAGAGAGATCCTTGCCGAACCCTGACTGTTTGAAACCGCCATGCGGGGTCTCGGAAGCCAGCGGCAGGTGGTCGTTGACCCATACCGTGCCGAACTCCAGAGCGCGGCAGACGCGCATGGTCCGGGCGACATCGCGAGTGAAGACAGAGGAGGCCAGCCCGAAGTCGACGTCATTGCCCAGGGCAACGGCTTCTTTTTCGTCCCCGAAACTCTGGATGGTTATCACGGGACCGAAGACTTCTTTTTGCACGATTTCGGAATCCTGGGCAACGTCGGCGATCACCGTGGGCTGGAAAAAAGCGCCGGGACCGTCAATGACCTTACCGCCGCACAGGATGGAAGCACCGTCTTTTTCGGCGCGCTCCACAAACCCGGAAACCATGTCCAGGTGTCTGGCGGAGATCATGGAACCCATTTCAGTGGATGCGTCGAACGGATCGCCGACCTTGACCTTTTCCATGGCCGCGACCATGGCCTCGCGGACATCCGATTCAATGGATGTGTGACAGATGATGCGGGTGGCGGCGGTGCAGTCCTGGCCGGAGTTGCAGTACGCGGCCAGTGACAGTTTCTCGGCCACAAGGGAGATATCGGCGTCTTCAAAGACAAGGGCCGGGGCCTTGCCGCCCAGCTCCAGGTGCACGCGCTTGACGGTGTCTGCCGCGCTTTTCATGACCGCCACGCCCGTCTCGGTGGCACCGGTCAGGCTGACCATCCTGATGTCGGGATGGGTGGTGAGCATGTGGCCTACATTGCCCGCGACCACGTTGACCACGCCGTCAGGGATGCCTGCCTCGGCAGTCAGCTCTCCAAGCATGAGGGAGGTGCGCGGGGTCAGGGACGCGGGTTTGAGTACGGCTGTGCATCCGGCGGCCAGGGCAGGGCCGATTTTCCAGACGCCCATGAGCAGCGGGTAGTTCCACGGCGCGATCTGTCCGACCACGCCCACGGGGTCGCGGCGGTAGATGGAGGTGTATCCTTCGGCAAATTCACCGGCATGATGGCCACCTGTATCTCGGGCGGCGGCCGCAAAGAAGCGCAGATTGTCTATGCAGAAGGGCAGGTCCGCACCCAGGCTGAGGAATTCATAGGGCTTGCCTGTGTCTTCCGATTCCACCCGCGCAAATTCTTCCATGCGGGCCTCAAGCAGGTCGGCCAGCTTCCAGAGGGTCGCGGACCGGTCGGCCGGGGTCAGCCCGGACCAGCGACCGTCCTCAAAGGCGGTCTTGGCGGATTCCACTGCACGGAGGACGTCCTTCTCCCCTGCCTTGGCCACAGAGGCCACCACAGCCCCGGTAGCCGGATTCTCAACATCCATCTGCGCGCCGTCGGCGGCGTCAGTCCATTGGCCGTTGATCCATAATTTCATATCCATAGCGGGTCTCCTTAGTTCTTGGGCAGGGTCTTGATGACGTCTTCCATCTTGTTCAGCGCTTCATCCAGCAGTTCGTAGGGGATGTTCAGCGCAGGCTCGAAACGGATGCACTTGGCGTTGGTCAGGGTGCCTGCGGTGATGACGCCGCGGGCGAACAGACCGGACGCCACGGCGTAGCCGATTTCATCGCTGACGAACTGCATGCCGATGAGCAGACCGCGACCGGAGATGGTGTCGAAGATTCCGGGGTAGGTGTCAGCCATCTCGTTCAGCCGTTTCTTGACGTACTCGCCCTTTTCCTTGGCCTGTCTGGGCAGATCTTCCTCATGCATGACCGTAAGGGCGGCGAGGGCAGACGCGCAGGCAAGCGGGTTGCCGCCTGTGGTCGTGGTGTGCATGAACGGGTTCGGTTCCATGACTTCCCAGATCTTGGGGGTGGAGAAAAAACCGGACATGGGCACCACGCCGCCGCCGAGGGCCTTGCCGAAGCACATGATGTCAGGGGTCACATCCCAGTGATCCACGCCGAAGATTTCACCGGTGCGGCCAAATCCGGTCTGGACTTCATCGGCGATGAGCAGCACGCCGTATTTGTCGCAGATCTCACGCAGACGCGGCCAGTAGTCATCCGGGGGCACGATGGCACCGGCTTCACCCTGGATGGGTTCGGCCACGACACCGGCGATGTCGTCGCCCACGGCCAGGGCGTTCTTCAATTCCTGCTCGACAGCGTCGGCATCACCAAAGGGGACGTGGCGCACACCTTCCAGCAGGGGCAGGAGCGGGGCGCGGTAGTCGTTCTTGCCCATGAGGGACAGGGACCCCAGCGTCTTGCCGTGGAACCCCTTGAGCATGGAGATGAACCCTTTCTTGCCGGTGTAGAACTTGGCCAGTTTCATGGCACCTTCAACGGCCTCGGTGCCGGAGTTGGCAAAGAAACCGTACTGGATGTCGCCGGGGGTGAGGTGGGCGATGACGCGGGCGAGTTTGGCACGCAGCGGGTCGAGCATTTCCTGGGAGTACTGGGGCGAGCGATCGAGCTGTGCCTTGACGGCTTCCACGATCTTGGGGTGGCGGATGCCGTAGCTGTAGAGACCGAAACCGCCGAGGATATCGATATATTCGCGCTCAAGAGCGTCTACCAGTATGGAACCCTGCCCTGTCCATTCGGTCACGGCAAAGGAACCGGCCTCGGTGACGGACTTGCGGTATTCCAGAAAACCTTTGTTGATGTAGTCGCGGAAGTTTTCGACAGTCTCCGTGGCAATGGCCTTGCGGTCGTCGAGTGAAACTTCACCGACAGGTTGCTTGATGATGTCCACAAAGTCTGTCGCTTCCTGAAAGGCTTTCTTGATGTCGCGTGTCATGATTCTTCTCCGAACTGTTTATCTATTTGTATTTATGTGCTTTTGATTGATTCTAGTTGGCATTGGAGTCAGGCCCGTCCCTGACGTCTTCCACGGGTTTTCCCTCCACGATGGTCTTAATGATCTTGATGTCCCGGATAGCTTCCGGGGCCACGGTCGTGGGGTCGTGGGCCAGGATCACGAGGTCGGCATATTTACCTGGCTCGATGCTGCCGCGCTCTTTTTCTTCGAACGCACTGTAGGCGGCGTCGATGGTGAACATGCGGATGGCCTCCGTGGGCGTGAGCCGCTCCTCTTCGATGGGGTGAAGGACGGCGGCCTGGATGCCGGTCAGCGGGCCGTGGGGGGTGACAGGACAGTCTGAACCACCGCACATGACCACGCCTTCTTCACGCATGGTCCGGTATGGGTGAATCCAGCGCAGACGCTCCTTGCCGAACCTGAGTTCGTAGTCGTCCATGTCAACCAGATAGGGGAAAAATGCGGGCTGCATGCCAGCCAGAATGCCGGCCCTGCCCATACGCTCCACCTGATCCCGTGTCGGGATTTCACAGTGCTCGATGCGGTGGCGATGGTCGTCGCGGGGGTGTGCTGCGAGGGCTTTTTCCATGGCAGAGAGGACCTGCTCAATGGCGGCGTCGGTTTCGCAGTGGATGGCTACCTGCAATCCCTGCTTGTGAGCGCGCAGGATGAAGTCGTCCATGACCTCCTGCGAGAAATTCAATGTGCCGCAGTTGCCCGGCTGATCAAGGTACGGCTCGAACAGGGCGGCGGTATAGGCGTCGATGGCGCCGTCTGCGCAGATGCAGCCGCCGATGCGGGTGAGGTCCAGATCCACTGTCTCTTCAATGTCCATGACCTGATTCCAGAGCACGGTATGCACCGGGAGTTGGTCCGTGTTCCTGATCACCATCTGGGTGTCGCCGGGGCCGAACTCGCCGCCTTCCAGACAATGCAGGGTAGTGATGCCCTGTCGGATGGCCGCTTCGCATGCCTTGCGGAAGCTGGCCATTTTGACGTCTTCGGGCGTGAGGGAGGAAACAGCCGGGAACACATGGGTCACGGCGCCGGGGTCGCGCACCACGCCGGTGGGCTTGCCGTCGTCACCGAGGTCCATGCCGGGCAGGTCGGGCGGCAGGTTCAGAATATCCAGCGCCGTGGAATTGAGCGCACACATGTGCCATGAGGAATGGACCACCATGATGGGGTTGTCCGTGCAGACCGCATCCAGTTCTTCCTTGAGCGGAAGGCGCTTCTCCTTCAGCCCAAAGTCGTTCAGTGTGTACCCGAGAATCCAGGCACCCGGCTTGGCCTGTGCAGCGACTGCGCCGACCTTTTCATAGACAGTGTCCAGCGTCCTGGTGTTCAGAAAATCGATGCCGTTCAGGACCTGGCCAGTGAGACCAAGGTGCTGGTGGGAGTCAATGAAACCGGGAAGGACAGTGTGTCCTTCAAGGTCAATGACAGGCCACTTCTCGTCCATAAAGGCGGCCATGTCGGAGGTGGAGCCGACACTGCGGATACGTCCGTTTTCCACGGCTACGGCCGTGTGGCGGGAGTCCTTGTCATCCATAGTGAGGATGGTTCCATTCAAAAGCAGATAGCGATCATTCATGATAGTTGTGGGGTGGTGGCCGGAGCATGCGCTCCGACCACCGGTTTTATTGATGAATTAACGGGATTTAACCATGGTCCAGATTTGATCATACATCTTGTTGTCATTGCCCAGATCCTTGATGAACTGCAAGGACGGCATGTAGGATTCTTCAGGATAGATGGCCGGATTTTTGAAGTCTTCAGGTGTAATGAACGGGAAGGCGGCCTTATTCGGGGTGGCGTACTGGGTCCAGTTGGACAGCTTTGCGCCGACTTCGGGTTTCAGTACCCAGTTGATGAAGGTGTATGCCAGGTCCGGGTGGGGGGCGCCGATGGGAATGGACATGTTGTCCACCCAACCGATGGTGCCGCCCTTGGGGTTCACGAAAGCGCAGGTGTCCGGGTTATCGGCCACGGCGCGCAGGGCGTCACCATTGTAGACGATAGCGGCAATGGCGGTGCCTGCTGCAACCTTGGAACGGCCACCGGTACCGACGTCAAAGCCAGCAAAGTACTTGTCGTGTTTGGCTTCAAGCATCTTGTCCATGAGTTTCTTGAGTTCGGTCTTGTCCGTGGTGTTGACGTCCATGCCCATGTAACACTGGGCCACGCCGAGCATCTCGCGCACGGAGTCGATGAAGATGAACGCACCTTCACGTTTGGCGGCATCGAACATGACGGACCATGTGCCGTCGAAATCCTTGATCTTGTCCTTGCGGTACATGAGTCCCAGGGTGCCCCACTGATAGGCCACGGTGTACTTGTTGCCGTCATCCCATGCCGGGTTGATGAAGGTGTCCTGCAGGTTCTTCAGGTTGGGAAGCTTGGAGTGATCCAGTTCCTTGAGCAGATCGAGTTTGATCATGGCGGGGATGATGTAATCGGAGGGGACCACCACGTCATACTGGTTTTTGCCGCCGGCCTGGAGCTTGGCGACCATCTCTTCCATGGACTCGTAGTATTCCACCCTGACCTTGATTCCGGTGTCTTTCTCGAAATCGGTCAAAAAGTCTTCAGGCATGTACTCACTCCAGATGAGCAGCCGCATCTCCTCGGCGGCAAAGGCGCTGGGAACCAGCATCAGAACAGTCAGGACCATCATGGCAGCGAACAGAAGTTTACGCATGGGAGTTCTCCTTCTTTTTGGAATTGTTGGATATTTTCTCAGAAATGACAACCAGTAGTATTGTCGCCAGCAACCCGACAGTGGACAGGGCGTGAATCCTCGGCGTAATGCCGCGATGCACTTCCGCGTATATGTACAGCGGCAGGGTTACCGAGGTGGGACCGGCGGTGAAGAAACTGATGATGAAGTCATCAAGGGAAAGGGTGAAGGCAAGCATGGCGCCGGACACGATGCCGGGGGTGAGCATGGGCAGTATGACCTTGCGCATGGTGTACCAGTTGCTTGCGTAGAGATCTCTGGACGCTTCCTCGATCTCGTTGTTGAAGGCGGCAAGGCGGCTCTTGACCACCAGCGCCACAAAGGCGACCTGGAAGGTGACATGGCCGATGATCATGTTCAGCAGGCCGGGTTCGAAAATGGACGAGACATAGCGCAGGGTGGCAAAGGCGATCACCAGTGCGCCTGCGAAAACGATTTCCGGTGTGATGACCGGCATATACAGGTTGAATTCGAAAAAGGCCGACGTCTTTTTGTTCCAGGGAAAGCGGCTCATGCCGATGGCCAGAGCCGTGCCCACGACCGTGGCGATGATGGTGGACACGAAACCGAGGATCAGGGTGTTCCAGACAGCTTCCAGAATCTGCTCGTTACGGAACAGCTCCAGATACCACTTCCAGGTGAATCCCTGCCAGGTCAGTCCGAAACGGGAGTTGTTCACCGAGAACGAGGCCACGGCCATGAGCGGGACATAGAGAAATGCCAGTGTGCCCAGTGCGCAGGCCGGGATGAAGAATGATCGTGTTTTTCTCATGCTAGACCACCTCGATGTCTTGGCCTTTACGGCGGAACAGGAACAGACCGATGAGCGTCAGGGCCATGAGGGCGAGGGAGACCGCCGCACCAAAGGGCCAGTCGCGGCTCTTGCCGAACTGCTGCTGGATGAGGTTACCCACCAGCATGTATTTTGCGCCGCCCAGGAAGTCGGGGATGAGGAACATGCCCATGGCCGGGACAAAGGTCAGTATGGCTCCGACTGACAGACCGGGCAGGGTCTGGGGCAGGATGGCCTGCATGAAGACCCGGCGCTTGTCGGAGTAAAGGTCGTAGGCCGCCTCGACCAGCGACCAGTCAAGCTTCTCCACGCTGGAGTAGAGCGGCAGGACGATAAACGGCAGGAAGGCGGAGATCATGCCCATGTATACGGCAAAGGATGACGGATAGAGCGGGCTGCCGGCAGGGATGAGCCCGAGCACGGCCGCGAATTTGGCGATGGGCAGGTCCGGAGACAGGACGAGCTGCCACGCATAGGTGCGGATGACCAGGTTGGTCCAGAACGGGATGATCACCAGCGTCAGCCAGATATACCGTGTATGCTTGGGCTTTTTGGCAATATAAAAGGACAGCGGAAACGCCAGGGCCGTGCAGACGACCGTGGTCACCAGCGCCACCCACAAGGAGCGCGCCAGGATATAGAGATAGTCCGGGGACCAGCCGAACAGGCCGTACCCGGCCAGTCGGGTGTAGTTCTCGAAGGTGAAGATCCACTGAATCTCGCCATATCCGCCGCGCGTGGCAAAGGACAGGGCGATGAGGGCCAGGGCCGGAATGGTCAGGAACATGAGAATCCAGAACAGCCCCGGAGTGATGTGGAGCAGTCCGCGACGCCTGAGGGCGCGCCGGGTGGTCATTTCGCCGAACCAGATGCGGGTGCTTGATTGTGTGTGTTTAGTCATCGATGGCCACCAGTGCTTCCTCAAGCAGTTCGACCCAGACCTTGTCGCCCACGGCAAGTTTCTTGTGCGGTGCGCAGCGCATGCGCAGTTGGCCCGGTTCCAGGGTGATGTCCAGGAAGGTGCCGCGATAGAATGTCTCCGTGATCGTGGCCAGTACGCCGTTTTTTTTCGGCTCTTCATCGCGCAGACGGATGCCTTCCGGCCGGATGACCAGTGCGCCCCGTTTCCACTGGGGCAGGGTCGGCAGGGTCAGTTTGCCCACAGACGTGATGATCTGGTCGTTGCGGCGTTCCGCTTCCAGAATGTTGGCCGTCCCGATGAATTCGGCAACGAACCGGCAGTTGGGGCGATCGTAGATGGCGCGGGGTGAGCCACATTGGAGCACCTCGCCATCCTTCATGACCGCGATGCGGTCGGATACGGTCAGCGCCTCGTCCTGGTCATGGGTGACGAGGATGAAGGTCTTGTTCAGTTTTTGCTGAAGGCGTCTGAGCTGAACCTGCAACTGGGTACGCAGCTTGGCGTCCAGAGCGGACATGGGTTCGTCTAGGAGCAGCAGTTCCGGCTGGCAGACCAGTGCGCGGGCCATGGCCACACGCTGACGCTGCCCGCCCGAGAGCTGGTCCGGGAAGCGGTCGCCGAAGTCGGACAGCTCCATCATGTCCAGTGTCTTCTGGACCTTCTGTTTGATCTCGGACTCAGGCTTCTTTTGGGAACGAAGGCCAAAGGCCACGTTGTCCGCGTTGGTCATGTGTGGAAAGAGGGCATAGCTTTGAAAGACCGTGTTCACGGGCCGTTCGTTTGCGGGTTTGTCTGTGATGGGCAGTCCGTTCAGGAAGACGGAGCCGGAGTCGGCCTGCTCAAGGCCCGCGATGATGCGCAGCAGGGTGGTCTTGCCGCAGCCTGACGGGCCGAGCAAGGTGAAAAGTTCGCCTTTCTTAACCGTTATATCCACGTTCTTGAGCGCCTGGACGTCACCGTAACTCTTGTGAACCGCGTATGCTTCTAAGGTCATAATCTCTTCTCCTACTTGGTGGTTGCCGTGGGTTCGGACTGGGGATTCCCGGAAATGTCCCAACCGCGCAGGCTGTAGTAATCGCTCAACAGGAGGGCGTATTCCTCCCGGGTTATAACGTGGCCCGTGGGCAGCGCTTCATGCAGTTTTCGTGGCAGTAAATCGTGGTCGGGCGTGAGCCCTTCCTGGATGTTGAAGCGGCGGGTGTTGTCCACCACGTCGGACGCTGCCTTGCGGAGGGCCGCCTCGGTCCATGTCTCTCCCGTTATCAGGGTGAGCAGTTCGGCAAGCTGTTCCCAACCATACATGTCGCGGTAAAAGCGGCAGAGTATGAGACAGTCGAACAGAACCAGCCGGTCTTCAAAATTGATGAGCATATCCGCTTTGCCGTCTATGGTCTCCGGCGGAATCATGCCGGACAGTTCCGGCTTGTAGAACGTGGTCCGCAGATGGCAGGCGCCGCGCGGAGAGGTGCCGTAGGACAATCCCATGCCCTTGAGAACGCGAGGGTCGTATCCGGCAGGCTCCATGCCCTTGACGTGGACGGCCATGTCTTCGAGGTCGAGTTTTTTGGCGGCTTTGGCAATGCCGTCCGCCAGGATGTCCCCCAGCCCATCGCGGTTGGCGATCTGATCGAGCAGGGCGGAGATGGCTTCGCCGTCACCGTAGGTCAGTGGCGCATCCAGTCGGCCCTGGCTTGACGCTTCGGCCACGAGGCCGCACAGGTTTCCGGCGGAGATCGTGTCCATGCCGAGGCGGTCGCAGAGATCATTGAGGTGGGCGATTTCATCCATGCCCCTGATCATGCACAGGCCGCCGAAGGCGTAGATGGTCTCGTACTCGGGGCCTTCGATCTGGAGCCCTTTGTGGGGGCCGGAGACGATGCGCGCCTTGCGTCCGCACGCCATGAAACACTTGAGGCACGCATGGGGCGTGATGTCATGTTGCTCGTGAAAGGTGTCGCCGCTGATATGTTCCCAGTGATCGCAGGTGCCGGATGACCAGTAGCGGGTCGGGAAGGCCCCGGCCGTGTTCATGAGCTCGACCATCAGGGTCGTGCCGCGAGCCTTGTACGCTTTGGTTGCCGGAGAATCCCTGTGTTCGGTGATGAACTGCTTGGCAAAGGCCTTCAGCCCCTTGGGGTCGGCTATTTCCCGTTTGCGGTCGCCGCAGAACACGATGCCTTTGACTTTCTTGGAGCCGAGGACCGCACCCATGCCGCTACGACCGGCAGAGCGCCAGTAGTCGTTTTCGATGACCGAGAAGCTGACCAGATTTTCACCGGCCGGTCCGATGACCATGGCGCCGGGTTTGCCGAATCCGTCCCCTGTGGGAGCGAACCGGGCCAGTATCTCGTCTTCGGTCTGATAGGTCTCCACTCCGGCCAGGTCGGGAACGTCATGGAAATCACAGCCGTCCGGGTGGACCGCCAGGGCGAGCAGCGTATCGGACGCGCCCGTGATGATGACGGCATCAAAACCTGTTCGGTCGATGGCTTCAGGCGTTTTTCCCCCTGAATAGGACTCTGCGTAGAACCCTGTCTGCGGAGATTTGGAGTAAACGCCGTAGCGGCTTCCGCCCCATGCCGAGGTGCCGCAGCAGGGGCCTGTGGTCACGATCAGGTAGTTGCCTGGGGCAAGGGGGTCGACACCCGGCGTGTTCAGCTCCAGGAGCAACCGGGTGCCAAGCGCCTTGCCTCCGGGCAGAGGCAGGCCGAGGTCGGGCAGCGGATCAATGGAAAATGTCCGCGTGGTGACATCGATGGTAAGTACGCGACCGAAGATCCCTTTCATGGATTAACCCTTGGTTACCGTCTCAAAGGCCGCTTCCATGATGGAGAGGCCGCGTTCAAGCTCTGCGTCGGTGATGGTCAGGGGCATGAGCGTGCGGATGACGTTGCCGCCATTGCCGCAGGAGAGCAGAACGAGTCCGTTTTTGGCGCACTCCGCCACCACGGCCTTGGTCAGATCCGGGGCAACGGTCTTGGTCGTGCGGTCATGGACCAGCTCCAGGGCAAGCATGGAACCCAAACCGCGGATATCGCCGATGCAGTCGAATTTCCTGGCCCAGTCTTCAAAGACGGCTCTGACCGTGGTGCCGAGTTTCCGAGATTGTCCGGGCAGGTCGTCGCGCTGGGCGATTTCCAGAGCCGCGAGGGACGCGGCACAGCTGACGGGGTTGCCGCCGTATGTGCCGCCCAGACCGCCGGGTTGCGGGGCGTTCATGAGATCGGCGCGTCCCGTACAGGCGGAGATGGGCATACCGCCGCCCAGGGACTTGGCCGATGTCAGCAGATCAGGGATCATGTCCCACTGTTCTATGGCGAACATGGTGCCGGTGCGGCCGATGCCGGACTGGACTTCATCCGCGATGAACAGGATGCCGAACTCTTCACAGATTTCCTTGATGCGGGGGAAATATTCCTTGGGAGGCACCACGAACCCACCTTCTCCGGCCACCGGTTCCAGAATGATGGCGGCCACGGATTCCGGGTCCACCATGTCCACAAACCGTTTCTTCAGCAGTTCCGCACATTCGATGTTGCAGCTCGGGTAGGAACAGCCCACGGGACAGCGGTAACAGTATGCGTAGGGAATGCGGTAGACTTCAGGGGCATAGGGGCCGAAACCGGCCTTGTAGGGCTTGATCTTCGCGGTCAGGGTGGAGGCCAGCAGGGTGCGGCCATGGAACCCGGAGCCGGATGCGATGATGGCGGGGCGACCGGTGGCGTAGCGGGCGACCTTGATGGCGTTTTCAACGGCTTCCGCGCCGGAGTTGAATAATCCGGTCATCTTGTCGAAATCGCCGGGCGTCAGCGCATTGAGTTTTTCCGCTACCGCGACATAGCCTTCATACGGCATGACGTGGAAACAGGTGTGCAGCATCTTGGCTGCCTGTTTCTGCACCGCGCTGACCACTTCGGGATGGCAATGCCCCACATTGTTGACGCCGATGCCGCTGGCAAAGTCTATATATGTATTGCCCTCTACATCGGTTACCGTGGCGTTGCTGGCCGAGTCTGCATAAATGGAAGTGAGGTTGATCACGCCGCGGGGAACGGCTTTGTTTCGTCTCTGAAGTAACTCATCTGTTTTGATCATGATTTCACCATTAGTATATCGTGTTGGAATGCATTGACTGACGATATAATAGCAAATGGTGGTCCCGTTAGTATTTCTCCTTTTATATTAAGATGTTATGCATATGGCAGGGAAGGCGCTTCCCCTGTGTTGATTCAGTATTGAATCGAACAACAAGGCTAAATTATTTAAATTATTAGATTAAATGTTGATTCAATTATGAATCAAAGCGATAATTTACAAGATTGTTACTGTTGATTGGTAAATCAGCAATTATATGAGGGGAATTGAACATAAAGTGTCAAAAAAGATAAAGCCTGCACTTCATTATTGTGTATTGCGACGATGATTGTCAAAAATGTCAATTTAGCTACATTTTCAAATTTCTTTGATTCAATATTGAATCAAGCGTCGCGCAGATTGTATCGCTTCATTTTTCGGACGACCGTGGGCTGGCTGATGCCCAGATATCCGGCCATCTCTCGCGTGTTGTTGCAGGCGGTCATGGCCTGTCGGAGCATCTTGCGCTCCAGTCGTCCTACCTCTTCAGACATGGTCCCGATTTCACGGCCTTTTTCGCCTGTTCGTTCAAAGATGTCTTCAAGATATTCGTCCAGATTATCTTCTTCGCAGATGACCACGGCTTTCTTGAGTACGCCGATGAGTTCGCGGACATTGCCGGGAAACGGGTGTTTTTGCATGATTTTCATGCCGGCCGTCCCGATTCGTTTCGAGGTTTTGAAGATAGTATTGAATTGATTGAGGTAATGGTTGGTCAGCTCGAACACGTCTTCAGGACGTTGTCTTAGCGGTGGTATGTTCACAGTGAAGGTGTTGAGCCTGTATAACAAATCCCGGCGAAATTCCTTGTGCTCGACAAGAGCTTTCAGGTTGCGGTTGGTGGCCGCGACAATGATGCAGTTGACGCGTTTCGGCTGGCTCGCTCCCAAGGGGTAATATTCGTGATCATCCAGGCATTTGAGCAGCTTGGCCTGCATGTCCAGAGGGATTTCACCCACTTCATCCAAAAAGAAGGTCCCTCCGGCAGCCAACTCAAACATGCCTGATTTGCCTTGCTCCGATGCCCCGGTAAACGCGCCTTTCTCATAGCCGAAGAGTTCGGCCTCAAATAATGTTTCCGGCAGGGTGGCGCAGTTTACCTGAATAAAGGGCTTGTCTCTGCGGGGGCTGGTGTCATGGATGAACTTGGCGAGCAGCCCTTTGCCGGTGCCGGATTCGCCCATGAGCAGGATCTCCGATGTTTCGAATTTGGCGAGTTTTTGCGCGGTTTCCATGGCCTTGCGCATGGATGTGCTCTCGGCCACCACATGTCCCTTCTTGAGTTCCATGAGGGAGAGGCCGGTCAGCTCGGCTTCGGCTTTTTCCTTGGCTTTGCGGGTCTGGGCCAGCGTGCTGCGGAGTTCGTTGAGATCGGTGATATCCCGTTCATTGAGCACGACAAGGCGTATGCTCCCGTCTTCATTGAATGTGGGAGTGCCGGTCACGATGAGTTGGCGTCCGGTCTTGCGGACTTGCTGCAGGACAGAGATGCGCCGTTTTTTCTTGAGCACTTCAAGGGTGGCGGATCTGTCTATGAAGCTTTCCTTGACGAGTTCCGCGACATTCTTCCCGATGGCCTGAGCCGCATAGATCGAGTTGAGGTTCTCGGAGGCCTTGTTGATGTCCAGCACCACGCCATCGCCATCTGTTATCCAGATGCCGTCACTGGACGTCTCGAACACCGCTTCCATGTGCGCGGCCAATCGTTTGTATTCCTTTGTCTGGGTAACGCCGCTTTCCTCATTGCTCGGGTGAACGGATATGAGGGTGCCCACTATCTCGTCGTTCATGAGAATGGGATTGGTGACCACAGTGAATTTCCCGGCTGTGGCGTGTTCGAATTCCGTGTCTGTCGTCTGGTCGACATCGATACCAGGGATTATCCGGGCCAGTTCAAGGCCGTACATCTCGCCGGGTTCATAGTCGAAAGCCTGATCGGCAGATGGTGTCGCGTACACAACCTTCCGGTCGAGAGCCACGGCAATGACCGGGACATCAAGATGGGAGAGAATCAAATGAAAAGGTATATCAACCGAGGGGTTATGCGGCATTTTTTCGGCTCCTGAAAGCGGTGCTGATTCAATAATGAATCGTTTGTTTCTATAGAAACTCCATGCCTGTGTCCAACCCTATTCGAGTCAGAGATGTACGCATATTAGGAAACCACCAGGAATAGATAGACAGAATCTATCCATTGCACCCCCGTTTTTAAGTAATTCAATTTGTTGCAGGTATTGCAGCATGGTAGTTGTTGGTGCATCATGCATCGTATTGTTTTGTTCTTCACATCCATCTGGACCTATCGGGTTGCGCGTCTCGTGCTCGGCCTGATGTTTGTTGTTGCCGGCGTTATCAAGCTCGCTGGGCCATACCAGTTTGCCATCGTCATTGACGCCTTCGGTCTGGTCCCTCGTTTTGCCCTTATGCCTCTGGCCTATCTCATCCCTGCCATCGAAGTAATCGCCGGGATTGGATTGATTCTGGACAAGCGCGGTAGTCTTCCTGTCATCGGGGGGATGACCGTGCTGTTCCTGTTCGTGTTGGGATATGGGTTGCATCTGGGGCTGGACATCGATTGCGGGTGCTACGGTCCCGGCGATCCGGAAGCAGAAGCCTTCAGTAGTTTGCGTGATTCTTTCTACCGTGATTTGTGGCTATTGACCGGGGTGGTGTTCTGTTATTGGTGGCGATGGATGTCAGTGCGGGGCCAACCCGCTTCATCGTCTGAATCGTAAAGAAGTTCCTAGGAGGAAACATATGTTGAGTAAATTGAAATTGATTGCATTTGTGGCTGTGTGTTGTGTCATGGTTGCCGGTACGGCCTTTGCGGGCTTCTTTGGCGACAAATTCGAAGACGAGGTCGTCAAGGAAACAGGCGCAGTGAAGCTGGTCCGTGAAGTTCAGAAAGGTGGATACGACGTCGTCACCACTGAAGAGCTCAAAGGATGGATTGACGCCGGCAAGAAAATGATCATCGTGGACACCATGCCGTATGAAGCCAGTTACAAGAAAGGGCATGTACCCGGCGCAGTGCCGTTTGAATTTCCTGTTCCTGACATGACCGAGTGGGACACTGCCAAGACCGCAGACAAGACCCAGGCAGATTACGAAGCATTGCTCGGCGCTGACAAGGATGCACTCATCGTTGTTTACTGCGGGTTCGTGAAATGCACGCGCAGTCACAATGGCGCGGTGTGGGCCAAGAAGCTTGGCTATACCAACGTTGTTCGTTACCCTGGTGGCATCTTTGCCTGGAAGGGTATGGACTACCCCGTCGAAACGGCAGAATAATTAAAGGAGACTGCCCCGTATCACATGATGCGGGGCAGGATTTGTATGCTGAAAGAATCACAGCTTGTACTCAGTGAGACCGTAGCCAAAAAGGCCGAGTCTCTGTACCGCTCGCGGCAACACCTCTGTGCTGACGCCATGTTGCTGGCGTTCAACGGAGCCTTTGACGGTGGATTGACCGAGCAGCAGGCCGTGGGACTGACTTCAGGCATGTCCATAGGCCAGGGCGATTCCGGCTGTCTGTGCGGGGCCGTGGCCAGCGGTGCGCTGGTGCTGGGGTTGTTTCTGGGCAAGGATGGCGCCTATCGCAATGCAGCCACGATACGGTCGGCGGTCAACGATCTCCACACCCGTTTTAAACGGGTGAACAAGTCCACCTGCTGTCGGGTATTGACCAAGAAGGTCAAAGATGACCAGAAGGCGCATTTCGAGCAGTGTGCCCGGTACACTGGCGAGGCCGCGGGTATTGTGGCCGATATTCTTTTCGAACGCCGCCCTGAGTTGATTGATCGCATCAATCAGGCGTATGTCACCAAACACGACTCCAAAACCACGGGCATTATTCGTCTTCTCTTCAATCGTCTCTTCCGCTAATTCTCCATATATTCCATGGGCCCCTAGTGTGAGGCGGCCTGTCTGAATGCCTCGGCTGCGTGTCTGAGGTTGTTGGCCCAGTCGTCCGAGAGCGGGTCCAGAGGGATGACCTGCGCGTCCAGTTCCGTGGCGATGACCTGTGCGCTCTTCTGTGAGAATTGCGGTTGGACAAAGACTACGTGAACGCCCTGTTCGCGGCCATGTTTGATGATTTCGATGAGATGGCGCGGGCTGGGAGTATTGCCGTTTGCCTCAATGGGGAGCTGATGCAGATTATAGCGTGCGGCAAAGTAGCCCCACGAAGGGTGGAAGACCATGAAGGATCGTCTGTCCTCGGGCAGAGTGGCGAGCGTCTTGGCAATGGCACTGTCGAGCTGGTTGATCTCGTCAAGGAGCGCAGCCAGGTTGGCTTCGTAAACCGACGCATGTTCCGGGTCGATCAAGGCCAACCCCTTGCAGGTGTTTTCAGCGATGGTCCGCGCCCGCATAGGGTCCAACCAGATGTGCGGATCAAGAATCCCGTTGTCTTCATGGTCTTCGTGGTCATGCTCCATCGCCTTGTTGTCATGGTGGTCATGCTCTGCCATGGGCAGTTTTTGGATACCGTCCTGGGTGTTGATGACCCGCAGTTCCCTATTGGCCGCCCGGATGCGATCCAGCCAGACCGCTTCAAGGTTGATGCCAATGGCAAAATACGCTTTGGACTTGGAGAGCGCGGCCATTTGTCTGGGGGACGGCTCATACATGTGCGGATTGGCTGCCGGGCCGACAAGAACGTCCACCTGGACCATCTCCCCACCGATTTTCTGTACGAAATATTTCTGCGGCATGATGGAAACGAAAACCTGCATCCCGGCGTGAGCGAATGTCGGGTAGAGGGGCAACAAGGTCCCGAGCAGGCAGGCTGCGATAAGGATTCTGGAAAGGGGGATACGTGTGTTCATGATACTTCCTTGACGCTGTATGATTGAAACCATGCAGTACTATGCAACAGGTTTGTTCGGAGGAGTCAAGCAGTAATGAATACCAAAAGTGCATCCCCTGATACATCGCCAAGAGTGTGTGTGAGATCTCGGCGCGAGAGCAGGGGATGGGCTTGATGGGCTCAGGCTGTTCAGACCTGATGGGAGAGATCGGCTAACGTCTTAATCGGCCTCCACTAGCTCACGAATTTTATCTTTTTTAAACCCCAGCACAACATCGTCGCCAATGACTATGGTGGGGAATGAAAGTTCTGAATTGACGCTGCGCAACATACGCATGGTGTCGTTTCGTTCATCACCGGACAAGCGGTCGGTGAAAACACATTTGAAACCGTCAATGCCAAGCATTTCGGTCAGAAAGTCACGGGTATTATGGCAATGGACACAGGTGCTCAGCGCGTAGAGGGTGACATCTTTACTCATAGTTCTCTCCGTTATCCGTTGTCCTGCAGATGGTGGCATCCGAGGGATCGCTTGTTGCTCAAGGCAGACATGGCGACAATGTTGGCCGCAAAACATCCGTGGTAGAGGTCAATGAGCGGCTTGGAAAGCGGCGTGGTCTTGTAGAAAAGAGTCAGGTCCTTGATAAGAACGCGCAGATCCTCGCAGGCGCGTGACAGGCGCTGGTCCGTGCGGTTGATGCCCGCATAGTTCCACATGGTGGAGCGGATGTTCATCCAATCCTGGGCGATGAGTGCGGGGTCTTCATTCTGCGTTTGCCCCGGGTGCTGCCAGTCAGGGATGGAGTCCTTGAGCCGACGGTTCACGCCACGTTTCGAGGTCAGTTTCTTGCCGATGGAGTCACCGGCGTTACAACCCCAGAGTACGCCTTCAAGCAGCGAGGTGCTGGCCAGACGGTTGGCGCCATGCACCCCAGTGCATGAGCATTCGCCGATGGCGTACAGACGCTCCAGGCTGGTCAGCCCGTTGAGGTCGGAGTAGACGCCGCCGCAGTGGTAATGCGCCGCCGGGACCACCGGGATGGGGTCGTTGTCGATGTTGATTCCCAAGTCCAGGCATCGTTTGTAGATGGTGGGGAATCGCTGGGAAAGATTGTGTTCCACCGGACGGCAATCCAGGAAGACGCAGTCTTCGCCGGAGCGGTGCAGCGTATCCACGATGGCCCGTGACACGACGTCGCGGGGGGCAAGTTCCAGGCGCGGGTCATAGCGGGACATGAACCGTTCGCCCTTGCTGTTGACCAGATGTGCGCCTTCTCCGCGCATGGCCTCGGTAATGAGGAAGAGGCGTTTGGAGCGGTGGAAGAGGGCCGTGGGGTGAAATTGGACATACTCGGCGTTCATGAGTCGGACACCGGCCCGATGGGCCATGGCCAGGGCTGACCCCAGCGAGCACTTGGCATTGGTGGAGTGCAGGAACAGCCTGCCGGCACCACCTGTGGCCAAGACCGTGTAGTCGGCCAGGAGAGTCTCCACCGTGTTGTTCGACTCGTTGTAGACATAGGCGCCGAGACACTGGTTGGTCCGGCTGTATCTGAAAGAGAGCGACGTGGTGTGATGCAGGCTGGTGACCAGGTCCACGGCGGTACGGCCGGACAGGACCTTGATGTTGGGTTCGGCCTGGATCGCTTCGGTCAGCTTTTCCATGATGGCCTTGCCGGTGTAGTCGCCGCAGTAGAGCACCCGGTAGGCGGAGTGCGCTCCTTCACGGGTCATGTCCAAATCGCCGTTTTCCTTGCGTGCAAAGGGAACGCCGATGCGGTCGATGAGCATCTTTTGCACCGCACCGGGGCCGTGCTTGGACAGATGATTCACTGCTTTGGTGCGATTGTGTTTGCAACCGGCCTTGAGGATGTCCTTACTCAAAAGAGCCGGGCTGTCATCATAGCCGCGTGCGACAATGCCACCTTGAGCATAGGCGGTGTTGCCGTCTCCGAGGTTGTCCCCGGCGGTGAGCAGCAGGACTTCGTGTCCCTGCGCTGCGATATTGAGAGCACAACAGGCACCGGCGATACCTGAACCGATGACCAGCGCCTGTGTTGTAAATCTGGATTGAAGCATGAGTGCCTTACTTAATACAGGTTGGAGAGATATATCCGCAGGCAATACCATTATTGCGCATGCAATTCGGCACGACCATAACGCTGTTCTCTTCAACCTTCCAGCTTTTGATTGCGCAACATTCTTCCATGATCTCAAGGGCTTTTATAAGCCTTGTCGGGAACAGATGTTTGGACCTGGCAGGAGCGCCGCACAACGCGTGCAGACTGTCGGTATCGGCCACGAATCCGCCCTTGAATGTCATGACCGCGCCATGGAGCCATTTGGCTAGGCCGTTGCGTCTGAAATAATTTCTTGTTTCCACATCCAGAGACAGATTGCGTTCGTGTTTCAATGAAGAAACGATGTCCGTGTTGACTTCAACCAGGCAGTTGCCTTCCTTTTCGTCAAGGAGAACCCGGTCGATGAGCCGTGTCATGTAGCGGTATCCTTTGCCGATGATCATGATGGATCCGGTGTGCAGGCGCCACAGGCTGGAGAAAACGTGATCCTGATTCATCTCGGTGTTGCGCAGGTTCATGGAGCGCAGCAATTTGCCCGGCTCGATGAGGACCTTCTGCGTGTGGCCATTGACCACGGAAGAGCGGGTCACGCAATGGATGAGGACATCCAGATCCCACTGGTCGAAGGTCTCGCCCGTGTAGGTCGTGGTTTTGTCGCGGGCCAAGGTGACCAGCCGTTTATCGTGAACAAATTCGGATGCGGACATGAAACCCGCAGTGAACAGATCTGAGAGAAGGTAGACCCCGAGCCGCTGCTGGCGGAAACTCGTGCTATCCTGCACGGTGCCGAAAAGATCTCTACGCCCGGACGCGTAAGAACTGAGCTGGGTGTTCATGCCTATTGAATCGTTAACATTCATAGTATCAAACATACTTCCCTCCATCAAAACCGGGGTTGTTACCGGTTCGTCAGTCGTCATTTTCCAACAGTTATATTTGCAGAAAATCAGGGGCATTTGGCAATGCCGCTACCAATTTCCACATGTCGACAAATGTCTTGTCGTTAATCTCAACTGAGTGAGATGTAATAATATAGTATTTGGTTGCCGGTCAGGCAACACCTTAAAGTGGTCCGTCGGAAAAAAAACACCAAATTTCAAATAGTTTCGGATCAATTTTCTGCTTAGAAAACTGAATGATTTCGATATGAAAAGCGCGATCATGGCGCGCCACTGGTGCAAGGGAACGAAGATGGAGGGCGCTTGCGTACGGACACTCAGCAATGTCTGCTGCGATGCTACTCTAGGTAGTATGTCCTGATAGCTGTACATTTGTAAGCCCTTCGGCGGTGAGAGGTTAATGTGAGTCCGGCCCGGAAGGGGGGAAAGTTCCCCCCTTCCTGGGACGGGGTTATAGTGGAGGTTAGAAGGCGAATGGTTGGTCAAGGGGCTTCAGCGACACGAGGCTGACCAGCGGATGCGGGATCAGTTGTTCACAAGAGAAGTCCTTGAGGTCTCTGTCGTACTCCGTGGAGGGACAGATAGGTAATTGCGATTCGATGTAGTCATCGAACTTGAAGAAATTTTGCGTTACTACATAGTCGTCGCAGTGATCTGTGATGAGTGTGAGAGCGGTAATGGAGGCGTTTTTTCTACGCGTGTAAATGCGGTGATCATCCTGGGCATTGCGCTGCACGATGATGTTGCGACTGGCGTTAGCGCAGTCGGCATCGGGAGTCCCAAGGTTGATATGGTAGATCTTTTTCATCAAAAGCCTCCAATGTGTTGATACAATCGCTTGTCAGGCAGGTGAATGTCTGTAAGCGCGCTTCCCCCAGTCAACGTCAACCACCGGAATCAAGGGTTTTGCCTGCATTCCAGTAGGCAAAACCCTGAATACCGATTTTAGGAATTAAGGCGTTCCTTTAACTGACGAAGGTGATTGCGTTCTTCGTCAGCACACTGCTGTACCGCATCTTTTTCAGATTCGGGTACGAGCTCCTTCATTTCCAAGAAGAAGAGCAATGTGTCTTTTTCAAAGCTCATGGCCATACGAATGGCTGTGTCTTCATCAGCGGCATCAGCCATGTATTTTTCAGCCAGGCCGCCACTGAACAATGCGTGCGAATCAATCAGTGCATTGAGATAGGTGGTATATTCTTCTTCATTGGACCAGGCAGGAAGTTCAACCGAACCCAGGCGTTCAAGCAGGGCACTGAAGATTTCTTCGTGCTTGGTTTCTTCTTCTGCCAGGTAGCGGAACAGATCTTTGGTCTCTTCCGACTGGGCAGCGTCAGCGGCGCGGTTGTAAAACTGCCGGCCTTTCCTTTCTATCTCGACGGCAACTTTTGCAATTTCATTTGCATGAAAAAAGTGAGCCATGATTTCTCCTGTCGATTCTAGTATATTTCAAAATGGTTAATAAGGCTGAAGCGGGCGGTTGAAAGACCGCTTCAGCCTGTTCATTCTTACAGTTCGTTCGGGATTTCCTTGAGTTCCTTGTAGGTGAACACAGGGCCGTCGATGCAGACGTACTTGTCGCCGATGTTGCAACGACCACAGATACCGATGCCGCACTTCATGCGCTTTTCAAGGGTGGTCAGGATCTGTTCGTCCTGGAAGCCGAGTTTTGCCAGGGCCTGCAGGGTGAACTTGATCATGATCGGAGGACCACAGGTGATGGCCACGGTGTTTTCCGGGGACGGGTTCATTTCCAGCAATACGTTGGGAATGAGGCCCACGGAGTGTTCCCAGCCTTCGGCTTCGGCATCGATGGTCAGGCGGCATTCGAGGTTGTCGGCCGCGGACCATTCGGGGACTTCGTACTTGAAGGCCATGTCCTGAGGAGAACGTGCGCCGTAGAGTACGGAGATTTTGCCGTAGTCTGCACGGTTGTCCAGCATGTACAGCAGGAGCGTACGCAGGGGAGCCATACCGATACCACCGCCGACGAAGACGATGTCTTTACCCTTGAGTTCTTCATACGGGAACCAGCCGCCCAACGGGGCGCGGACGCCAACCTGATCACCTGCGGACAGGGAGTGCAGTTTGGAAGTCACTTCACCGCAGCGCATGACGCTGAACTGCAGGTAGTCCATGCGGGTCGGCGGCGAATTGATGACAAAAGTGGACTCACCGGTGCCGAACACCGAGAGCTGGCCTACTTGTCCGGGATGGAACTTGAAGTTCTTCATCTCTTCCTCATCGTTGAGCACGATGCGGAAGGTTTTGATATTCGGTGTTTCCTGAATGGTCTCAATAATGGTCCCAATGGCAGGAAGATACGGATTGGACGCGTTAGTCATGGTAGATTCCTGTAACAAGGGTTAACCCTCCTGCGGTGCAGGAGCGGCAATGGCGTTCAGCACAATGGCCCTGATATCCACGGATGCCGGACAGCTCTTGATGCAGCGACCGCAGCCGACACAGGCGATGTTGTCGCCATGCAGGGAGGGGTAGTAGCTGAACTTGTGTCCAACACGGTTTTTCAGTCGATGAGCCTTGGTGGGCCTGGGGTTGTGACCACTGGCCTCCATGGTGAACTGGGAGGACATGCAGTTATCCCAAGTGCGCAGTCTCACGCCTTTCATACCGAATTTTTCATCGGTGATGTTGAAGCAGTAGCAGGTGGGGCACAGGTAGGTGCATGTGCCGCAACTGATACATTTGGCCGACTGGGCTTCCCAGAAGTCCGCGTCGTCGAACAGCTCCAGGAGTTTGTCCTTGGCGGCCGATACATCCTGGGCTTCGCCCATGGCTGCGTTGGCAGCGTCCTTGACGGAGCCGGCTTCAGCGCTCTTGTCTGCGCCATCGGGCAGGGAGCCTTCATTGAGCATCGCCTCGCCACGATCGGTGACAGACTCAAGCAGCCAGCCGCCGTTGACTGGAATCATCTGGACATCGGAACCAACGGGATCGGCAGGGCCGCCGCCAACCCAGTTGCAGAAACAGGTGGTGGCGGGTTTGGTGCAGATCAGGCTCACAAACAAGGTATTCTCACGGCGTGCCAGGTAGTTGAGGTCTTTGATGGTGTCGGTTTCGTACACTCTGTCGAATGTATTGAATCCGGCGGCATCACAGGGACGTCCACCAACCACAACGGCGGGGGTGTCGTCTCTGCGTTCAGTGACTTCGACCATCACCTTGGCAGGCTGTTCGGGATCTTTTTTGTATTCAAAGGTCAGCAGAGGGTCACACTGCGGGAAGACCGAGCCTCTGGGAGCAGCCGTAGGGCGAACCTCAAGCACGGGGGCCACGGATTCCTGGAAGGGGCTGAATACAACGGCATCGCCTTCACGCATGGGAACCAGGGTGCGGTACTTCCCGTTGAGCTCTGCCAGCCACGGGACGAGTTGGTCAGTTGCAAGGAATTTGGCAGCCATTACCAACCTCTCTCATTGATGTTGTCTTCTTCGACCTTGAATGCCATCAGCGGCGGCTTGGCATCGATCTTGGTGCCGGCCTGGTAGTCGAAGGTGTTCTTGATTTCTTTATTCATCTTGCGGCGGAGCAGCAGGAGCGGGATTCCTACGGGGCAGGAACGTTCGCATTCGCCACATTCGGTGCAGCGACCGGCAAGGTGCATGGTGTGGATCATCTGGAAGAACCACTTGTTCTGCACCGAGTCGTCCTGGGAGAGCCAGTGAGGATCACGGCTCTGAGCTACGCAGTGATCGCGGCAGACACACATGGGGCAGGCGTTGCGGCATGCATAGCAGCGTACACAACGGTCCATCTGGGCGAGCCAGAAGTCCATGCGTTCTTCGCGGGGCTTTTCTTCGAAGTCCAGAACATCCTGATACGGGTCATCGATTTCTGTAGGTGTGCTGTCACCGATGAACACGTCGGACACCAGCGCGCTGTGGAATTCGCAGCGAGTGCACTTGTCTGCGCCGACATCTGCCAGGGAAAGCTCCTTGGTTGCGCCGTCAGCAGTGACAGTGATGGACTTCGGAGTCACATCGACCTTTTCTATATAGTCCAGGGTGCCGATGGTGCGGGCGACCTTCTTGGTGGAGATGACGCCTTCGCAGGGCAGACCGAAAATGGTCAGGTCTTCCCGTACGAGCAGTTTTTCCTGGAGCAGCTCGATGATGGAGCGGCTGTCGCAACCCTTGACCACGATACCGACTTTCTTGCCTTTGAGGCCGGTCAGATATGTGGACAGGTTGTGCACGCACAGCGGTCCCCAGGTCAGCTTGTCCACGTCTTCCTCTGTCCGCATGAACAGCGGGGTGGCGCGCAGGGGGTCAAATCCCTGTTCCCAACCGATGACCACATCCAGATCGGGAAGCTTTTCTTTTATCTTTGCTTTTAATTCGTCCAAATATTGCATGTAATTACTCCATTGAGACCGGTTACATCGCTGCCATGGCGGCTTTGGCCTGAGCCAGCCGTTCGGCGTTGATCTGGGGAGCATGGCCGAGTTCATGAATTTCCTCGGTGAACTTGCTGACCACGGTCTGCCACTTCTGGCCTTCGGATGCCGATACCCATGTGTATGAGAAGCGGCGTTCGTCTATGCCCAGGATGGGAAGGAAGTTTTTCAGGGCTTCCAACCTGCGCCTGGCGTAGAAGTTTCCTTCCGAGTAGTGACAATCACGAGGGTGACAGCCGGAGACCAGCACCCCGTCCGCTCCGTTGATCAGGCTCTTCATAATGAAGAGCGGATCGATGCGGCCTGAACAAGGAACCCTGATGACGCGAAGGTCGGTGGGTTGCTGAAAACGGCCTACACCTGCGGTGTCGGCACCGCCATAGGAGCACCAGTTACAGAGAAATCCGACTATTCGAAGCTCTGTTGCAGCGTCTGCTGACATAAGACATTGACCTCCGCGAGAATCTGATTATCGGTGAAGTGTTGCAATTGAATGGCCCCCTGCGGGCAGGTGGAGGTGCAGATACCACACCCCTGGCAAATGGTCTCGATGACGTTGGCCTTGGGCATGCCGCGGAAATCTATCTCTTCGATAGCGCCGAACGGACATGTCTCAATGCACTTGCCGCAGCCGATACACCGTTTGATGTCGACTTCCGAGATCTGGGGATCGCTTTCCAGCTGATCCTTGGAGAAGAGTGCCAGCACCTTGGCGGCCGAGGCGCTGCCTTGACCGACTGAAGTGGGAATGTCCTTGGGACCCTGGCAACAACCGGCGAGATACACACCAGCGGTGTTTGTCTCAACAGGCTTCAGCTTGGGATGGCTCTCCATGTAGAATCCATAGGAGTCGTAGGAGATGCGCAGTTTCTCGGCCAACTGGGGTGCGCCCTTGGATGCCTCGGCACCAACGGCCAGGACCACCATATCGGCTTCGACTTCAACCTGAGTACCCATGAGGGTATCGGCGCCGCGGACGATGTATTTATCGCCCATGGGGTAGATCATGGAAACACGGCCGCGAATATACTTGGTGCCGTATTCTTCCATGGCACGACGGGTGAACTCGTCGTACATCTTGCCCGGAGCGCGGATGTCCATGTAAAATACATAGGACTGGGACTCGGGCATGTGGTCCTTGGTCAGGATGGCCTGCTTTGCAGTATACATGCAGCAGAAACCGGAACAGTAGGGACGTCCAACGGACTTGTCGCGTGAGCCGACACATTGGATGAAGACCACGTTCTTGGGTTCCTTGCCATCGGAGGGACGCTTGACGTGTCCGCCGGTGGGCCCGGAAGCCGAGAGCAGCCGCTCATATTGCATGGATGTGATGACGTCGGCGTAGCGGCCGCCCCCGTACTCCCCGTAGCGAGTATGGTCGAAGAGATCGTACCCGGTGGCGACGACTATGGCGCCGACAGATTCGGATACGGGCTCGTCCTGCTGCTCGAAGCGAATTGCCTTGGTCGGGCAAATCTTTTCACAGACACCGCATTTGCCATTGGTCAGCTTGCGGCAGAATTCTGCATCAATAGTTGCTTTTTTCGGAATGGCCTGCGGGAACGGAATGTTGATCGCCGTGGTTGTTCCGATTTCTTCGTTGAACACATCGCGGGATTTTTTGGAGGGACATTTTTCCGTGCACAGACCGCAACCGGTGCAGGCTTCCCAATCCACGTACGACGCTTTCTTGTTCACTGTAATATCAAAGTTGCCGACGTAGCCCTGAATTTCGGCTATCTCAGCGTTTGTGTACAAGGTGATGTTCGGGTGCTGGGCGATGTCGACCATCTTGGGGCCGAGAATACAGCTCGAACAGTCAACGGTGGGGAAGGTCTTGTCCAGTTTGGACATCTTGCCACCGATAGAGGGGGTCTTTTCGACCAGAACGACTTCCAGTCCGCCGTCCGCACAGTCCAGAGCCGCCTGGATACCGGCGACGCCGCCGCCGACGACCATGACGCGCTTGTTGACGCTGAAGGACTTCGGGGTAAGACCCTTGTTGTGAACCAGCTTGGCAGCAGCCATACTCACAAGGTCAATGGCCTTTGCGGTATTGGCTTCGGTGTCCTTGCCGATCCAGGAAACATGTTCGCGGATGTTGGCCATCTCAAACATGTATTTATTCAGTCCGGCCCTTTCCACCGTGCGGCGGAAAGTGGGCTCATGCATGCGGGGTGTACAGGAAGCAACGACGACGCCGTCAAGTTTGTGTTCCTTGATGGCTTCGATGATGCCGTCCTGACCCGGTTCCGAGCAGGCGTACATTGTATCGCTTGCAAATGCCACATCAGGCATTTTTCGGGCCTCTTTGGCCACTGTTGCGACATCGACGGTACCTGCAATGTTGCTACCGCAATGACAAACAAAAACTCCTATCTTCATGCTACTCGACGCTCCTTAGCAGTTCAGCTCGTTATGAGGCGTTAGCCTGTTGCGCTTCTTCCATTTTACGAAACGCCTTGGAGGGCGGAACGCACAGCTTGTCCATCTGCAAGCTCTTGGCATCCAGGCCCAGGGCCTTGCCGATGAGCTGTGTATAGTAGAATACCGGCATGTCGTGCTTGCTGCCTGTGAGCGAATTGACCTGGCTCTGTCTGAGGTCCAGGTTCATCTGACACAGCGGGCATGCAGTGACAAAGGCGTGGGCTTCCACGTCTTCGGCGGCGTCCAGCAGTTTGCCGGACAACTTGGCGACGATGTCCTTGCGGGCAACGCCGAAAGATGCGCCACAACATTCAACCTTCAAGGGGAAAGGAGCCACATCTGCGCCCAGGGCGGCCATGAGTTCGTCCATGGCGATGGGGTTCTCACAGTCGTCGAAGTTCATGACTTCAGGCGGTCTGTTCATGATGCAGCCATAATAGGGAGCGAGTCGGAGCCCTTCCAGGGGCTTGACCACTTTTTCGGCGACTTTTTCCACGCCGACCTGCTCGTGAAGGAGCTGAAGGACGGACATGATGGGCAGTTTGTTTTCAACCGGCTTTTCCAGCAGTTTGTTGACCTTTTCCTTGAATGCTTCGTCTTCCATACGGTGACTGGCAGTCTTCAGGTTGGTCAAACAGCTGGGGCAAGGCGTGATGATACCCTGTACGTCCAGTTCTTCGGCCTGGGCAATATTGCGGGCCGAGAGCGCGGAGGAAAGAGTGTGGTCCACGGTGTGTGCCGGGGTCGAGCCACAACAGCTCCAATCGGGAATATCCACCAGTTCGACACCCAGAGCCGCACAGATGGCGCGGGTGGATGTGTCGTACTCGAGGGATGTTCCTAGCCCGGAACAGCCAGGGTAGTATGCGAAAGTAAGGGAAGAACTCACGAGTCGCGCTCCTCATTGTAGCGTTTGAATATATTGGCCACTTCCTGCTTGCCGACGATGCCATGCGGCGTGAAGGCGAGCTTGCCTTTGGGCAAAATTTTGGGGGCCAGATCCGAATCGGTCATGAGCCGACCGGTCTTGGTCATGTAGGAAACCATCAGGCCCATTTCAAAAACCCGTCCGTGCTTTTCCACAGAAGCGAGGAAACTGTCGGTAAAGGTCTTGACCTGAGGTTCGGGTGCCTTGCCTGCGCGGCGGGCCATGTGACGCAGGACGTCCATGATGCGGGCCACATCAATTTCGTTGGGGCACCGGGTCGTGCAGGATTCGCACGTGGCGCACAGCCAGAGGGATTTGCAGGAAAGAACGGTTTCTCGTTGTCCGGCCTGCACAAGGCGCATGATCTGACTGACGGGAATATCATAAAAAGAGGTATACGGGCACCCCGCTGTACAGTTGCCGCATTGGTAGCAAAGACTAACGTTCTGCTTGCTTTCCTTCTCCACTTCGTCGACGAAGTCGGCGTCATAGGAGTTGCTCAGAGATACTATGTTCATATGGTGTGTCCGCAGGGTTTTCGAAGGATGGACATCCTTCAGGTTGAGGTGAATCCGGGCCGCGTTCTCGCAACGCGTTGCACGCTGCCGCAGGCCTGGTTGCCTGAATGAAATGAACTAGTAAAATAAAAGCCCGGGGAAGGGCAACCCTTCCCCGGGAAATCTAAACAGTTTTTTTACAGAGCGGCCTCGTAAATGGCGGCAACGTCTGCATCGGTAGGACAACGGGGGTTAGTGAAACCACAAGCGTCTTTCTGTGCGTTACCAGTCATGGTAGCGATGTCTTTAGCCTTGACGTCCTTGCCGTACTTCTTGCCAAGAGCAACCAAGCCATCGGGGATACCGACGTCGAGGGACAGCTTCTTGATAGCGTCGAGAGCCAGTTCAGCAGCGGCGCGCGGGGACATACCATCGACGTTCTCACCCATGATTTCGGCCATCTTCACGAAGCGGTCGACTTTGGCGATCAGGTTGAAGGCTTCAACATGAGGCAGCAGGATTGCGTTGCATTCGCCGTGGGGCAGGTCGTAGAAGCCACCCAGCTGGTGAGCCATTGCGTGAACGTGACCCAGAGAAGCGTTGTTGAATGCCATACCTGCGAGGTACTGTGCGAAACACATGCCTTCACGAGCAACGATGTCGGAACCGTTGGCAACTGCGGGACGCAGGTGAGTGAAGATCAGTTCGATGGCTTTTTCAGCACAAGCGTCGGTCATCGGGGTAGCGATGGTGGAGACGTAGGCTTCAACGGCGTGAGTCAGGGCGTCCATACCAGTGGCCGCGGTCAGTGCCGGGGGCATGCCAACCATCAGCAGGGGATCATCAAGAGCGATACCAGGAGTGACGCGCCAGTCGACGATAGCCATCTTAACCTTGCGGGAAAGATCGGTGATGATGCAGAAACGAGTCATTTCAGAAGCAGTACCAGCAGTGGTGTTCACTGCAACGTAAGGAGGCATGGGGTTGGTGGACTTGTCCACGCCTTCGTAGTCGTGAATGGTGCCGCCGTTAGCGACGACCAGGCCAACGCCCTTACCGCAGTCGTGAGAGGAACCGCCACCCAGGGTGATCAGGCTGTCGCACTTGCCTTTCTTGTAGACTTCAACACCTTCAGCAACGTTGGCGTCGGTCGGGTTCGGGATGGTCTTGTCGTAGACTTCGTATTTGACTTTGGCGTCATCGAGGATGTCGGTGATCTGTTTCAGGATACCGGTGGCAACGATGCCGGGGTCGGTAACGATCAGGGGCTTTTTGCCGCCGAGAGCAGAAATCTTACCGGGGATCTCTTTGGATGCTCCGATACCGATGAGAGTAACGCTGGGAATGAAGAAACCGTTAACTTGTTCTACTACTGCCATGATACAACTCCTGAAATAGGGTTTAGGGTGAGAAACGGATAAATTCCGTAAAAAATAACCTACGCAGTTGGGTCCTCTTAGAGCAAAGCGTGTGCCAAAAGTAAAAGCCCTTGTTAAACAGGCGGTTATCTTTTTAGGATGGATTTCCCATTTCAAGTTTGGGGCAAAATGGCCCATGTAATTGATGGAGCTTGTACTATGTTAGTCGTAGTCGAGAAACTTTTTCTCCGAATGTACAGTGACTTGGAGAGCTGTGTGTCGTTTTGATACAGTTTTTGGGGGAGGATGGGTCAAAATGTCTTGAGGGGCTATACGCTTTCGATCCCGTATTTTTGAATCTTGCGGTAGAGTGTTTTTCTACCGATCCCAAGAGCGTCGGCAGCCTTTTGCCGGTTGCCAGTATATATAGATAATACACGAATGATGTGCTCGCGTTCAACGCTTTCGAGAGACATGGGAGGACTTGTCGGTTCAGGGTCGTTGCAGGTTCCGACGACCTCGGGGGGAAGGGTGTTGTCCGTGATCACGTTGGTGTCAGACAGAATCAGGGCGCGCTCCAGAACATTGCGCAACTCCCGGACATTGCCCGGCCAGTCGTAATTGAGCAGGTGGTGCAAGGTCTTTTGCGGCATGACAGCCGGTTCCTGGCCCGGGCTCAGCAGATTCAGGAAGTGCTCGACCAGCAGGGGGATGTCCTCTTTCCGCTTTGAGAGTCGCGGAATGTGGATGTTGAAGACATTGATGCGATGGTACAGCGCCTCGTTGAACTCGCCCTTTTCCACGGCCTTGCCCAGATCGCGGTTGGTGGCAAACAGGAAGCGGACGTCAGCCAGGCGTTCTTCGTTGTCGCCCATACGGCGATAGGTCTTTGTTTCCAACAGGCGGAGCAGGGAGGCCTGTACGTCGTCCGGCAGATCGCCTATTTCATCCAGAAAGAGGGTACCCTTGTGCGCAACGGAGATGAGGCCGTCGTGGCCTTCTGATGCGCCGGTGAACGAGCCTTTCTTGTGACCGAAAAGCTCGGACCGGACCATCTCCCGTTGCAGCATGGCGCAGTTCTTGATGATCAGGGGGTGAGCGGAGCGCTTGGAACGGCTGTGGATGGCGTGGGCCACCACGTCCTTGCCTGCGCCGCTTTCGCCGGTGATGAGGACCGGCACTTCCGACGGGGTCAGCTTCTCAATAAGAAAATTGATGCCCTTGATGGGGTCGGAACGACCGATGAGGTGGGTTTTCTGGGTGGTGTTTTCCTGAGTGTGTCGCAGCCCGCGGTTTTCACGGTGCAGACATACCCGTTGGTAGGCGCGATCCAGAACCAGCTCCATGCGGTCGAGCTTGAAGGGCTTGGTGATGTAATCAAAGACGCCCAGACGCATGGCCTCCACAGCGCTGTCTATGTCTCCGTGACCCGTGATGAGCACGAACTCCAGATCCTGCTGGGTCGATTTGAACTCAGTATATAAATCCATGCCGTCTGCGTCTGGCAGGCGGATATCCAGAATGATGACGTCATACCGCGTCTTGGACAGAAGCTGGCGTGCTCGCTTGGCGTCTTCAGCGGTGTGCAGGATGCGTTCGCTGGATTCGAGCTCCCTTTTCAGGAGTCTGCGGATGGATCGTTCATCATCCACGACAAGGACATTATAGGGTGACGGCATGCACTAATCCTGTTGAATGGGAAGGGTTACCCTGAATAGTGAGCCTTTCCCGGTTTCACTGAGCACGTCAATTTCGCCGTTGTGCTCCTTGACGATGTTGTAGCAGGTGGACAGCCCGATACCGATGCCTTTGCCAACCGGTTTGGTGGTAAAGAACGGGTCGAACAGGCGATCCTGGATCGCGGGCGAGATACCCGATCCGGAATCCTCCACTTCAAAGACGATGGCGCCGCTGCTGATCATGCGGGTGCGGACGCTGATGGTGCCTTCCTTGCCCTGCAGGGCGTCGGTGGCGTTGGTCATCAGGTTGAGCATGACCTGTTTCAGCCGGGGTTCATCCGCATAGATGAGCGGCAGGTCTTCACTCAGGTCGATGTCCAGAGTGAGCTTGCGCGAGCGTTTCAGGTGGTAGCCCAGGATGTTGAGCGTTTCCTTGACGACACCGTTGACGTTGACGATGCCGAACACCGAGTTGGCCGGATGCCCGAAGTTGAGCAGGCTTTTCACGATTTCCTGGCAACGGTTGCACTCTTTGAGAATGGTATCCGTGTATTCTGCGAACTCTTCCTTAAGGTCTGTGGGAACGTCTTCGGGGAGCTTGTCCAGACGGCGTTGGATGCCCTCGGCGTAGCCTGAAATGGCCATGAGCGGGTTGTTGACCTCATGGGCGACGCCTGTGGCCAGGGTGCCGACCGTGGCCATTTTTTCTGCCTGATAATATTTGGCCTGGTATTCTTTTTCCATGGTCACATCGCGCTTGAAAATGAGTACCCGGTTTTCCGAGCTGCCCGTGCTTTTCAGCGGAGACGCGATCATTTCGAACTGGTGTTTTCTTCCATCGATGCGGAAGAAGGCCAGCTCCTTGCACACCTTGTTTGTGGACAGGGAGCGGAATGCCGGACACTCGGGACAGGCGTCAACCGAGTTGCGGAACAGTTCGTAACAATACTTGCCTTCAGGCTCTACACCCTTGAACAGTTTGCGAAAGACGTGGTTCACGGAGATGATGCGCAGATTTTCCGAGAGAACCATCATGACGTCGGTAATGCCGTCCAGGATGGCTGCGATTTCCCTGCGCTGGCTTTCGGATTCCTCGTTGGCCGCTTGCAACTCCTCGATGGTGTGCTGGAGTTCCTGGAAGAAACCGAGCTTTGAGTGCTCGATGCCTATTAGGTCACTGAGTGTCGTTGACGGAGTCATTACCAGGCCTCCTCACAGATGGTCATGAGATCTTCCCAGGTTGCCGGTCTCGGGTTAGTGAGATGGCAGGCGTCATGGGTGGCCGTGACACAGATTTTTTTCAAAGTTTCCTTCTCGGGCACGAGGTCGCGTAAACGGGTGTTGATGCCCAACTCCACAAACAGCTTTTCAAGGCAGTCTATGCCCAGCACCGCTGCTTCCTTGGTGGAGCAGATGTGGGAGCCGGAGATGATCCTGCCGATTTCGCCCATTTTGCCGACGCAGGAGGGGAGGTTGTAGCGCATGACCTCTGGCAGGAGCACGGGGTGGACCCAGCCGTGGAGCACATCGCAGATACCACCCAGAGAGTGGGCCAGGGCGTGAAGCGATCCAAGACCCGCGTTGCTGAAGGACATGCCCGCAGCGGTAGAGGCGATGGACATCTGCTCCAGCGCCTTGAGGTCGCGGTCTTCGGCAGCGGGCTTGATGTTGTTGATGATCAGTTCGATGGCCTTGAGCGCCTGCATTTCAGTGAACGGGGAGGCGAGCTTGGAGACATAGGATTCCACGGCGTGTGCCAGGGCGTCAATGCCTGCCGCCAGAATGAGGCTGCGGCTCTGTGTGATCAGGAGTTGCGGGTCGATGATGGAAATGTTCGGAACGAGGGAGCGGCTGATGATGGACATTTTCACTTCGCGCTCAACATCGGTGATGATGCAGAATTGGGAAATGTCCGAGCTGGAGCCTGCGGTGCTTGGTATAAGGATCATGGGCGGCAGGGGCCGCATGATGCGGTTGGCGCCTTCGTAGTCGCGAATCTGGCCGCCATTGCCCGCTATGATGCCGATGCCTTTGGCTGTGTCCATGGCGCTGCCGCCACCGAGTGCGATGATGACATCACACCGTGCTTCGAGGTACTGCTTGGCGCCGCTGTGAACCTGTCTGTCACGTGGGTTGGAGTTGACGTCATTGAAGTAGACACACTCCAGATTGTTGGCTCGCAGGATGCCCTTGACCAGATCAACCCAGCCTGACTCCTCAACGCCTGAATCGCTGACAAAAAAGATTTTCTGCGCACCTACGCGCTTGGCACACTCTGCCAGATGCGTAATGGAACCGCTGCCGAAAATAATATCCGGGATGGCAAATTTTGTACTGATCATGATGGATAATCCTGCTCCCTGATCGTCGATGTGTGGCGATCATATAGTGATAATACCGAATTTCGCCGCCACAGTGAACGTCATTTCAGGGCAATTTGCAATATCTTTCCCACGAGGCTCCTGATCCGTACAGCAGAGAGACTGGGGTGTCCGTTCATTGATAAGGGCGTTTGAAGAACCCGAAAAGGGCCCTTTTCCCTTGTTTGATCTATTGCTGAACGGAGTTCGGCGGTTGGAGACAACGCCTTTGGCGGTGCAGGTCTGGTGAACCGCATATTTCTTTTTTCAGTTCCAATCTATAATTGTATTTTAGTGAGTCCTCTCTACCATGGAGAGAGTTGTTTATCAGAGTATGGTGGAGGGTAGAATGAAACGCATTAGTGCGCTTTTGGGATGGGGCATAATACTTGTCGGGGCATACTGGTTGTCGCGCTTGAATGTGGTCGTGTTTCATTCCGCCATTGAGCTTTTCAGCATTACCGTTTCCATCTGTGCGTTCATGGTTGGTTGGAACTCGCGCCACTTGAACAAGAATTCGTATCTGGTTTTCATTTCCATCAGCCTCCTGCCCATCGCCGTGCTGGGCTTCCTGCATACTATTTCGCTGGAATCCATGGACGTTTTTCCCGGACACGGCGCAGACATCCCGATACAGTTCTGGGTCATTACCCGATATCTCATCGCCATCAGTTTTCTTCTGGCTCCCGTTGTCATCGGCAAACAGGTTCGATTCGTAGCCGTATTGGTCGGATTTTCCGCGGTGGCCGCGTTAGCCTCGGCCGCTGTTTTCCTTAATGCGTTCCCTGTGTGCTACCAGAAAGGCGTTGGATATACACCGTTTAGAATCTTTTCCGAATACATCATGATCGGCCTGTTTTGTCTCGCTGCATGGTCGCTCTACAGAAAACGTCATGTGTTACTCAACGATATCTGTGGTCTGACGCTTGGCGCGATGGCGCTCTTTATCATGCGAGGATTGGTTTTTGTCGGTTTTCAGGGAACCTATGATTTTGTTTATTATCTGGAACATGTCTTCGAACTCATTGCCTATTACCTGTTGTATCTCGCCATTGTCAGGACCGGTATCAAAAAGCCGTATGAGAGCCTTTCGAGAGACCTGATCAGCAGTGAACATCGGTATCGGACGCTTTTTGCGTTCAGTCCTTTCGGGATCATTCTCATTGAACCGAAGACCCGGGCCATCCATATGGCAAATGACAGTTCCCGGAACATGTTCGGGTGTGGGCCGGATGACCTCCCCTTTGAATGTGTGGAGGATTTGCATTCGGATGAATTTCGTCAGTCAGCCATGGAGGTCTATGCCGAACACGCGAGTAGGAAGACCTGCAAAACAAGCGGTGTGCTCTTTCGCAAGGTGGACGGAACAACCTTTTATGCCGATGTAACGACCTCGGCCATGGAAATGAACGGCAAGGTTCTGTTGGTCGTCTTCCTTGAAGATGTGACAGAGAGCCGTGTTGCGCAGGAAAAGCTGCGAAAGAGCGAACGGAGGAGCAAGGAATTTGTCGCCGCTTCGCCTGTCGGTATTTTCGCCATAGATGAGCATGGATGGTATAAGGAGATCAATCCGGCTGGGTGCGCCATGCTCGGGTATACGTCCGAGGAACTGCTGACCATGAATATGGCGGATGTCGATGCTTCGGGCGAGGGCGATCTCGACAACATGCTGGAGACGCTTTTTGACGCCGGCCAGTTCAAGGGCGAGCTGCGGGTGAGACGTAAAGACGGTTCCTACAGGGATGTCATGCTGGACGCGGTCTTGCTTGATGACGGGTTCTTGCTCGCTTTTTGCGAGGACATCAGCGACCAGAAACAAGCGGAGCGGAAGCTGCGTGAGAGCGAAGAACGTTTCAAGGCGCTGCACAACGCCTCTTTTGGCGGGATTGCCATCCATGACAAGGGGATCATTCTGGAGTGCAATCAAGGCTTGGCCGAGACCACGGGATATACGCTTGAAGAGTTGACAGGCATGGATGGGTTGCTGTTGATCGACGAGTCCTATCGGGATCAGGTCATGGCAAATATCCTTGCTGAAAACGAGGAGCCTTACGAAGTCCAGGGCGTGCGAAAGTCCGGGGAAGTGTACCCTGTGCGGCTCGAAGGGAGAAATATTCCTTACAAGGGAAAGCGGGTCCGTACGGTTGAATTCCGGGACATCACCCAGCAGAAACAGGCTGAGAAGGCGCTGCTGGAGAGTGAAGCCCGATTCCGCTTGCTCTATATGGACGCGCCCGTTCCCTACCAGTCGCTGGACGCCAAAGGGAACATTCTCGAAGTCAACAGGAAGTATTGCGACGTTCTAGGCTATGAACGGGAGGAACTGCTGGGCAGGAACTTCAGCGAATTGCTGCACCCGGAGTGGCAACAGCATTTTGTTGATAATTTCCCACGTTTCAAGGCTGTTGGTGAGATTCTGGGGGTTGAATTTGAAATGCAGCGAAAGGATGGAGAGTATATTCTCGTAACCTTTAACGGGCGTATCGGAAAGCAGCCCGACGGCCAGTTTCTCCAAACCCACTGTGTGTTCCGGGATATTTCAACGGAACGGGCTACCGAAGATCATTTGATTCAGGCAAAGAATGCAGCCGAGGCGGCCAGTCAGAGCAAATCCGAATTCCTTGCCAACATGAGTCATGAGATTCGCACTCCGCTCAATGGCGTGCTGGGTATGCTGCAACTGCTGCAGACCACTTCCCTTGATTCGGAGCAGCATGAATATATCCATCTGGCTGTCCAGTCATCCAGGCGATTGACCCGTTTGTTGTCGGATATACTGGACTTGTCCAGAGTGGAGGCCGGGAAGCTGGTTCTGTTGAACGAAGCGTTCAGCCTGAAGGAGAAGCTGGAGGAAGCCGTTGAATTGTATCGCCCCTTGGCCATGCAGGCGGGCATTGAACTGCTTTTGAATCTGGACCCCGAACTTCCTTCTTGGGTGACGGGAGACCCAACACGTTTGCAGCAGGTGCTGGCCAATCTGGTGGGTAATTCCATCAAGTTTACCACGGAGGGGAGTGTGTCGGTCTCCGTCACTCCCTTGTCCGACGCGTATGTCGACAATCCGGGCATTCTTTTCTCGGTGGTTGATACCGGTATCGGGATACCGGATGACAAACTCGGCAAACTCTTTTCGGCGTTCACCCAGGTCAGCGAAGGGTACTCGAGAAAGTTCCAGGGTGCCGGGTTGGGTCTGTCCATCTGCAAGCGACTCGTGGACCTCATGGGTGGGGGCATCGCCGTTGAGAGCGAAGTCGGCACAGGAACGTCCGTGCATTTTCGCATCCCGTTTCGTGAGGTGGCGGCTCCGGTTGAGGACACGCCCGGCACGGATATTCCTGCTCAAAAGTCCATTCATTCGGCTGGTTCATCATCCTTGTATATCCTGTTGGCCGAAGACGACCGCGTCAGTCGACTGACTGCCATGCGTCAACTGGAAAAGATGGGACATATGGTTGTGCCTGTCGTCAATGGAAAAGACGCCATTTCCGCATTGAAGGAGAGTCGTTTTGATCTGATTTTGATGGACGTGCAGATGCCGGTCATGGATGGCCTTGAGGCCACCCGAACCATTCGTGACGGTGCAGTAGGCGACCGCGCCAGGGATATCCCTATCGTGGCGTTGACCGCCTATGTCATGGATGGCGACAAGGAACACTTCATGAAGGCCGGAATGACCAACTATCTTTCCAAACCGGTGGACATGCAGAAATTGACGAAAGTGCTTGAAAAACTGTTTCCTGACACCTGATGTCTGTCGGCCACCCCAGGCTGACGTGAAAGCATAAGGCAGTGCCCCGCAGAGAATGGTCTCTGCGGGGCACTGTTTTGTTCGGCTTCAGGGTTAGTTCTGTTTCATGGGGATGTCGCTCCCCTTTTTGACCACGGCCGGGTCCCATGCATAGCCCTTGAATCCCTGTTTGAAGAACAGGGCATACAGGACCGGGCAGAGGACCAGGGTCAGGATCGTGGCAACGGCCAGGCCGGACATGATCAGGTTGGCCATGGGGCGCCACATTTCGCCGCCCTGCAATGAGAGCGGGATCATGCCGATGATGGTGGTCGTGGCGGTCATGATGATGGGACGCGAGCGTTCCATGGCCGAAAGCACGATGGCATCGGCCAGCTCAAGCCCTCGGCCACGCTGAATCTCTATGCGGTCAATGAGCATGATGGCGTTGTTCACGATGATGCCCAATAGCGAGATCATGCCGAGCATGGGCATGAACCCGAAGGGCGCGTTGGTGGCCAGCATGCCTGTGGAGATGCCGATCATCATGGGCGGCAGGGTCAGCAGGATGATGAGCGGGCGTCTGATCGAGTTGAACTGGAAGATGAGGACGAGCACGAGCAGGCCCATGGCCAAGGGCATGTTGGCGTTGATGGCCGCCTGGGATTCCGCACTCTTTTCGAACTCGCCGCCGTACTCGACCGTATAGCCAATGGGCCATTGATCATCGGCCATATAGGTTTCCAGAACCGGACGGACGTTGCGGAGGATGGAGAGGGCAAAATACCCGTCGGCCACATCCGCCTTGATGGTGATGGCCCGTGACTGATCCCTTCGTCTGATGTCGGACGGCTGCCAATCCAGCCGTGTGGTGGCTATCTGGCTCAGGGGTACGCTGGTGCCGTTTTCATAGGAATAGACATTGAGGCTTTCGAGCTTGTCCAGGTGCCCACGGAAACCGCCGTCGTTACGCAGCATGATCGGGATGACCGTGTCGCCGTCGCGATAGTCCGAGGCACGCAGGCCGCTCATGGAGGTCTGGAGGCTGACGGCTACGTCAAAGCTGGACAGTCCTGCTTCACGCGCCTTGTCCTGATCGACCTCCACCATCATTTTCTTTGTCCATTGGCCCCAGTCGTCCCAGACACGGGTGATGCCCGGCTGGTCTTCGACCACCCCCACGATCTTGTCACGCAGGGCGTACAGGGTGGAGATGTCCGGGCCGGAGAGCCTGATTTGAATGGGCGCGCCCACCGGCGGGCCGTTCATGAGTTTCTTGAGGCTGACGTCGGCATCCGGGAAGTTGGTATCCAGTTCTGCCCGGGTACGCTTGATGATGCCGTCGACGGATTCAACTGATTTCGTGTTGACCACGAACGTTGCCAGGTTGTCGTTCTGTTGTTCCAGGTTCACAGGCAGGTACCAGCGGGGGCCGCCATGGCCCACGAAGACACCGACGCTGGCCACGTCTTCATCGGCCAGCAGGAATTTCTCCAACCGGGCCACACGTCTGTTGGTGGTGGTGATATCCGTGCCGTAAGGCTGCCAGAAATCAATGGTGAACTGGGCTCGCTCGTTTGGAGGGAAGAACATCTTGGGTACGAATTTAAAGGCCCAGAACGCCACGCCGCAGCACAGGAACATGCCCACGATGAACGCGGTCCGATTGCGCAGGCAGGCCAGCAGGAGAGCGCGATATGCGCGGTACAAACGGCTGGTATAGGTCTGTATGATGATCTTCGGCTTGAGAATGTAGTAGCACAACATGGGCACCATGGACATGGACAGCCCCCAGGAGCAGACCAGTGTCAGGGAGACCACCACGAACAGGGATGCACAGAATTCGCCGACCGGATGTTCGGCCATGGGAATGGGCAGAAAGGCGAACACGGTGGTCAGGGACGCGGCCAGCAGCGGCATCCACAGCTCGGACACAGCGCCGGTCACGGCCTTGAGGCGGTCTTCGCCTGAAGCCAGACGGACCAGGATGGCTTCGGAGACCACGACCCCGTTATCCACCAGAATACCCAGTGAGATGATGAGCGAGGCAATGGAGATGCGTTGGAGGCCTACGTCGAAATAGGGCATGAGCGCGATGCACCCGAGCATGGCCATGGGCACCAGCGAACCGGCGATGAAGCCGGTGCGCAGTCCGGCAAACAGCAGGATGATGACTACAACAAAGACAAATGATTCCACAAGGTTGATCATGAAATCGTTGATAGCCGCGTTGACGTAGTCCGGTTGGAAGACCACGATTTCGGCATCGAGCCCCTGATACATGTCGGCGCGCAGTTCTTCGAGGCGTTTGGACACGCGGTCACCCAGTTCGGTGATGTTGCCGCCGTCTGCCATGGATACGGCCAGCATCAGGCCGGGTTTGCCGTTGAACCGGGTCATGTTGGACGGCGGGTCGGCAAAACCGCGGGAAACGGTCGTCATGTCGCTGAGACGAACGGAACTCTTTTGTCCCGGAGGCCGCAGGGCCAGGGAGTATATGTCCTCCACGCCGTTGAACTCGCCGGTCGGTTCGATGGTGATCCGTTCCGGGCCGACCTGGCTGGAACCACTGGGCTGGATGGTGTTCTGGCTTTCGATCATCTGGGCCAGCGCAAAGGGGCTGATGCCGGCGGCAGCCATGCGCGAGTTCGTGAAATCGACATAGATGCGTTCGGCCTGGACGCCCCAGCGGTCCACCTTGCCCACGCCTTTGATCTTGAGCAGTTGATCGCGCATGTCGTCTGCCGCGTCCTTGAGCTCTCGGTAGGAAAACCCATCGCCGGTCAGGGAGATGACAATGCCGAAGACGTCGCCGAATTCGTCATTGACCATAGGAGTGTAGGCCTCGTCTGGCAGATTGGGTTTGGCGTCGTCCACCTTGTTGCGGAGTTTCTGCCAGATGGGGGTCATGTTCTTGATGGAGTCGAGGAACTCCACCTTGACGATGGACAGCCCGGTCATGGACTGGGATTCAACGGTCTTGACTTCGCTGATTTCGCGGATCTTCTCTTCAAGCTTGTCCGTGACGAGCTCTTCAACGCGCTGGGGGGATGCACCGGGGAACACCGTGGTGACAATGGCCGTGCGGATGATGAAATCAGGGTCTTCATCCTTTGGAATGGAGAAGAACGTCATCACTCCGCTGACCGCGATGATCAGGAAGAGTGCTATGGAGGTGCGATTGTTTTCAATGCACCATCTGGCGAGATTCATGGCTAGCCTTCCTCACCGTTTTTATGAAAGCGCACCTGAAGCCCTTCCTTGAGTCGGTGCACGCCGCGGATGACGATGATGTCTCCGGGGTTGACGCCTTCACGAATTTCAAGGCCCTGTGAGGAGAGATCGCCCACTACCACCGTTTTCTTGGAAACTGTGGAGTCCTTGGTGTTCACCACCCAGATGGAGCGGGTGCCGTCGGTTTCGCCGAGGACCGCTACTGCGGGCAGGTAATACACATCTGTTGTTGATTCCCGTCCAAGGAAATCCACATGGCCGGACATGCCGCTTCGGACCAGCTTCTCCTTGTTGTCGAGGTAGACTTTGACCGGGTAGGTTGACCCGGAGGCGGAGTCCACGCTGACTTCCATGACCGTGCCTTTCATCCTGTGCCCCGGCAGGGCGTCGAACAGCACTTCCACGGGATCGCCTTCGTGCACCTGCGAGATCAGAATGTCGGGAATGGCCACGTACATCTTCATCTGGCGGCCTGCGTTGAACGACGCCACGGACTGTCCCGCAGAGACGTTCTGGTGAATTTTGCTTTCCACTTTGCCGATCCATCCATCAAAGGGGGCGCGCAGTGTCGTGTAGTTCAGGTGTTTGCGCGCTATTTCGAGTTTTTTGGACGAGGCACTGAGTTGGGCTTCATACGATTTGAAGTCCGCTTCTATCTGGTCCAGTTCGCCTCGGGAAATGACCCCGCGCACAAACAGCTCGGTGTTGCGTTTCATGTCGGCTTTTGCGCGGACGTAGTTGGCGCGGATCTGTTCCAGGTTGGCGTTGGCCTGCCGTACTTCCAGTTCATAATCAGCGGGATCAAGCCGGGCTATGATTGCGTTCTTGCTGAATCGACGGCCTATCTGATCACCGGGGAAGGCTATGATCTTGCCCCCCACCCGAAAGGAAAGGTCCGTCTCAAGGGCGTCTTCGGCGACGCCTGCGAAAGTCCACTGCTTGCCCTGGTTGAATGCGCTGACGGTCATGGTCTTGACCGGGCGAATCGGGGCTTTCACTTCGGCCGGTTTCTTGTTGCAGCCCTGTATGATGAACAGGGAAAGCACAATGGCGAGAACGGTGAATTTATGCATTATGCAATCTCCATATGCAGCCCGAGAAGGCCGCGGATGCGTGTTTGCAGGATGGGGGTGATGGTCTCCAGATGGTCCGCGTATGAAGTCCACCCAAGACGTTTGGTTATGATGGATTGGCATTCGAGAAATTTGATGATGATGCCGATGATGCAGTGAGAGCTGATAAGCACATTTTCTTTTGGAGTATCGGGCGGAAGGACCGTTTTAACGAGTATCCGCAAAGCGCTCAGGGTTGGATCAAAGAACTCTCTTTCCAGCTTGGGATAGAGTTCGGAAGGGTACGCCATTTCCCGCGAAATAATGACTGCCCGCCAGAGGTAATTGATATCAGACAGGAGCGTGTTCACCAGCTGGCCGACAAACCAGTTGACAACCAGCGCTTTTTTGGCCGTATCGGAGCCTGCCTTGTCCAGCCTTTCCTGTACCTCTTCGTATGACGGGAATATTTCATCCCGCACCTCTATGATCTCTTGCATTATGGCTTCGTACAGTCCGGCCTTGCCGCCGAAATGATAACTCACCGTGGCGAGATTGACCTCGGCCTCGGTGGCCAGCGTGCGCATGCTGACGCCGCTGTATCCGTATTGGGCGAATAACCGCGCACCGGTCTCCAGCAACGTGGCCCTGGTTTCTTCGCCCTGAATTTTTTTACTGACCTGTGACATACTCGATACTCCTGAATGCGGCATGCGATTTTGCCATGCTTTAAGGGAATTCTTACAGCTATACATAGATTATGTCAAACGTTCGTTTTGTATAAAATTAAAAAATAATAATTGTATAAAGGTAATAAAATTAGTGTGTTATGTTTGTATTGGCGCGCAGCGAGAGATCGAAAGTGGGTTTTTTGCATACTGTTTTGGAGCCGGAGGCAGGCGCGTAGTGCGCTCGATGCCCGACGCGTTATTTTGGCTCAGTTCAGCACTTGATGCCTTCGATCGAGAGGAGTTTTTTCTTGGTTTCCAAGCCAAGGGCATAGCCGGTGAGTGTGCCGTTGCTGCCGATGACACGGTGGCAGGGCACGATGATCGGGATGGGGTTTTTAGCGTTGGCCATACCGACGGCCCGGCAGGCGTTGGGGTTGCCAATGCTGATGGCAATGTCCTTGTAGCTGCGAACCTGACCAAAGGGAATGGCGCGCAATGCAGCCCAGACCTGTTGCTGGAATGCGGTCCCCTGTGGATTGAGAAGGACGTCGAATCGAGTCAGTCGGCCATCGAAGTAAGCCAAAAGCTGTTCTTTTATCCCGGCAAAAAAAGTCTCGTCCTGCACCCAGTCCTTGTTGATTTCAACAGTCCGGCTACTCTGTTCGGTGTTCATGTGCAGGGTGGTCAGACCTTCTTCGTTACCCACTAAGGCTATCTCGCCGACGATTGTATTGAATCGGGTGTACCGCATCTCGGTTCTCCATTTTCGGTTTTTGACAAGGCCGGAGGCACAGGCTGTTTATTGTTGTCGTGTGCGCCGGTTTGCATAGGGACCGCATAAAAATCCGCGTCCCGGTGTAGGATCCAGGGTTTTCCCGCTCTCTGCAAGTGGTTTTTGCAAGGGAGGGGATGATTGTAAAAAATCCAAATTTCACAATTGAAAGAGCATTTTTTTCCAAATTTTTTACTTAGCAATGATGGGGAGAGTGTGTTTAATCAATGATTATAGGTCGATCTTCATAAAAACTGAGCGTATACTCAGTTTGGGAGTTTTCTTTGACATGTGAAGAAAAGAACAAGTACAAGCGAAGAGAAACTGAGTGAGCACTCGGTTTTCGAGAATAAGGATGGATACGCCACTTGAAGAAGAAAGAAGCCATACTCAAAGTAGCCACGGTGCTGTTTGCGCATCAGGGGTTTGCAGATACGTCGGTTCATGAACTGGCAAAGCTGACCGAGGTTGCCGAGGGAACCATCTTCTATCATTTCAAGAGCAAAGAAGGGTTGCTGCTGGCTATCCTGGAGAAGACCAGAGACGAGATAGTTAACCAGTTCGAACAGTTTTTTGAGAACAGACCGTTCGAGTCCGGTTTCGAGATGGCAGAGGAGGTCGTCTCGTTTTATCTTTATCTGGCTGGATTCATGGAAGACAAGTTCCTTTTGCTGCACAGGCATTTTCTCTACAAATTCTCCGAGTCCAATCCGGAGTTCAGGGAAAACCTTGAGGCAATTTACAACTGTTTGGTCGATATCTTCGAGAAAGCTATCACCAAAGGACAGGAAGACGGTTCCATAAATCAGGAAATCCATTCCCGAAAATCCGCGCTCATTCTTTTTACCATGGTAGATGGTCTGGTTCGGTTCAAAAACTACAACTTGTATGATGCGGGTGCGTTGTTCAACGAATTAATGCGAACATGTCGTAGAATGTTGCAGGCTTCATAGAGGAAGAGGTTGAATGCTTACTAAAATTTTCCCGTTTATTGACTGGTTCAAAGGGTACAACATGGCAGCGTTTCGCGCGGATGCCATTGCAGGGCTGACTGTTGCCCTGGTGCTCATTCCACAATCCATGGCGTATGCTCAACTGGCCGGTATGCCCGCATATTACGGTCTGTACGCTTCTTTTCTTCCACCGCTCGTCGCTGCGCTGTTCGGCTCCAGCCGTCAGTTGGCTACCGGTCCGGTGGCTGTTGTCTCACTCATGACGGCAGCATCGCTGGAACCGCTAGCCACGGCCGGAAGTGAAGGGTACATCGCCTACGCCATCCTGCTCGCGCTCATGGTCGGTCTGTTCCAGCTCCTGCTCGGCGTGCTCAAGCTCGGGTTGGTGGTCAACTTTCTGTCGCACCCGGTGGTTAACGGCTTCACCAATGCCGCGGCCATCATCATTGCCTCTTCCCAGCTCTCCAAGATGTTTGGCGTGTATGTGGACAAGGCAGAGCATCATTACGAAACGATCATTCGTGTGGTGGAAGGGGCTTTTCACTATACCCACTGGCCAACATTGGGCATGGGGGTACTCGCTTTTGCCATCATGATCGTGCTTAAACGGTTGAATCCGAAGATTCCCAACGTGCTGGTCGCGGTTGTCGTGACCACGGCGCTGTCCTGGGGCCTGGGTTTCAATCATGATGCCAATGTCTCCGTGGCAAGCATTCAGGATACTGCGATTCAGCAGTCCATCACACAGTTCAATTCCACCATCTCGGGGATTGAAGCTCTGTCAACCGAGCGTACCGCGCTCAACGGCCAGTTGGACAAAGCCAAAACCGACAAAGACCCCGTGCGTGTTCTCGACATGGAGCACGACATCAATGTGGTCAACGTCCAGATTTCCCGACTCAAACTTGAGGCGCACACGCTCCGTGAAGCGCTGCGTTCCACGTTGTTTGAAGGCGTGGAAGAAGCGGGCGGAAACATGGCCTTCTATGTCCAGGGCGCAGTACCTGCCGGTATGGAAGGCGATGGTCGAGTCTGGCGCGTGAAGGTGGGAAACAACACGCTTGATACCTCCAAGCTGAAGATGATGGGCGGCGGCGCAGTTGTTGGCACGGTGCCCTCCGGTATCCCGTCCATCTCCGCACCGAAGCTGGACCTGAAGGTCATGCTGCACCTGTTGCCTTTTGCGGCCATCATTTCTCTGCTCGGTTTCATGGAAGCCATTTCCATCGCCAAGGCCATGGCCGCCAAGACCGGGCAACGTCTTGATCCCAACCAGGAACTTATCGGTCAGGGCCTCGGCAACATCCTCGGCGCCTGTGGCAAGTCCTACCCCGCATCCGGTTCATTCTCCCGATCGGCGGTCAACCTGCAGGCCGGGGCTGTCTCCGGTATGTCCAGCGTCTTTACCTCGCTCATGGTCGTTATTGCCCTGCTGTTCTTCACGCCGCTGCTCTATCATCTGCCTCAGGCAGTGCTGGCCGCAGTCATCATGATGGCCGTCATCGGGCTGATCAACGCCTCAGGTTTCATCCACGCATGGAAAGCACAGTGGTATGATGGCGCCATCTCCATTCTCTCCTTTGTCTGCACATTGGCTTTTGCCCCTCATCTGGACAAGGGCATCATGGTCGGTGTGGCGCTTTCCCTGGCAGTATTCCTGTACAAGTCCATGCGTCCCAAGGTCGCCAACCTGTCCCGCACCGAGGACAAAGCCCTGCGTGACGCCACAGCACACGGTCTTCGTGAATGCCAGCACATCGCGCTGGTCCGTTTCGATGGCCCGCTGTTTTTTGCAAATGCCAGTTTTCTGGAAGACCAGATCACTGATCGTATGGTAGCAAGTGACAAGCTCAGACATATCATTATCGTGGCCAACGGCATAAACGACATCGACGCATCGGGCGAGGAAGCGCTCTCCCTCATTGTGGATCGAGTTCGCGCTTCCGGCCTGGATATCTCCATGTGCGGTGTTAACGAGGCGGTCATGGCCGTGCTTGAACGCACCCACCTGTTGGAGAAGATCGGTGAAGATCATGTCTATCCGACCATGGAATCCGCCATCTGTGCCACGCACGAAAATGCACACAGGGATGGCCTGGAAGATAACTGCCCGCTGACAACCGTTTGCCGTCTCACCTAGTCGGGACGAAAAGGGAGTAAATATGTCTGTAATTACCGCATTCAACGGCCTTTTCTCAGAAGCTGGAGTCGTGATCAAGCGCGTCCTTGACGCCACCGATTACCGGCTCATCACCGATCAGGAGATCGTGGCTGACGCCGCAAAGCTCTCCGGCATGTCCGAGGGCAAGATCGCCCGAGCCTTTCAGGCCAAGGCTTCCGTATTCAACGCATTCAGTCATGAAAAGGAGCGGGCCATTGCCTGGCTCCGTCTGGCCATGGCGCACAAGCTCATTGACCAGGACAAGCTGTTGTTTTCCGGTTTCGTTGCTCATTTACCTTCGGTCAATATTGATCACATCCTGAAGGTTTGTCTCATCTCCGAGATGAAAGACCGTCTGGCTGTGGCCGAACGCACGGAAGGGTATGCCGAGAAGCACGCCGCGAAACTCATTCACAAGGATGACGAAGACCGCGTCATGTGGGTCAAGAACCTCAAGGACACCGATGATCCCTGGGCCGGTTCGCTCTATGATCTCGTGGTGCCTGTGGGCGCTTCCGGCGTGGAGCAGAGCGCCGACCTCATCGTGGAACAGCTGGCCAACGCTGCTGTTCAGGTGACGGACGCCTCCCAGGCTCAGGTCGCTGACTTCCTGCTGGCTGCCAAGGTCGGAACCGTGCTGGCCGGTGAAGGCCACAACGTCCTTGTCTCCGCCTCGGGTACAGCCGTGACCCTGACCATCAACAAGCATGTTCTGATGTTGGAACGGCTCGAACGCGAGCTGTCTGAAATCGTGAGCAAGGTCGATGGCGTGGAGTCGGTTGAAACGCATGTGGGCAAGGGCTTCCACCAGACCGACATCTATCGCAAGGCGGATTTCGATATCCCGTCCAAGGTGCTGCTGGTCGATGATGAACGTGAGTTCGTCCAGACCCTGTCCGAGCGTCTGATGATGCGCGACATGGGTTCTGCTGTCGTCTACGACGGTGAAGCCGCGCTGAATCTGATGCAGGAAGACGAGCCGGAAGTCATGATCCTCGACCTGAAGATGCCCGGCATCGACGGTATTGAGGTGCTGCGCCGCGTCAAAAACGACTACCCCAATATCCAGGTGATCATTCTGACAGGTCATGGGTCTGAAAAGGATCGTGAAATCTGCATGGAGTTGGGCGCATTTGCCTATCTGCACAAGCCCGTGGACATCGATGTGTTGAGCGAGACGCTCAAGGCAGCCAACGAAAAGGTCCAGAGCAAAGGATAACTATAACCGGGTGGCGTTATGTCGATATTCAACAAGATCAGACCACAGTTCTGGGAGACCGGCTCCAATGTCGGCCCAGGCAAGTCGCTGTTCAACTACCGTCGCATTTGGCGTATCGCCATTGCCGTACTGGCAGTTGTTGCCCTTGTCCCCCTGTGCGTCATGGCTGTTATCGATTATAACGTCACCCGGAATTCGCTTGAATCCGAGTCGCTACTGCGCACGGCCCGGACCACTTCCAACACCCGCCGTACGGTAGCGTTCTTCTTGCAGGAGCGCCAACAGGCACTCGATTTTCTGGCCATGCACCAGGGGCTTGAAGCGCTGCGGGATTGCGAGAATCTCGGGCGGGTGCTTGATTCCCTGAAGAGCAGCTTCGGCGGTTTCGTGGATATCGGCATTATCAACGATCAGGGGCTGCAGATCGCCTACATCGGTCCGTATGATCTGATCGGCCGCAATTACCGTGATCAGGAGTGGTTTTCAAACACAATGGGACAGGGGGATTACATCAGTGGCGTTTTTCTCGGATTCCGAGATGAACCGCATCTGGTTATTGCCCGCAAGATCGTGGATGAAAAATCAGGCAAGAGTTTTATTTTAAGAGCGACGCTCGACACGGAACAGTTCAATTCCATTCTGTGGTCTTTGGATCTCCCCAAGGGGGGCGATGCCTTTATCGTGGACCGGGAAGGTGTTCTGCAAACGCCGTCAAGACTGCACGGGTCATTGCTGACCCAGGTGAGTCTGGCTGTTCCGGGATATTCCGAGAAGACCAGTGTCGAACAGATCGTGGACAAGGACGGCACGGACTTGACCGTTGGATATGTCTACATTCGCGGCACGCCGTTTATTGTCATGGTGGTCAAGAAAACCCGGGAGCTGATGAGCCTGCTGCAGACCATTCGCATGGAACTCATGTGGCTCATGGCTGTCAGCATCGCGATTATACTGCTTGTTATCGTGTGGGTCGCCACTTACATGGTCAACAAGATCTATATTGCGGACCAGACCCGGGCACAGGCGCTGCACCGTATGGAACACACGAATCGCATGGCCTCCATTGGCCGACTGGCAGCGGGCGTGGCCCATGAAATCAACAATCCGCTGGCCATCATCAACGAGAAGGCCGGTCTCATCAATGACCTCTTCGAGTTCAAGGAAGAGTACGTTCATGACGAGCGCCTGTTGAATAATATCAAGTCGATTATTGACTCTGTGCAGCGATGTGGCAAAATTACCAAACGTCTGCTCAGCTTCGCGCGTCACATAGATATTGATATGGATGCCATCAAGTTCAAGGAGCTGGCAGAGGAAGTTATTGATTTTCTGCGCAAAGAGGCGGAGTATCGGAGTATCTCAATCACTATGGATATTCCAGAGAATCTGCCGGAGTTCATATCCGACCGCGGCAAGTTGCAGCAGATTTTTTTGAATTTGGTCAACAACGCCTTCCAGGCCATGAACGATGGCGGCAACCTCGCCATCAGCGCGACGCCTTCTGATAAGGACTCGCTGGTGTTCACGGTTCGGGACGATGGCTGCGGCATCCCGGCGGAAGACAAGAAACGTATTTTCGACCCCTTCTTCTCCACCAAGAAGAGAACGGGCGGCACCGGGCTGGGGCTCTCCATTACCTATGGATTGGTCCAGGAGCTGGGCGGCTCCATGTCAGTGGAGAGCGAGGTCGGCGTCGGAACGGAATTTATCATAACCATGCCCTTGAAGGCCCCGGAAAAGGCTTAATGATATGAAGATTTTATTAGTTGATGACGAAGTTGAGCTGGTCTCGGCAATGGCCGAACGTCTTTCGTTCCGCAGCGTGGATGCGGACTGGACCGACAACGGTGAGACAGCCCTGAAAATGGCTGCGGAAACCGACTATGCCGTGGCGGTTCTGGATATGAAAATGCCCAAAATGGGTGGTCTTGAACTCCAGGAATCATTGGCTGCCGAGCATCCGGATATGAAGTTCATCTTCCTTTCCGGCCATGGGTCCGAATCCGATTTCAAGGCCGGTTGTGCCGCTGGATGCAACTATCTGATCAAACCCGTGCAGATCGAGAGTTTGATGGATAAAATACAGGAAGCTCTTGCTTAGGCAGAGGAGACAAAATGACTCAGACACCAGCCGACACCCGCCAGGGGCTGCAATTTTTCGGTCGCATCAGCGCCTCTGTGTCTCATGAGATCAAGAATGTCTTTGCCGTCATTAACGAAGCGGCGGGATTGATCGAAGATTTTACGCTCATGGCCGAGCGTGGCATGCCTATCGACCCGGAACGGTTGAAAAAGGCGGCCAACTCCATTCAGGGCCAGATTCGACGCGGTGACGGCATCGTGAAGAATATGAATGCCTTTGCACATTCCACGGATGAGGATGTTCGCGAAATTGACCTCGTGGACACGCTCTCACTGACCGTGGCCCTGACAACCCGTCTCGCCGACATGAAACAGGTCAGCCTGTCCATGGGAGAATGTCCCCCTGTCTCCCTGCGGGCCAATGCCTTTGATTTGATGCAGTTGCTCCACTCCTTCATTGCAGCTGCTCTCGAAAACTTGACAGCGGGCGATTCTCTGGTCATGAGTGTCAAGCCATTGGAAGGCGGGGCATCGTTCTCCCTTTCCGTACCCGGAAAGGATGCCCCGGTCGTACTCGAAACCATGCTTTCATTTCCCTCGCAGGCTATTTGTGCCAATATGGAATTAAATGAAAGCGCCGGGACCTGTGAACTGCGCCTCAGCGCTTCACAGCCCTGAAACCTTACATTCATACACTCCTCAGGAGAAACGAAATGAGTGAAAAAGTACTGCTTATCGATGATGAAGTGGAATTCCTTGAAGCCCTTTCCGAGAGAATGGAACTTCGTGGAATGGATGTCGTCACCGCCGAGAATGCTCAGAAAGCCGTGGCGGCTCTGGACAGCGGAGAGTATGATGCCATTGTTCTGGATCTCCAGATGCCTGATATGAACGGCATAGACATGCTCAAGATTATCAAGGAGAGCCACCCGGAGATGCAGGTCATCCTGCTTACTGGCAAGGCTACCCTCGAAGCTGGTGTGAAGGCCATGAAGCTTGGGGCCATGGATTTCATGGAGAAGCCCGCAGATATCGACTCGCTGACTGAGAAAATCAAAAAGGCGCAGGCTAAGAAGATGGTTATCGTGGAGAAAGAGACCGCCAAAAAGGTCGACGACATTCTCCGTAGTAAAGGCTGGTAGGCTCCATTCACAAATGCCCGAAAAGGGCACCAACCGTGTACGGCAATTCTTTCGAAGAAACCATACAGGTATATGCAATGAGGTCAGGTGTTTTTCACCTGGCCTTTTTGTTTTTCTTGCAGTCGTAATCCCAGAAAATGCGCCCCATGAATGTGAGGTCTCCGCAACATCGAAACGTTTGCGCAAACGTTTCGATCTGTGTTACGACTCTGTGAATTCAGCATATGTTGATTCATTCAAATCAGTTAGAGGACGGTATGAAGAAAGCGAAGCTCATTAACTCCGAGATATCGTATGTCATCGCCAAGCTTGGGCATTTCGACTGCCTGACCGTTTGTGATGCCGGGTTGCCGGTACCGCCCGGAGTGCAGCGTATCGATCTGGCCGTGACCGAAGGGGTGCCTTCTTTTATGGATACAGTTCGGGCGATTGTTTCCGAACTGCAAATCGAGAGTGTGGAGCTGGCCAAGGAGTTTCCGCAAGCAAGCCTGGGCTGTTATCAGGAGCTGGCTGATTTTCTGAAACAGACGGGGGTGGAGCGTGGCAGGGAAATGCCCGTGTTTTTCGTTCCGCATGAAGAGTTCAAGGTCAACTCGGCCAAAAGCGTTGCCATCGTTCGAACCGGGGAGTTTACCCCGTACGCCAACGTGACCTTCACATCAGGCGTTGTCTTTTAGGTCGGGGGAATCATGAGCGAACTGCTCAGACTTGAGAATATCGAAAAGAGTTTTCCGGGCGTCAAGGCGCTGGATGGCGTCAACCTGTGCGTGAACGCAGGAAAGGTCATGGGATTGGTGGGGGAGAACGGCGCGGGCAAATCCACCCTCATGAAAGTGCTGACCGGCATCTACAAAATGGATGGCGGCACGTTGCGTTATCTCGGGCGGGAGCAGGCGTTCAACGGCCCCCGGGAATCCCAGAAGGCGGGCATCAGCATCATCCATCAGGAACTCAACCTGCTGCCGGAACTCTCCATTGCGGAGAATATCTTTCTTGGCCGCGAGCGCGTCGGCTTCATGGGGCGGATTCTCTGGAAAGAGATGTACCGCATGGCGGACGAGCTACTTGCCAAACTCGGCGTGACCCGATCCTCCCGCACGCGACTCGGCGACCTGGGCATCGGCGAACAGCAGATGGTGGAAATAGCCAAGGCCATTTCCTTCGAATCCCGGGTCATCATCATGGACGAACCCACCGATACCCTCACAGACACCGAGACCGAGGCGTTGTTTGCCGTGATCCGTGAGCTGCGCGAGACCGGGCACGGCATTGTGTATATCTCCCACCGACTCAAGGAAATTTTTGCAATCTGCGATGACGTCACTGTTTTGCGCGACGGTCAGTATATCAGTGAAAGCGACGTGTCCGACATCACGGAAGATCAGCTCATCGAGATGATGGTGGGGCGTCGGCTGGAGGAGCAGTTCCCCCGCGTGTATGTGGAGCCGGGGCCGACAAGCCTGGAGGTGAAGCATCTGTCCGGGCCGTGTCTCAAGGATATCTCTCTGGCCGTTCGGGAAGGGGAGATTCTCGGCATTTCCGGGCTCATGGGGGCAGGACGCACCGAGCTGATGAAGGCGTTATTCGGGGCATACCCTGTGGAAGGGGGCGTAATCTCCATGTTTGGCGAGGAGGTGCGTATCGCCTCTCCGCAGGATGCGCTTGAGGCGGGCATTGCCTATATCAGCGAAGATCGCAAGGCGGACGGGCTTATTCTCGGCCTGTCGGTCAAGGAGAACATGACCCTGACCGCCCTGGAGGGTTTCTGCTCGGTCCTGGGCCATATCGACCAGTCAAAGGAGCGGGAAGCCGCGGATCATTACATTGAGGCCTTCAATATTCGGACGCCGTCACGGCGTCAGGTCGTGGGCAATCTGTCCGGCGGCAACCAGCAGAAGGTCGCCATCGTCAAGGGGCTCATGGATCAACCCAAGGTGCTCATTCTCGATGAGCCGACCCGCGGTGTGGATGTGGGAGCAAAAAAGGAAATCTACCAGCTTATCAACGCATTCAAGCAGAAAGGGATGAGCATCATCCTCGTCTCTTCGGAGATGCCGGAAATTCTCGGCATGAGCGATCGTATCATTGTCATGCACGAGGGGCGTTTGTGCGGTGAATTCACTGCCGAGGAAGCTGATCAGGAAATACTCATGGCCTGTGCCATAGGCAGGACACGGAAGGAGGCTGCATGAGCGCAGCAAAAAGGCAGGGAAACGGGCAGGAGCAGCAGGTCTCCATCAAGGACAGGCTGATTCAGCAGAAGACGCTTATCGCGCTGGTGGTGATGGTCGTCATTGTTTCGTTCCTGAATTCCAATTTCTTCACCACGGGCAATATCCTCAATATCCTGCGACAGACCGCCATCAACGCGATCATGGCCGTGGGCATGACCCTGGTTATTCTGACGGCGGGCATTGACCTGTCGGTGGGGTCGGTGCTGGCCCTGTGCGGCGCCATCGGTGCCAGTCTGATCGCGGCTGAGATGCCGGTGATGCTGGCTGTGGGAGCGGCGCTTGGTGCCGGTGCTGTGCTCGGAGCAGCCAGCGGCGTGGTCATTGCCAAAGGCAAGGTCCAGGCCTTTATCGCCACCCTGGTCTCCATGACCCTGGTGCGCGGACTGACCCTTGTGTACACGGACGGTCGGCCTATATCCACGGGCTTTACGGACACGGCGGATGCCTTTTCCTACATCGGCACCGGGTATCTGTTCGGCATTCCGGTTCCCATCTGGATCATGGCCGTCACCTTTGCCGGGGCCTGGTATCTGCTCAATCATACCCGTCTCGGGCGGTATATCTATGCCCTGGGCGGCAATGAAGCGGCCACTAAACTCTCCGGCATCAACGTGGATACCATCAAGATCACGGTCTATGCCATTGCCGGATTCCTGTCGGCGCTGTCCGGCCTCATCGTGACGTCCCGGCTTTCGTCCGCCCAGCCAACCGCCGGGTATGGGTATGAGCTGGATGCCATCGCCGCCGTTGTGCTTGGCGGCACCAGCCTCATGGGCGGTAAAGGCACGATCATGGGAACCCTGTTGGGTGCCCTTATTATCGGATTTCTCAACAACGCATTGAATTTGCTTGATGTGTCTTCCTATTATCAGATGATAGCCAAGGCTTTGGTTATTCTTTTAGCGGTCTTGGTCGATACGAAAAGCAAGTAGAAAACACCATAAGGAGCGTATGATGAAAAAACTTTTGACCCTTGCCATTGCCCTGGTTCTGACCATGGCGCTCGGCGTGTCTGCACAGGCCAAGGATACCATCGCACTGGTGGTCTCCACCCTGAACAACCCGTTCTTCGTCACCCTGAAAGACGGTGCCGTGAAACAGGCCGGTGACATGGGCTACGAGATCATTGTTCTGGATTCCCAGAACGACCCGGCCAAGGAGCTGGCCAACGTGGAAGACCTGATCGTTCGCGGCGTCAAGGCCGTGCTCATCAACCCCACTGATTCCGATGCGGTTTCCAACGCCATCCGCCTGATCAACAAGGCTGATATCCCGGTCCTGACCCTCGATCGCGGCGCTTCTCGCGGCACGGTCGCCAGCCACATCGCTTCCGACAACGTCGCCGGTGGTGAGATGGCCGGTAATTACATGGCAGAAAAGCTCGGCAAGGGTGCCATGGTCATTCAGCTTGAGGGGTTGGCTGGTACTTCTGCCGCACGCGATCGCGGCGCAGGCTTTGCCAAGGCTGTCGAAGCCAACGGGTTCAAGGTGCTGGCTTCCCAGCCTGCCGATTTTGATCGTACCAAGGGGCTGAATGTCATGGAGAATATGCTTGCCAGCCACGGCGACGTGCAGGGTGTTTTCGCACAGAATGACGAGATGGCCCTCGGCGCCATCCGCGCACTCAAGGCCGCAGGCAAGTCTGTTGTTGTCGTTGGTTTCGATGGCACGGACGACGGTGTTGCCGCGGTCAAGCGTGGCGACATGGCTGGTACCATTGCTCAGCAGCCCGCGCTGATCGGTTCTCTGGGTGTTCAGACCGCAGACAAGGTCCTCAAGGGCGAGAAGGTCGAAGCGTACATTCCTGTCCCGTTGATGGTCGTCAAGTAATACCGTATTCTAGGTGCGCCGGGACGTCCGGCGCACCATTTTCACCTCTTTCCTCGGAGCCTTCACATGGCCGCAAGCAAACTGATTGTTCTCGGCAGCGTCAATGCCGACCATGTCCTGCAGGTGGACACGTTTCCCCGTCCCGGGGAGACGGTCATCGGGCACGGGTATCAGGTCCTGCCCGGTGGCAAGGGAGCCAATCAGGCCGTTGCCGCGGCCCGTCTCGGTGCGGATATCGGTTTCATCGCCTGTGTGGGTGACGATGATTTCGGGCATCGCATGATCGAGCGGTTTAACGAGGACGGCATGGAGACCTCGGCGGTCATGGCTGTTGAAGGACTGCCCACCGGTATCGCCCTCATTCAGATTGCCGCCAGTGGCGAGAACAGCATCTCCATTTCCGCAGAGGCCAACGCGGCGTTGACCCCGGAGGTTCTGGCTCCTCACATGACCATGCTCACGCAGGCCGAGACCGTGCTCATGCAGCTTGAAAGCCCGTTTGAGACCATTGAGCTGGCCGCGCGTACCGTGAGAAAAGCAGGGGGCAGGGTCGTGCTGAATCCGGCTCCGGCCCGTGCGCTCCCGGATTCCCTGCTGGCCGAGCTGGACATGATCACGCCCAACGAGACCGAGGCGGAGATGCTCACCGGCGTGGGTGTCGAGACCGAAGCGGACGCACGGAAGGCCGCTGATATTTTGCATGACAAAGGGGTTGGTGTCGTTTTAATAACCCTTGGCGAGAAAGGGGCTTATGTAAGCTCCTCCGAGGGTGCCAGGCTGGTGGAGGGGTATTCGGTCACTGCCGTGGACACCACGGCGGCCGGTGATACCTTTAACGGCGCGCTGGTGACCGCTCTGCAACAGGGCAAGTCCATGGATGACGCCATCCTTTTTGCCCACGCTGCGGCTGCCATTTCTGTCACCCGACTGGGAGCGCAACCTTCCATTCCGAGGCTGGAAGAAGTGACCGTATTCATGAAGAACAACGCATAGGAAACCATGGCCACCATCAAGGACGTAGCAAAGCTCGCAGGCGTGTCGACATCAACCGTGTCGCATGTTCTGAACGGCACCCGTTTTGTTCGCGAGGAAACCTGCGAGCGGGTGGAGAACGCCGTGCGCGAGTTGAGTTACCGGCCGTCCTCCATTGCCCGGAGCCTGAAAGTCCAGCAGACCAAGACGCTGGGCATGCTGGTCACAGCGAGCCGCAACCCGTTTTTTGCCGAAGTCGTGCACGGGGTCGAGCGGCAGTGCTACAAGCGGGGCTACACCCTTTTTCTCTGCAATACCGAAGGTGACGTGCAGCGCATGGAAGCCAACCTTGACGCGCTGGAAGAAAAGCGCGTGGATGGCATGCTGCTGCTGTGCGGCGAGGTCAACAACGACATCATCACGCTGCTGGAAGCCGAGCGGTCCGTGCCTATCGTGGTCTTTGACTGGGGGCCTCAGTCGGACACCGTGGACCGTATCTATGACAATTCGCCGCACGGCTCGCGTCTCGCCACCGAGTATCTCATCAACATGGGGCACACGGCCATCGGGTGCGTGACCGGTCCCAGGGGAAGACGGTCTGCCGAGGAGCGGCTGGCCGGGTTCCGTGAGACCATGCGTGCAGCCGGTCTGCCCGTGCGCGAGGAGTGGATTGTCGAAGGGGACTATGAGTGCGAGGGCGGCGTCAATGCCATCAATCAGCTCCATGCACTCCCGGAAATGCCGACCGCCTTGTTCGTCTGCAACGACATGATGGCCATTGGGCTCATCAGCCGGGCCGCGCAGTTGGGGTTGCATGTACCTCAGGACCTTTCCCTCATCGGGTACGACGATATATACATCGCCGGATATACCTCGCCGTTGTTGACCACCATCCATCAGCCCAAGGAAGAGATCGCAGCCATGGCCGTGGATACCCTCATCGACCGCCTGGTCAGCAAGCGGGCCAAGGGCAAGATGATCAAGATCGAACCGAGCCTGGTTGAACGGAATTCGGTGCGTAGACTGAAATAATCTGACAATCAGTCCACAACAATTCTCCAACTCCCTTTTTCCGATTTAAAACGAACACAACCGGTGTTGCACCCGCTCGACAGGCGGAGACAACACTGTTTCGCGTGTTTTGGTTTTTACAAGCCGAACAGTAATTGAATTACAGTATACTAAATGTGTATTGAGTAGGCGTTACTGTGATCAGTGCCTTGGTGGTATGCGCAAAAAAAGGCGAGCCCTTTTGGACTCGCCTTTGTAGATGGTGTGCGGAGGTGGCAGCTAGGCTGCGGCCCTGCGTCCTCGGTTGGAGCGTCCCTGATTGGTGTTGCGTCCCTGGCTCGCTCCCCGCTTCCGGGAATTGGAAAAGCGGCCTTTGGGCTTGTTGGCCCGAGTGTTGCGCGGATCCGGCTTGGGGCTGGCAGCGTTGTGGTCAAAGCCTTCAATGGAGCATTGCTCCATGGTGATGTTCATGATCCGTTCGATGGAACGGATCTGGGAACGCTCATCCGGGGTGACGAGGCTGAGTGCGCTGCCGGAACGTCCGGCCCGGCCTGTACGGCCGACGCGGTGGGTGTATGTTTCCACTGTGTCCGGCATGTCAAAGTTGATGACATGGGAAATGCGGTCGCAGTCAATGCCGCGAGCAGCGATATCGGTAGCCACCATGATGTCGAACTGGCCGGACTTGAATCCGTCGAGCGCTCTCTGGCGCTGTCCCTGACTCATGTTGCCCTGAAGGAATGTGCATTGACGTCCTTCGTTGCAGAGCTTGCGGGCCAGGTTCTTGGCCTTGTGCTTGGTACGGGTGAAAATCAGCACGCTCTCATGGTTGGTCTCGGCCAGAATTTTGCTGAGCAGGGAGACCTTGAGATGCGCGGGGGCTTTGTATTGCGCGTGATCCACAGCTTTGACCGCTACGGTATTGGCGACCTGGACCGTCTTGGGACGGTTGAGGATGTCCTCGGCGAGGTGGCGGATATCGTCGGGCATGGTCGCGGAAAAGAGCAGGTTCTGCCGTTTTGCAGGCAGTTTGGCGAGGATGCGCTTGATGTCGGGCATGAAGCCCATGTCGAGCATGCGGTCTGCTTCGTCAAGAACCAGGGTGTCGATGTTGTTCAGGGAAACCTTGCCCATCTTCATGAGACGGACGAGACGACCGGGGCAGGCCACGATAATGCGGGAAAAGCCAAAGGCCTTGATCTGGGGGTTCATTCCCACGCCGCCGATGACGGCAGCGCTGCGGACACCGGTCTGCTTGCCGAGATTGACATAGCTTTCGTGGATCTGCAGGGCCAGCTCGCGGGTGGGAGCCAGCACCAGAATGGTGGGTGCGCCCTTGGCAGGCATGCGTTTGTCCAGCAGGCGTTGCAGGGTGGGCAGGGCAAAGGCAGCGGTCTTGCCGGTGCCGGTTTGGGCCAGACCCATGACGTCATGTCCTTCAAGGACAAGCGGTATGGCCTGGGTCTGAATGGGGGTTGGCGTTGTATAGCCACAGAATTTGATGCCGGCGACAAGTCGCTGGTCAAAGGAAAAAGAAGTAAAAGTCATAACAACCTTCGTGTGAAAGGAAATAAAGACGACGGCGCGCGACAGCGGTCGTGTCCGGGTAACCGGATGTATGTATTGGGTGGCTCTGGTACGTGGAGTAAATCTTGATCGGCCTCTGCGAAACGCAAGGTGCCCAATGGGGGCAAAGAAGTAGTCGTGCGTCCAGTCACGCTGAGCTCTCCTTTTATGAACTGATCGGCGAGGAATGTAAAGCATTAAATATTCTGAAACTTTTCTCCATAGGATTGAGACGGTTGGCGTTACAAGCGGGATTGATTGCCTGGCCTTGAACGCAATTTGGGCCGGCACAGGGAGGTGTGCCGGCCCATAACATGCCTCAATCAAGCTGGGAACAGGTCTCAGTTGCCCGGCCCATTTGTTGTGGGTCGGAGGAATGAAGAGAGCATGTAGTCAAGCCGTCAGTTGTGCGCCTCAGCTGCTTTGGGGACAGAACCGTTCCCATCCCATGAGGGAGGCGGCTCCTGAAATGGTTGTGCCGTAAAAAAGTACAGGTTTGTCCGTGAGAAACAGGTCAATGGAGCTGTTGGCCAGGGTGGTGCCGGTGACAAGCAGGAGATCGCACCATTCAATGGCGTCCTGTGTCGCGTCGCCGCCTTCCACCAGAACGCCCCGTTTGGTCTGGCCGATATTGTCCGGGTCGAGATCAATGAGTCGAATGTCGGTTTTCTGGTTCAGGGCTTCGGCCAGGGCTGGCTGGAAGCCGATGATGGTGATGCGGCAGGTGCCGTATTTCTCTTTGATATGGTCAAAGACGTGTTGGGCACATTGTTTGGGGCCTTCGTCCTTGCAGTGGATGGTGCCTTCGGCCTTTCCCAGAGAGCGGGATACGGCGTTGAGGGTCGAAACAAACACGGCGCGATTGAAATTGTTGTCAAAAGGGAGCGACGCCACTTCGAGCAGGGTGCCGGAAAAATTGCCGTAATTATCGGTAAAAGCCTGGCCCCGTTCGTTGCGAAAGGTGGCTTCCATGAGTTTTTCCTTGCCCTGTTGAATGGGAAAGTCGGTTTCTTCCGGGGTGCCGATGGCTTCCTTGACGGACAGCGGCCCCGCAGACACGGTAATGCTTTCGTTCAATATGTTCTCTTTCTCCCAGAGCGCAAGCGCCTTGGTACGAACTCTCTCCAACGTGGGTTTCATGCTTTCTCCTACACGGCTGACAGCCGTTTTAATGCAATAAAAATGATCAGTGAAAATATGCCGATTATGGAGGAGAGCACAAGCGCCCGCTCAAACTCTCCGCTGAACACGGCATTGTAAATTTCCAGGGACAGGGTGTTTGTCTTGCCGATGATGTTGCCGCCGATCATCAATGTGATGCCGACTTCACCCAGCGACCTGCCAAGGGCGAGAAACCAGCCCGACGCCACGTTGCGGCGCACATTGGGCAGCAGGACCAGCCAGAAAGTCTGCCAGTCGGTTTTGCCGAGCACCTGTGAGACTTCGGCCATCTGTTTCAGATCACCGCGCAGCGCGGCTTCCACCGGCTTGACCATGAGCGGGAGGCCGGAAACGAAAGACGCCAGCACGACACCGGTAAAGCTGAACACGATATCCACGGGCAGGTTCTGCCCGATAATGCCTGCCCGCCCCAATACCATAAGCAGGATGAATCCGGTAGCGATGGGGGGAAAGACCAGCGGCAGGGTCACCAGAAAATCCACAACCGAGCGTACCGTTCCTTTGCCCGAGGTGAGATAATATCCGAGCAGGACGCCGCATACAAGATGCAGCGCTCCGGAAACGGCGAGTACTTTCACTGTGAGCAAGAGCGGCGCAGTGGTCTGTGTCTCTGTGAGTATCTGTAAAAAATCCATGCTCCCTACAATCCGTGTTTCTTGATGATTGCCCGGGCTTCTTCCGTATTGAGGAAAGCGAGGAATGCCTTGGCCTCATCAGTGTGTGTCGCTGTCTTGAGCATGGATGCAATGATCGTAATGGGCGAGTAGCCTTCTTCGTCTATGATGACGAAACCGCCCAGTTTGTTCTTCACCTTGAGCGCATGCGTGAGGTTGAGGAAGCCCATGTCGACTTCGTTGGTGGTCAGGTAGGAAAAAACCTGGGGAACAGTGGAGACTTCCACCAGTCTGGCCTGGATGGCCGGCAGTCTGCCGCTGGAGAGCAGGAATTCGCGAGCGGCCTTGCCATAGATGGCCTTGTTGGTGTCGGGCAGCGCGATTCGTCCGGCGGCCGGGTTGTCCAGGTCTTTCACCTTGGAAAATTTTGAGGACTTGGCAAAGGCCAGGACCAGCCGGCCTCGTCCCAGGTCGACGGTGGAGGCCATGGGCATCCGCGCTTTGGTCAGGAACTTCTGGTCACCCAGTACTATGTCGACCTGCCCGCTCTGTTTTGCCTGTGTAGTAACGCGGGCCATATTCCCATAAATAAGGTCCAGTTTCTGTCCACTTTTTTTAGTATAGGCCGCGTTGAGTTCATTGACCATCTCCTTGTACCCTGCTCCGGATGCAAGAACAGCATTTTCTGCTGCTGCAACAGTCGTCATCATAATAATGAACAGAGCGGACAATAGAATAGTTTTGATGGCATGCATGGCGTGTTCCTCAAAATAAAGTTGTAATCATCGTTGCATTATTGCGTTTTTTCTTGTTGTAAAAGATGCGTAGGGTAGTCCTGTATTCCAAGGTTGTGTCCTTTGATTAATTCACCTATGATTTGTTCCGTTATAGTACAACCCTGTCACGCGAATGATAAAATTCGTGACAATCGAGAGAGCAGACCTATGAAAAACGCCAAACCGACCGGGAAAGTATGTCCTCGGGAATTCTTCAGCGTAGCCGAAGATGTGAGTTATCTGGAAGCCGTTCAGTTAAAGGAGTTCGAGAGGTCCTTCGTACAATGGAAAGACGCCGCCAAACGGATGGACAGCATTCGTGCGAGAACTCGCATGTGGCTCATATTTTTGCTGTTACGGCACACCGGTGCCCGACTGGGGGAGATTTTGTCCCTGGATGATATCACTGCTTTTGATATGGAACATTCTTCTGTGCGCATCGGACGAGAAGGGAGGGAACGCGAAGTCCCGCTGCCCGAAGGCGTGTGCGCCGAAATCCAATCTATTCTCGAAAGTCCTGTGGGCTGTGGTCTGCGCGGGTGCCTGTTTGCTGTCGATCCGGGCTATTTTCGGCGCATCTGCTATGCGCGCGGCAAGGAATGCGGGTTATCCAAAGATCTGGTGCGCCCCAAATCCCTGCGCAATTCACGGGCCGTGGAGATGCTGCGCAGCGGTATCCCCATCACTGTCGTCAAAGAGATCCTCGGCCAATCTTCGCTTAATCTTACCGCCAACTTTCAGCAATTTTCACAGGGAGATATCCTCTCCATAGTGAGCAACGCCCACCAGACCATGCGCAAGCAGACCAGTGCGCGAAATTCCTTTGTGGGCCATGTCGTGGACGTGAAAAACGATTCGGTCATGGCAGAGGTTGTTCTGGAGACCCGGTTCGGCAGGCGTATCAGCGCCGTCATCACCACGGACAGTTTGACCAACCTGAAGATACTGGTGGGCAGCCCTGTCATCGCCACGGTCAAGGCGCCGTTGGTGAACGTGCTGAAATGCGGGGATACCCCCTTGGGCAGCGCGCGGAACCGGTTCAGAGCCACTGTCGTGCGGGCCACGGCAACGCCGGTGCTCTCAGAAATCCTGGGGCGGCTGCCTGACGGTACCGATGTTTGTGCGCTCATTTCAGCGCAGAGCGCGAACGAGCTTGATCTCCACTCCGGCGATGAAGTGGAGTTCTGGTTCAAGGCGTTGTCTGTTGTGTTGAATACCGTACAGCTCTGATCAGTCCCGGCGTAGGGTCTGCGCTATTCCCACTTCAGCTCAAGGTTTTCTCTGATGGCTTCAATGATGCCGCCTCCGGCCAGGAAGGTGGCCAGTCCGGCCACGTCTTCCGCAAGATAGCGATCCCGTTCGACCACGGGGAACAATCCTTTTTCACCTATGATCCGGTACAATGTCTCGCAGGCCGGGCTGAAGGTCTTTTCCGCGTCCGTCAATGGATGCTCGCGGATGACACAGGCGTCGAAGACCACACCTTTGCCCTGTCCGTTCATGCGGGTTTTGAGACCACCGAGTTCTTGGTTGACCCACTCAGGGATTTCCGTTTCCGTGGGGATGGTCTTGAGTCGTTTGCGGATGGCGATGGCTTGAAGGATGTATGCCAGCTCAATGGCCATGATGTGGGAGGCCTTGGGGATGGTCTTCAGCAGACGGACGGCAAGGCCGGTGCCCATGCTCACATGGTCTTCCTGTCCCGAGTTGGTCGAGATGTTGAAGAGGTGGCTGGGCATGGCATCGCCCCAGATGGAGTTGAGCAGCGAGGCCGAAGCGTATTCGAGCATCATCATGCCGCTGGACATGGAGTTCTCATCTTCGGTCAGATCCGGCCATTTGAGATCGCGCCCAAGCCCCTTGTTCCGTTTCGGATCGACGAATCGTACCGAACGCTGGTGGGACAGGCTGGCCATGACGCCCAGCGCCTGCATCAGGCTGTATACCTGCACAGCCACCGGCATGCCGTGAAAATGGCCGCCTGAGATCACGTCAATATACTGATCGTTTTCGTCAGCCAGAAGGATGGGGTTGTCCGTGGCGGAGTTGGCTTCGATGAGCAGGCTTTTCTCGGCCTGCGTGATGAGGTCGTGGGCCGCGCCGAGTACCTGCGCCGCGCAGCGCACGTTGTACGGGTCCTGCACCTGGCCGTCGGTCTTGAAGTCGCGGTGGGCGTTGCGGATGGGGGAGTCCTGCATGAGCTGCCAGATCCAGTCCGCCACCTGCACCGCGCCGGGATGCGGGCGCACGGCATGAAAGTCGGAACGGTAGTAGGTGTCCGGTGCTAGCATGACCTGCGCGGTCAGGGCCGAGTTGATGGCCGCGCTTTGCAGCAGCACCTTGAGCTGGTGGCAGGCCACAAGGCCGATCGCGTTCATGAACTGGACACCGTTGGTCAGGGCCAGCCCTTCCTTCATTTGCAGTTTGAGAGGCTCAAGGCCGGCTTCCTGCATGGCTTCGGCACTGTCCATGACGGCGCCCTTGTAGGTCACCTTGCCTTTGCCGATAAGGGCCATGGCAATATGGGATAGCGGGGCAAGGTCGCCGCTCGCGCCCACGGAGCCGAGTTCCGGCACCTGCGGCGTGATGCCCGCGTTGAGCAGGGCCAGAATGGATTCGGCCAGGTCAGGCCGCACGCCGCTGAATCCTCGCGCCAGGGAGTTGGCGCGGAGCAGCATGGTCACGCGGACCACAGTTGCATCCATGGGTTCGCCAGCGCCGACAGCGTGGGAGAGGATCAGGTTTTCCTGAAGCTCGGAAAGATGTTCCGCCTTGACCGACAGGTCCACGTTATGCCCGAACCCGCGGTTGAATCCATAGGCCGGGAATTCCTGTTCCGTGATGCTTGTTTCGATCTGCGCCCGCCGCTCGGTGAGCATGGCGCGGGTGGCCGGTGCCATACGGACGGTCGCTTCGCCATGGCCCACGGCCATGATCTGCTCCAGAGTCAGGTGCTGTGTGTGATCTATGATGACGTTCATGGGATATCCTATTGGTTGCCGTAAATGAATGCGTACACAGCCAGGGCTGCGAGACGCGCCGTGCGGCCGTCGATGTCAAAGTTCGGGTTGACCTCGGTGATCTCAAAAACCGCTGTGTTGCCCTGAGTGCGGCAGCGATCGGCGAATTCGAGGATGTCGCGGGCGCTGAATCCTACCGGGCAGGATGCGCTGACACCGGGGGCATCGGATGCGCGGACACTGTCCATGTCCAGCCCGGCGAACAGGGGCGCGGTGCCGAGTCGCGTGAAAAGATCGGTGAAAAACGGTGTGCCCCTTTGTGCGTGGATGGCCGTCAGGGGGTGTATGTTGACGCCCATGGCGCGGGCGTCGTCCAGATAATGGGGCGCGTTAGCCCAGGTCTGGATGCCCACTTCGTACAGGTGATCGGGGAGGAGTGCGCCTGCGTCGATGAGGTTGCGATAGGGCGTACCGGAGTGGCGTCTGTCGCTTATGCGCATGTCGAGATGGGCGTCCATGTTGATGGCCGCGTACTCGGGATATACTGCATGGACTCCACTGGCGTCCGGCAGGGAAATATCATTGCCGCCGCCCAGGCTGATGACGGTCTTGCCTGCCGCAAGCAGGGCGGTGACCATTGCCTGCTGACGATCGTGTATGGCTTCCAGCTCGCCGCTCACGTCCATGTCGCCGAGGTCCACGATGGTGTTACCTTCCGTTGTGGCGGGCTTGAGCTTGTAGAACATCTGCCGGATGGCGGCCGGAGCCTGTGCTGCGCCGGGTCGTCCATGGTTGCGGGCCACGCCCTGATCCTGAGGGCAGCCGATGATGACGTGGGTGGCGGCATTCAGGTCGTCCGGGGATGTGGACACCACGTCCCGGAGCAGGATGTCGTTGTCATCATGTGACGGTCCGGGCATCTCCGGTGGAGTCAGCAGGGAAAGCAGGTCGGTATGTATCATACAAGTTGCCCCTTCTTGATCACGGTGTGGATGTGGTTTTCCCCATAAAAATAGGCCACGTCCCGGTGGTCGTCGCTGTCGAGCAGGAGCAGGTCCGCCTGCCAGCCCGGTGCGATGCAGCCCACTTTGTCCAGACGCAGGGTGTGGGCGGCATTGCGCGTGATGCAGGTCAGGGCCTCGTCCACGCTCAGTCCCATGCGCATGCAGGCCAGTGACATGACCAGTTGCAGGGACAGGGACATGTTGGAGCCGGGATTGAAATCCGAGGCGAGCACGGGCAGGCAGCCGGAGTCGATGACGCGACGACCGGGCGCAAACGGAATATCAAGGAAAAGTGAGACACCCGGCAACATGACGCAGCCGATGTCGGTACCGGCCAGCAGGGCGATTTCTTTGTCGGTGACCACTTCGAGGTGGTCCACGGACACGGCGCCAAGCTCTATGGCCGCCTCGATGCAGCCGATGGAATGGAACTGGTTGGCGTGCAGCCGGGGGAGCATGCCGAGGGTGGAGGCGTGCTCCATTATGTCCATGGATTCCGCAGGGGTGAAGTAACCGTGCTCACAGAAGACGTCACAGAACCGGGCCAGTGTGCTTGCGTCGGCGAGCATGGCCTTCACGTCTTCGATGTACGCGGCCTTGTCCACGCCCTTTGGAACAGCGTGCGCACCGAGGAAGGTGGGGATAAGATCCACCGGGTGTTCTTCGTTCAGCTCGGCCACCACGCGGAGCATCTTGAGTTCCGTGGCTGCATCGAGCCCATAGCCGGACTTCACTTCCATGGTGGTGGTGCCCTGACGCATGGCTCGATCAAGCCGTTCTCTGGCCAGCGCCTTCAGTTCGTCCTTGGACGCTTCCCGTGTGGCCTTGACCGTGCGGGCAATGCCTCCGCCTTGAGCCGCGATCTCTTCGTAGGTCGCGCCAGCGGTGCGCATGGCGAACTCATCGGCGCGGTTGCCGCCGAAAACGAGATGGGAGTGGGCGTCCACGAATCCGGGAACGACCGCCCTGTTCAGTGCATCCACGATGACGGCAGCGTCGGTTTGTGCGCGCGCTTCAAGGTCACGGGCAGGAGCGATTTCCTGGATGACGCCGTCTTTGACGTAAATGGACATGCCCGAAGTCACGGAGAGTCCCATGGCGTCCGGCCCTGAGAGTGGGCCGGATCGAGGCGTGATGATCCGGGCAGGATCTTTGATGAACAGAGCGGTCATAAGTACCCCGTTGTTAATCGATCATGGGCAGGTTCAGCCCTTTCTCTTTAGCACAATCCACGGCTGATTCGTAGCCCGCGTCTGCATGGCGCATGACACCTGTGGCCGGATCGTTCCACAGGACGCGCTTGATTTTTTCGTCGGCTTCCTCCGTGCCGTCGCACAGCATGACCAGCCCGGCGTGCTGGGCATAGCCCATGCCAACGCCGCCGCCGTGGTGGAAGGAGACCCAGGTTGCGCCGGAAGCGCAGTTGAGCAGACAGTTGAGCAGAGGCCAGTCGGATACGGCGTCAGAGCCGTCTTTCATGGATTCGGTCTCGCGGTTGGGGCTGGCCACGGAGCCGGAATCGAGGTGATCGCGGCCAATGACCACGGGCGCCTTGAGTTCACCGTTGCGGACCATTTCATTGAAAGCGAGTCCGAGGCGGTCGCGGTCGCCGAGGCCGATCCAGGCGATACGGGCCGGCAGTCCCTGGAAATGGATGTGCTTCTGGGCCATATCGATCCAGTTGTGCAGATGCGGATCGTCAGGGATAAGCTCCTTGACCTTGGCATCGGTCTTGTAAATGTCTTCGGGATCGCCGGACAGGGCGACCCAGCGGAAGGGGCCCTTGCCCGTGCAGAAGAGGTCGCGCACATAGGCTGGCACGAATCCGGGGAAGTCAAAGGCGTTTTTCAGGCCTGTATTGAAGGCTTCCTGACGGATGTTGTTGCCGTAGTCCACGGTGGGGATGCCCATGGCCTGGAAATCGAGCATGGCCTGCACGTGCGGGACCATGGACTCGCGGGCGGCCTTCATGACGCCTTCTTCATCGGTCTTTTGTCGGGCTTCCCATTCCTCCACGGTCCATCCGGCGGGCAGGTAACCGTTGAGGGGGTCGTGGGCGGACGTCTGGTCGGTGACCGCATCGGGTTTGATACCGTCCTTCACGAGCTGGGGATAGATTTCGGCGGCGTTGCCGAGGACGGCCACTGTGACGGCTTCGCCGGTCTCACGGGCTTTGTCCATGATCTCGAGGGCGTGCTCCAGGCTGTCGGCCTTCATATCCACATACCCGGTGTCGAGGCGTTTCTGAATACGCTCTTCACGGCATTCGATGGCGATCATGGATGCGCCCGCGAACTTGGCTGCCAGCGGCTGTGCGCCGCCCATGCCGCCGAGGCCCGCGGTCAGAATCCATTTGCCTTTCCAGTCGCCGTCGTAGTGCTTGTTGCCCATGGAAACAAAGGTCTCATAGGTGCCCTGAATGATGCCCTGGCTGCCGATGTATATCCAGGAGCCGGCGGTCATCTGGCCGAACATCATCAGTCCCTTGCGGTCCAGTTCGTTGAAATGTTCCCAGTTCGCCCAATGCGGGACGAGGTTGGAGTTGGCGATGAGCACGCGCGGGGCTGTCTTGTGGGTGCGAAAGACGCCCACGGGTTTGCCGGACTGAACGAGCATGGTCTCGTCTTCCTCAAGTTCCCTGAGGGTCTCGATGATCTTGTCGAAGCACTCCCAGTTGCGGGCGGCGCGACCGATACCACCATAGATGATGAGGTCTTCGGGGCGTTCGGCAACCATGGGGTCAAGGTTGTTCATGATCATGCGGAGCGGGGCTTCGGTCTGCCAGCTCTTGGCGGAAATTTCGGTGCCTGTGGGGGCGGTAACGATGCGTTTTGACATGGGATACCTCTTTCGTTGATTTATCTATTTCGTGCCGGGGGTAAACACGCCGCCAAAGCTGTACCGGGAGCCCGGATAGAGCAGTTCGGCATAGGAGACGAGCGTGTCGCCGGACCATGTTTTGCGTTTGAGGAGCAGGCAGGGTTCGTTGTCCTGAATCTGGAGTTGTTCCTGTTGTTCGGAGTTGGGGAGCACTGCCGTCAACTGGTGCTCGGCTTTCTGGAGAGGGGCGACCTTGATCAGATACTGATGAGCCGATGTCTCCGAGAAATTCAGTTCGAGATAATCGGGAGCCATGTCCAGATTGACGTATCTGTCTTCCAGCTGCAGAGGCAACCCGTTCTCGAAATGGATAACCTTGGACCGGGCGACGGTGTTCGCTGTTTCCGGTCCGAAGACATGCGTGGTCACCGGGGTGGGGCCTTCGCGTTCAAGATACCGGAGCTCGCTGAAATAGGTGCCGCCACGGGCTTGGATCTCTTCCGCGATGTCGGAAATCTCAAGCAGGTCCTGGCGCGGTATCTGTTTGGCGACAAAAGAGCCTCTGCCCTGTTCGCGGTAAATGTGGCCTTCGGTCGCCAGTTCCTTGATGGCCCGGTGGACCGTCATGCGGCTGGCCGAGAACTGCTCCATGATTCTGGCCTCCGAAGGAATCTTGTGATCACAGGGCCACGATCCATCCTGGATATGGGTCAGTATATGATCGCGAATACGGGCGGATAAGTTGGGTTTGCTCATGTTTTTTACGATTGATATATGTGTTTGTGTTAAATGTATATACAATTCGACACGCACAAGGTCAAGAGTCGTGTTGCACGGACACTCCGGGGTATGTTTTATAACATTTTTAATTGCGTTGTATTTTACGGGATATTGGTGGTAGTTTGTAAGCAATATAGTGTTCTCATATCCGTAAGGGATGTATTGTGTTCCAAGGTGTGATCCTGGTTGGGCGCAATTGCACGGTTGTTATGCAGGGAGCAGTGGTTGGAATAAGGGGAATAAGCGGTCTGCTTTCACAGCGAGCTGTATACGCTGCCGGACGAAACATGATGTTTTTTTATGTATAGGGAGCGCGGATATTTTATTCGATCGTTTCTGATTTAGGGGGGGGAGTACATGAGTGATAATCCACATATTCTGTTTGTTGACGATGAGGCAAATGTCCTTGCGGCGCTCAAGAGAATGCTGAGGTGCAAGCGAGATGAATGGGAGATGTCCTTTGTTGGCTCTGGCGAGCTGGCAATGGAACAATTGCGTCGTTCCCATTTCGATGTGGTGGTTTCCGATATCCGCATGCCGGGCATGGATGGTGCGGAGCTGCTTTCAAAGGTTCGCGATGAGTTTCCGGGCATCATACGAATTGCCCTGTCCGGTCAGGTTGACATCAACGAAGTGCTTCGGAGTATCCGGGCGGTGCACCAGTATATCTCGAAACCCTGTGAGTCCGCATTCCTGATTGAGAAGATCGAAGGGACATTGCTTTCCAAGAATGTTCTTGTTGATCAGAATTTGCTCAATGTTATCACTGAAATAGAAGCATTGCCGGTCATTCCGCAGGTGTTCAAGGATATTGAGGATGAGATGCGGAAGCCGGAGCCGTCCATTGAGGTCATTGCGGAATTTGTCAGCAAGGATGTCGGCCTGGTTGCCAAAATACTCAAGTTGATCAATTCGCCCTATTTTGGACTGACTGCGCATGTGGATTCGGTGCAGAAAGCTATTACGATGCTTGGTTTGAATACTTTGAAATCATTGGTTATTTCAACATATCTGTTTATGTTGTATGATGAAAAATTATTTCCTGATTTTTCTCTGGCCAAGCTGTGGGAGCACAGTTTTCGTGTGTCCCACATAGCGCAGATGCTGGCGGAATGTGATGGTGCTTCCAGAGATGTGGCCTCCCAGTGCAGGATTGCCGGCATGTTGCACGACATTGGTAAATTGATCCTTGTCTTTTCATTTCCGGACAAATATGCCGAGATATTCGAGCGTGTACAGACCAATGGTGGTCCTCTCTATGCCGTTGAGATGGATGTGTTGGGGACTACGCATGCAGAGACAGGAGCATATTTGTTGGGGTTGTGGGGGATTTCAAATTCGGTCGTGCATGCAATCAGTCATCACAATGAATATACTGAACTGAATGACAGCGTTGCGATGTATTTGTACGTTGCGAATATCATTGATCACCAGACCTTTGTTTTAAACGAAAACTATAATCGTATATCGTTTACTCCGAAGATCGGCTCTCGGGAACTTGTGAAAGAAAGGCTGACGACATGGTTGCAGTATCTTGATGAGCATTGGGACGGTATGGCTGGATGTGACAACAGGAGTGAAGAACTGATCGCTGCGATGCTGTGGTAGGAGCATGCTATGGAAGCTAGAATCCTTCTTGTTGACGATGAGCCGAATATATTGTCGGCATTGAGGCGTCAGTTACGAGAAAAGTACGATGTTGAGACCGAGACTGACCCCACGAAGGCGCTTGCGGGTCTTGACCCCAGAAGACCATACGCGGCAGTCGTGTCCGACTACAAGATGCCCAAGATGAACGGCATCGAATTCCTTCACGCCTTCAAAGGCAAATCTCCGGATACGACCCGACTGATGCTCACCGGTCATGCAGATCTGGATAATGCGATGCGTGCTGTTAATGATGGCAATGTTTTTCGGTTTCTGACCAAGCCGTGCGACAAGGACAACTTGCTGAAGAACGTCGATGAAGGCGTCAAGCAGTATGAGTTGGTCACCGCCAAAAGGGTACTGCTTGAGCAGACCCTCAAGGGCAGCGTGGAGTTGCTGAGCGAGATTACTTCGCTGGTCAATCCCAAGGCTGGTGAGCGGATCAACCGTGCCCGGAGATATGTCAAATATCTTGCCGAAAAAGTGGGCGTCAAGGATATGTGGCGTTATGATATTGCAACCATGCTGTCGCAGCTCGGGACATTGATTCTTCCTCCGGGCACGCTCGACAAACTGTTGAGCGGAAAGGATTTGTCTGGCGAAGAACTGCAAATGATCGAAATGCATCCCGTCATTGCCAAGAGTCTACTGTCCAAGTTGCCCCGGCTGTCTCAGATCGGTGAAATGATCTCCTATCAGCTCAAGGGATTCGACGGGTCGGGTACGCCTCGGAACGCGATCAAGGGTGAAGATATTCCCCTTGGAGGGCGTATCCTGCGCATCGCATTGGATTATGATCTTGCTCTCCAGCAGGCGGAGACCCCTCAAAAGGCCTTTTTGCGCATGGAGCGTGACAGCGAGCCGTATGATCCCGAGTTGATGTATTATCTTGAAAGCATGCTCGGGGTCGAAGCGCGTTACCAGATCAAAACAGTGTCGCTTGTGGAGCTGTTTCCGGGAATGGTGCTCCATGAAGACGTGGTCTCCCTTCAGGGGGCCATGTTACTGCGCAAAAGTGTTGAGTTGGACAAGGACAAGATCGACCGGATTCACATGTTTATGAAGCATGTGGGGATTCCCGATACAATAACAGTGTTGGTGCCAGAGGTAGCATAATATGACAATGTCAGGCGGTTCATTGCCACGTGTCCTTTTGGTTGATGATGATAAGAATCTGCTTGATAGCCATAGACGGGTGTTGCGGAACCATTTCGATGTCCATACAGCTCTGGGCGGAAAGAGTGCCTTGGAAATGGTCGAATCCGATCAGCCGTTCGCGGTTGTGGTTTCGGATTTCAAGATGCCCTTCATGTCCGGCGTTGAGTTGCTTGCAAAGATCAAGGAGATTGCTCCCGAGACCGTGCGTATGGTTCTGACTGGCTATGCGGATCTGGAAGTAGCCATAAGCGCCGTGAATCGGGGAGATATCTTTCGTTTTCTGACCAAGCCGTGTGACAAGGACACATTGATGAGTGCGCTCAAAGCGGGCGTGGAACAATACGAGATGGTCCAATCGGTTCATGAATTGGCCGTTATTCAACGGCTCAAGGATGGCCTGGAGAGTACCCTGCGTGCATTCATCAGGTTGGTGGAATTTCGGGACCCGTACACAGCCGGGCACATGGATCGGACTGCGGAGATCGCCACACTGATCGCTGAAAAAGTGGGGCTGTCATCGGATAGGATAGAAGGACTTCGTCTGGCTGCCATGGTCCATGATATCGGGAAGATCGCTATTCCGTCCGGCATCCTGAACAAGCCCGGAATATTAAATGACGCTGAGTTCGCCCTGATCAAGACACATTCACTGGTCGGCTCCGAAATATTTGAATTGATGGATACCGGGTGGCCTATAGCTCGTATCATCCTTGAACATCATGAACGGCTTGATGGTACAGGGTATCCCAATGGGTTGTGCAAGGAAGACATTCTGGAAGAATCACAGATTTTGGCCGTGGCGGATGTCATTGACGCCATCATGACGCACAGGCCGTACCGGTTAACACTTGGGCGCAAGAAGACCATCGAGGATCTTGAAGCCCAAAAGGGAATCAGTCTCAATGCGGAAAGCGTGGAGGCCGGCATTGAATTGTTGCAGACAGAACAGATATTTAAGGATGTTACCTAGGCCGTTCCGTCAACAGGTAGCTTGATAGTGAACGTCGTTCCCTCGCCTTCTGTTGTGGAAACATCAACAAGCCCGTCATGCATATTGACAACGACATTGTAGGTGATGGCCAGCCCCTGGCCGGTCCCCTTGCCCACTTCCTTGGTGGTGAAGAAGGGGTCGAACACCTTGTTGAGAATATTTGTCGGGATACCCATTCCGGTGTCGGTAACTTCCAGCACGGCGTAGTTGTCGAGCTGGTAGGTCTTGAGGGTAATGGTGCCGCGAGCCTTGTCTTCACCCTGTGTGGCTTGAATGGCGTGGGAACCGTTGACGATCAGGTTGAGGACAACCTGTCCGATCTCACCCTTGAGGCACTCGATCTGGGGGAGCGATTCGTCCAGATCAAAGTTGATTTCCGCCACATATTTCCACTCGTTCGTGGACACGGTTGCCGCATCACGAACGATGGTATTCAAGTTGTGATAGCTCTTGTTCACCTCGCCTGGATGCGCAAGCTGCTTGACGGATTTGACGATTGCAGAGATGCGCTGGAGTCCTGTCACTGACTCCTGCAGGGCATTGGGAATATCTTCATCAAGATAGGAGAGCTCCTTTTCATCAATGGCCCGCTCCGCCAGCTCCAGAACATGCTGTGTCGCCGGAGTCGTTTCCATCTCCCTGAGTTCCTGGATGACTTCATTGCCCCGTCCGATCATCTCGGAGTATGATTTGAAGGAATCTTCCAGAAACTGGAGGTTGGTAGTGACATATTGGGCCGGGGTGTTGATTTCATGGGCTATGCCCGCCGCGAGTTCGCCGATGGATTCAAGTTTTTGTGACTGGCGCAATTGCGCTTCAACAATAAGTTGTTCTGAAATATCATGGGAGACATTGACGTAGCCAACGATCTTCTTGTTGGCATCCCGGACCGGGCCAATGGAGGACTCTATGGTATACCGCTTGCCGTCCTTTCGGGTGTTGATAAAACGCCCTCGCCAGACTTCGCCTGCAGTAATTGTCTTGTAGAGGTCCTTGTAGAATTCCTTGGTATGCTCGCCACTTTGAAGTATTCTGGGAGTTTTCCCCAATGCTTCTTCCTTGGAGAATCCCGTGATTGTTTCGAACGCAGGGTTGACGTAGGTTATACGCGTTTGAAGATCAGTTATTAAAATTATTTCAGAGGCTTGTTCTATGGCCGCTGTCAATCTCTGTCGTGATTCCTCTGCATCCTTAAGCGCGGTGATGTCGGTGAAGGTCAGCACCATGCCGACAATATCATCTTCGGTATTCTTGAGTTCGACAATTTGCCCCAATACCCAGATCTGCTTATCGTCTTTGGCGTTGATTCTGAATTCTTTTCGCTTGCGATTCTTGCTGGAAGCGGAGAACCATTTTTGCATGATGTCGTGTCGATCTCTGGCGTCGATCCTGTTGAACCAGCCATTGCCTGCCAAGCCGGAAACCGGGGTGCATGTAAGCTTGTGCATCCGCTCGTTGGCATAAATCAAACTGCCTGAAGCATCGGTAATGATGATGCCGACAGGAGACGCTGAAGCTATTCCCCTGAAGCGTTCTTCCACTTCCCATCTTGCGTCGTTGGCCTGGTGAGTGCTGGTAACATCGTTTCCCAGGCAGAGCAGCTCCGTGATTTCACCCTCTTCCGTAATGGGTTTGAAAGACCATGAAACCCAGCCCGTGGTTCCGTTTGTTTTGTTTATCGCCATCTCAGAATGCGCAGTGTCAGAGTTAAAAGACGCTAAGATATCTTTGAGGAGCATGCATTCAGTTGAGGCATCTGTCAGGTGTTTGAAGTTCATGCCGATAAGTGTGTCGTTTTCAGTCGAAAGTTGTGATCGGGCATAGGTGTTGGCAAAGGTTATGTTGCCTTCTTTGTTGAGTCTGAGAATGAGTGTGTTGGACCCTTCGACCAGGTCTCGGTACTTCTTTTCACTGGTGCGTATGTCCTGAATGATGGGCTCACTGACTTTGAAGAAAATGGTGAGACATATTGTTGTAAGAAAAAGACCGAGGAGAAAGATGATGATATTTGCCCGGATGAACGGGGTCCTGATTTCGCTGATATCAATTTTTGCCACTAACCCCAAAAGGTCATATTGCAGATATACAGGGTAATAGGCCGCAAGGACTTCTGTCCCTTTGTAATCTATGCCTATCATGGTCCCGGTCTCGCCCTTGAGCGCGTGATTCATGGGCTGGGCCAAATCCGCGTCAGTGGCCATGAACTCCAGTGGAGAGCCTTTGGTTACAGTCTCTCCATTGACAATGAGGAACTGGATATTGTTGCCCACCCGTTTGGCTACGGTAAACTCTCCTGAATTGCTTTCCCGCTGAAACTGGCGGTGGGCGAAACTGAGATGGCTGAGGATGGTATTCTTTCCCATGTTTTCCCCCGCCATCTGCAACTGGATGGTCAGCCATCCCATCTCCGTGATCAGGGCGGCCTGGCTGACGACCATTTCGTGGAGCCGTTTACTCTGTTCCCCGAGTGCGGTCTTGTACAGGAAATATGAACTGAATGCTGAAACCGCGCCCATCAGGAGGACCATCAGCGAAGCAAGTATGAGGAGGCGGCGTTTTCTTCCGAGCATTGTATTGTCACTTCATTAGGTTAGTACTGTTGTGGTTCTGATGGCAGGCTTCATATCTCATTCATTGTGGCCGGTGTACTGACGCCTGCGAGTTGAAAATGCGGTCAAGACACATGAATCGTATTGGGCCAGGCCTGCAAAACAGGCACATCCATATTGTACGGCTTGCTTTGCTTCCATGACGAATCATTGATGATGCGTATCCTGAAAGAATGTCTCCATGTGTGTTTTTGTGTCAGGAATAGAGGCCGATCCTGGCTGTTGTTTACCCAAAAGTGTCCTTGTTGCACGTTGTGAGCACCGGCGATTAGTACCAGTGAGCATACCTGAATGAGCGCAAAAAAAAAGTATTTTGTTACAGTCTGCACTGTGTCGTGCTTCACCGGGGTGGGGTGAGGGGCGTATCAAAGCCATGCGGCAGCCAGCCGATCATGAACTGAGGTGCGGGGCGATTGCAGAATGCGTCTTGATTACTGCTGGCCGCAGCCGATCAGTGCGGCACCCAGCGCGCCGGCCATGTCGGGAGTTGCGGGGATGAGCAGATCGGTTGGCTTCGTGATTTTGAGGGCGGATGCCAGCAGCTCGCGCACACAGGGATTGTTGGCGACGCCGCCGGTGAAGACGAGGGGGAAGGTGAGGCCTACCCGATTGAGCATGCTCACGGTCCGCTTGATGATGGTTTTATGCAGTCCCAGTGCAATGTTTTCCGGTCTCTCTCCCCGGGCCATGAGGGAGGTGGCTTCTGTTTCCGCAAAGACCGTGCAGATGGAGCTGATTTCCGGTGGGTTTTCGCCTTTGAGGGCGTAGTGACCGAATTCTTCGATGGGAATTTGAAAGACGCTTGCCGTGTATTCCAGAAACTTGCCTGTGCCCGCGGCGCAGCGATCGTTCATTTCGAATTTCATGACCTTGCCCTTGGCGAGAGCGATGGCTTTGGTGTCCTGGCCACCGATGTCGAGCACGGTTCTGGCCTCCGGGAACAGGTGCGCCGCTCCAAAGGCGTGTGCCTTGATTTCCGTGATGGTGGAGCATGGACAGCCGAGGTCCAGTTGCTGGATGAGGTTGCGCCCATAACCGGTCCCGACCAAGGAGGCGGGACGCAACCCATCCAACAATTCTGAACATTGAAATAATGGATCGAAAGTGGTGGGCACCTGCTTGGTGTGCACCACTTCCCTGTCAACGATCCCGACCAGTTCGATGGACCGGGACCCGATATCAAGGCCTATGATCACGCAAGGGTCTCCACAAAGGCTTCGACTCGTGTTTTGAGCTGCTCGACATCTTCCATGGAATAGTCGGTCTCGATGGAGAGCATGGGGATGCCTTCGCTCTGCAACGCCTTGTCCACCTTGAGGGTCTCGTGGGCATAGGGCTGACAGAAGAGCAGGCTGTAGTGGATGACGCCGTCTGCGTTCAGCTCCTTGGCAAGGGACGTGACATTGTCCAGCCGTTCGGTGTTCGGCGTGAAGCAGGCACAGTCGATCTTCATGTAGCGATCCACGAGCGCGTCGATCATGGCGTCCAGGGTGTCGCCGGATTCATCCACGAGATCCCGGGAGTTGCGGGTGCCGATGCAGGACTCTTCGCCCACGATGACCGCGCCGGAGCCTTCGACGATGTACGGCAGCTTCCAGTTGGGCACAGCCATGGGACAGCCGGACAGCAGCAGACGGGGTGTCGTGCCCGGGGTCACGCCTTCCTTCGCCTGAATGCGGCTTTCCAGTTCGTCGCAGAGTTCGTTGATCTTGGTGGTGAACCGGATCGGCTCATCATAAAAACTGATTTGGTTGACGAGCAGGGCATCCCGACCTGAAATGGGCGCGGGGTTAGCCGCACGCAGGGCGGTCAGGCGCTGAAGCGCCCGGCGTTTGTCATTGGCAACCTGTATGCCGCGCTTCAGTCGTTCGGGGGTGATGGTCACGCCTGTGAGCTGTTCCACTTCTGCCAGATAGCGGAGCACTTCGGTCTTCCAGAGCGCTTTGGCCGCGGCCGTCTTGGTCTGCGGCACTTCCATCACATAGGTGGGCGCGATCTCGTTGAATGCCTCATACGCCTTTTTCTTGCCATCGCAGGTGGTCTCTCCCACGATCATGTCGCTGGATTCAGTGAAAGGACAGATCTTCGCCATCTTGAAACCGATGAAGGATTTGATGAGCGCGCAGGTGTTGCGGGGGACCAGCTGTTCGGCCAGTTCTGTCCCGGCTTCGGCGCCGGCGCACAGTCCCACATGCACGGCATCGGCGGCCAGGGCTATTTCTTCGGGCACGAAGACACAGAATGAGCCGATGACCTTGCGCCCTTCCGCCTTGGCCTGCTCCAACTCCTTGATACGGAGTCCGTGGACCTCGGAGAGTACGAAATCAAGATACTCGGCCCCCTTGAGCCTGTTCTCCTGCGAGAGATATATGTCACCATAAAAGGTGCCCAGCACAGCCAAAAGCGCATCGTGCGCTTCCAGATCCATATCCAGTTTTTCCCACATTTCGCGGTGTGCCGAGTCTGACATCTGTCTCTCCGATGAGCTGAGGTGAATACGCGACTATTGAAGCCTTCTATTTGTAGCTGTGGTGAATGTCTATGAATAAGTGCGCATCCGGTAAACAAGCGTTCTCTTGTCCACGATTCGGCACTGGAAAATACACAAATATGTATTTTTATTCCATCTCCGCAGGATTGTTTGGAAATTATGCGATTCGCAATTCTTCGCTCTCTTTATGACGTTAAATAGTAGCCTCGGTGAATGCTGTAATAGACTGAAAAGAATGTGTATTTAGAACGCATGGTGTCAAACCTTGAGTAAGTCTGTATTGTGTTGTGTAACCGGGTGTCTCTTCTTAGGGGTTGTTATGCCCAAAAAGACATAATAACATTTGGTGGATTGACTATGCATTTACAGACACGCGATTGTCCCTCGGTTGCTCCCGCTCAAGAAGACGTTTTTTCCTTTGACGGTTTCGTGGATTTGGCCACCTGGTTTCACAACTATCCTGCGCCGGGGTTGTTGCTTGGTGGCTATATGGTGGAAGAGGCGAAGCGACACATCCCCGAAGGCGTGCTGTATGACGCGGTCTGTGAAACCAGCTGGTGTCTGCCTGATGCCGTTCAGCTGTTGACCCCCTGCACCATTGGCAACGGATGGCTGCGCGTCAGGAATACCGGCGTCTATGCCGTTTCCCTGTTCGATAAATTTTCCGGTGAAGGGGTCAGGGTTCGGCTCGACCCTGCCAAGCTGGGGCCGTATCCGCACACGCTGTGCTGGCTGATGAAGTCCAGGCCTAAAAAAGAGCAGGATTCCGCCGCCCTTCGCCAGGAGATTCGCGACCACGGTCTGGAAATGCTCACCGTGAAAGCGGTCATGGTCAAACCCGAAGTGGTCAGTAAACGGAGCAAGGGCACCATCGTGCTGTGTCCTATCTGCGGTGACGCCTATCCAGCCTTTCATGGTTCAATCTGTCGGGGGTGCAGCGGTGATTCGCCGTATATGGATAGAGCGATGGCCGAGATCGCCGTTCCCATCGAGACTGCCATCCGGTCCACTCCGATTGCAGAGACTGTAGGTAAGCCCATTCTCCACGACATGACCCGCATTGTTCCCGGTAAGTCAAAAGGGGTCGAGTTTTCCAGAGGGCATGTGGTCACGGCAGGCGATGTCTGCCGACTCCAGCAGATGGGCCGCTTCAATGTCTATGTCGACCAGCCCGCTCCTGAAGGATATATCCATGAGGATGACGCTGCCGCGGCCTTTGCCTCGGCCATGTGCGGCCCAGGGGTTGTTGTCGAGGGAGCGCCGCGTGAAGGCCGTGTGAACATGATTTCCAAAGAGAGCGGCATCATCGTGGTCAACGAGCCGGTATTGGAAGCGTTCAACTCCCTACCCAATGTCATGGCGACCTGCCGCCACAGCTACAGCCTGATCAGAAAGGACAGGCGCGTTGCCGCAACCAGGGCCATCCCGCTTTTCCTCGACAGGCCGACCTTTGATCGCGCCCTTTCCCTCCTGGAGCACAATCCGATCTTTACTGTGGCCCCGTTGCGCAAGGCCAAGGTCGGCCTGCTCATCACGGGCAATGAGGTGTTCAAGGGACTGATCGAAGACCGCTTTGCCGAGGTCATCGAAGCAAAGGTCGCCCATTTCGGCAGTACCATCGCTGAAACGCTCGTCAGGCCTGATGATGCCGGAAGGATTGCCGCCGCTGTTCGCATGCTGGAAAAGCTCGGATGCGACCTGATCATCACCACGGCCGGACTCTCGGTTGATCCCGACGACGTGACGCGTCATGGGTTGATCAAAGCCGGGTTGACCGATGCCCTGCACGGCATGCCTGTGCTGCCCGGAGCCATGACTCTGGTTGGCCGCATCAACAACACCCGGGTCCTCGGAGTTCCGGCGTGTGCATTGTTCCATAAAATTACCAGCCTTGACCTCATGTTGCCGAGGCTGTTGGCGGATCTGCCCATCACTCGTTCCGATCTTGCAAAGATGGGGAACGGCGGGATGTGTATGGAGTGTACCTCCTGCACGTTCCCCAAATGTCCCCTCGGGAGGTAATCCATGTACAAGGAAAACGGTGAGGCAAATGGTGTTTCGACAAAACAGGTGTCACCGATCATGCGGATGCATCTCTGGTTCGAAACCGAGGAAGGTGTGCTCTTTGGACTGGGGCGGTTGCAGTTGCTGATGCAGGTGGAGAGGTGCGGCTCCCTGAAGGCGGCTGCCGAGTCGCTTGGGATGTCATACCGGGGCGCGTGGGGAAAGATTAAAACCACCGAAGAGCTGATGGGCAAAAAACTCATCGAAAGAGCCAAATGTCGGCGCGCCGGATACCACCTTACTCCCTTTGGAAGCGGCATCGCGAAGAGCTATGATGAATGGTATCAGGAGGTGGAACTCTTTGCCTTGTCAAAGAGCCGGGAATTGCTGCCTTTTTATCTTGAAAAGTATGAATGAAACGTCGCTCGTGTCTGTTAATGCATTTATTGACCAATAGCGCTGCTCTGACATCCGGTTTGAAAAGTAACTACAGCCGGGTGTTGAGCAGTACGGCTCAGATCAAGAAGGCCTGGAGTATTGAATGACTACAGCATCTGTCCGCAAAGCGGTTGAGGCGACTCTTGAATCCATTTGTAACCGGACCCCCGCTTATGGTGAACTCACCAAGCGGTTCGGGCCTGTCTTTTTCTCCATCGCCCGGATGCGTGACGCGTTGCTTAAGCAGGGCGTGCGAGTTCCCGAGATTGAATCGGCGCGATTCGCTGCCGGGACTCCCGTTCTTGTGGGGCGTGATCTTTCTCCATGGGTCGAGGATTTCATTCTATCGGCCAAGACGCTTTTTCCGGTACTGAGTGAAGTACTTGATCTGGAGACTGACGTTTCGGATTGCCTGCTTGATCATTTCGAAAATCCGGATTCGGTTTTGGGGCTTGTCCAGGCTCGAATAGAAGGCGACTGGAAGCACTTTGAGAACACCTCCGTAAGACCAGATACAGTATTGCCGACAACGCTATTGTATATTTCAGAGATTGTTTCCGTTCCCGTTCTGAGTGCTATAGTCGAAACCCTGGGCAAGCCCCTTTCCTCGCTTACCTGGGAGCATGGACACTGTCCCGTGTGCGGTTCCTCTCCGACCATCTCCCTGCTGTCGCCCAAAGAGGTCACGGATCTTGACAGTCTGGTGGGTGGCGGCGGCAAGAAATTCCTTCACTGCTCCCAGTGTGGGCATGACTGGCGTTTCAAGCGCAACGTCTGTGCCGCCTGCGGAAATGACGACAGTGAGACGCGCGAAATACTCTACGACGAGGAGACCAGGTCTGAACGGGTGGAGGCATGCCATAAGTGTGGCAAGTACTGTCTGAATATCGATCTCAGGGAGTGTGATCCGCAGACACATCTGGATGCTGTGCAGATCGGCCTCATTCATCTTGATATCCATGCGCACGATAAGAAGTTGACGCCCATGGTCTCAACCCTGTGGAACAACTTTGAGTAAACCCATTGAGGTCGTGTTATGATTTCTTCCCGATTACAGGTCGTCAAGCCGGTCGCAAAGACGTACGTCCCGGATACCCCTGAGGCTGTCCGAGCGGTTCAGTTGGCCTGCCCAGTAACGGTGCAGCGGTACGACAAGGGGGCGTTCTTCTTGAAAAAGGGCATGATCGCGGTGGAATCCGATCTGCGGGTTCGGGTCAACGGTCGGGAGTTTTCGATCCTGACACGAACGCCGGGAGACGACCTGTCCCTGATCGTGGGGCATCTGTTCACGCGGTCGGCGATCTGCGAAAGCGGGGATATGGTCGATTGTTCCTTCAGTTATCACACTACCGCCCGCGCAGAGGTCACACTTCGGACGCAGAGCGGCATCCGGCGAATATACCCTTCCCCCAGACCTGTGCACGTGCCTGCGGAGCGGCTGTTTGCCTTCAAGGAAACCTTTGAGCGGAGACAGAACCTGTACAAGAACACGCGCTCCACACATGCCGCGGCCCTGTTTTCACTGGACGGCGAGATGCTCGCCTTTGGTGAGGATGTCGGGCGGCATAACGCGTTTGACAAGGCCATCGGCAGGGCGCTGCTGGAAAGCTCGCTGGATCGGGTTGCCATCGCCATGCTCTCCTCCCGGCTGGCCCTGGAGTTGACGGTCAAGGCGATCTCCGCGAATATTCCCATCCTGTGCGGGTTTTCCGCCGCGACAAGTTCCGGGGTAACCTACGCCGAAGAGAACAACCTGACCCTGGTGGGGAGCCTGCGCGAGGCTTCCTTCAACGTTTATTCCAATGGCTGGCGCATTCGTGCAGGCAGGCCCGCAGGGTAACGCTGCGCCGGATCAAACCTCGTAGTCCGGCATCATCCCTGTTTCATGAAATGGGGATGATGGTCCGTCATGCGGCTGTCCGCATCGGTTGCTTGCTGTTTTCGGGAACAGTGTCAGGCGCAAACAGAGTGTCGATCCTGTCTGCTATTCTGTGCAGCAGGTGCCGGTCATGGCTTATGGCGAGTATGCCCACGTTCCGGCTGCGCGCCCAGCCGAGTACGGTATCCCATATCAGGGCCTGCGTGTTCGGATCGAGCATGGCGGTCATTTCGTCGGCGATGAGATAGCAGGTGTCGGGCGTCATGGCTCTGGCAAGGGCGAGCCGCTGCAATTCCCCGCCGGAGAGTTCGTGGGGATATCTGGAGAGCCAGCGCTGGTCGATGTTGAGCGTGTCCAGTGTGTCCGCGTCCGGCGTGTGTCCTTCGGCAATGACCTGCCGCAGTTTCCATCGGGGGTTGATGGCCAGCTCCGGGTGCTGAAACAGGAGCTGCACCGGGTTGAATACATTGGTAGGCAGGGCGCGATGGTTATAGGTCACCTTTCCATTTTGCGGGTACAGGTATCCGGCGAGCAGTTTTGCCAGCGTGGATTTGCCCTGACCGCTCGGGCCGGGCAGGCCGACCACCTCTCCCGGATTGATGGTGAAGTTGATACCGTCCAGTATCAGCGGTCCGTTGTCATATCCAAAGGAAACATTCTCTGCCTTAAGCATGGCAGCACCTCACCTGGTTGGCGTTGATGGTCCTGAGTGGCTGTTTCGAGGCCCGGCAGGTTGCATCTCCGAGCGGACAGCGGGAATGGAAAACGCATCCCTCAATGGGTTCATCGTCCTTGGGCTGATTCCCTTTCAGGAAGCTGAATGACTGCTGCGGGAGCGCATTCCACAATGCCTGGGAATACGGGTGCATTGGGCCGGAGCCTTCCCTGAAGCTGGCAGCCGGAGCGAATTCGACCGTGGTGCCAGCATAGATGACGGCCACGTAGTCCGCGATGTCCACCGCGGCATCGAGGTCATGGGTGATGAGCATGACGGACTTCCCGGCGTCCGCCAGCTCCCTGAGATGGGCCAGGGATTTCTTTGCCACCAGCGGGTCAAGCCCGGACGTGGGTTCATCGGCGATGAACAGGCTGGCGTCACCGGCTGTGGCCGTGGCGGTCAGCACCCGCCGGGCCATGCCCCCGGAGACCTGAAAGGGGAAGAACGATTTGACGGTGTCGTGGAGTTTGTACCGGGAAAAGGCCGAGTCCGTGCTGCGGGCGGCGGTGGTGCAGCATTTCCCGCTTAATCTGGCTGCACGGAACACCTGATTACCGACCCGGGCCAGCGGGTTGAGCGAGGTCACTGATTGCGGGATGAGGGCTATCTCACGGCCCCGCAGTTGACGGATGCGCCGGGGATCAAGCTGTGTGTCCTTGAACAGGATGTCACCGGTTGCTTTCGCATTGTGCGGGAGCAGCCCGAGGATGGCGTGTGCCAGGAGGCTCTTGCCGGAACCGCTGGAGCCGACAACGGCGACGATGCTGCCGCCGGGGATGTTCAGGGACAGGTCGCGGACCGGGTGGACCGTTTTCTTCTGCCATCCCTTGGCATACCGGTTGAACTCTATGGACAGGTTGTTGACGGTCAGCATGGGTTACTCCTGACTGGTTCTAGGGTCGGTAATAATGCGCAGGTTGTTGCCGAGGATGTCGAACAGTTTCACCGTGACGACAAGGGACAGGCCGGGGAGAATGGCCAGCCACCAGTAGCCCGTGGACAGGTGACGCATGGATTCTGCCAGCAGGATGCCGATGGACGGATTATGCGGCGAGAGTCCGAAGCCGAGGAAGGTTAGCCCGGCGGCATGGAGGATGGCGTGGGGAAAGAGCAGGATCAGCCCGATGATGAACTGGGGCATGATGTGCGGGAGCATGTGTTTTCTGGCGATCCACCATGCGGAACACCCCATTTTGCGGGAGACATGAATGAATTCCGCGCTTCTCAGTTGCAGGACTTCGGCGCGGATGATGCGGGCGAGGCGGGGCCAATGGGATACGGCCACCGCGATGATAACGCCGGTCGCGCCTCCGCCGCAGGCGAATGAGACAAGGATGAGCAGGACCAGATGCGGCGTGCCCATGATCAGATCGACAAAGGTCGAGACCACGGCATCGGTTTTGGGCCCCAGTGTGGCTGCCGCGATACCGAGGGACACGGAAATGATGGAGCTGATGGTTGCCGCGAGCAGACCGATGGAGAGGCTTCTGCACAACCCCTTTATGGTCCGCACCAGCATGTCGCGGCCCAGCCAGTCTGTCCCGAAGGGGTACTCCAGACATGGCGCCAGCTTGCGGTGCAGGAAGTCGGTGCCAAGGCCGGAGTCATCCATCCAGAGCGCGGCGAAAATCAGTGCCGTGAAATAGGCGGTGCAGAAGCCGAGGGCCCAGAGTGCCCGCCCCCGTCCATCCCAGAGACGCAGCCTGCCGAGAAACAGGGGCATATTCATGGAAAGAGTCGTGTCGTGACTGTTCATCGGGCTTCCTCCGAACCGATACGGATTCTGGGGTCAAACACGCCATACAGGACATCCGCGATGAGGTTGCCGCAAAAGACGAACAGGGCGCTGAAGATGGCGATGCCGAGGAGGAGGGGGACATCCCCGCGAATTCCGGCTTCAACCGTGGCCTTGCCCAGTCCGGGATAGGAGAAGACCTGCTCCGCCAGTACGGAACCGCCGAACAGCTCGCCAAGGGAGGCAAATTGCAGGGTGACGGCAGGCAGGGCCACATTGCGCAGGGCATGCCGCCAGGCCACGCCTCTGCGGGTTTCGCCCTGGGCAAAGGCAAAGAGCGCGTAATCGCTGTTCATGGCGTCGATCATTTTTTCGCGGGTATGCAGGGCTATCTGTGCCACGCCGATGACCGAAAGGGTGGCGGCCGGGAGAATCAGGTGATGCAGTTTTTGCCAGAGGGTGGCGTCTGCCGGGGAAATGCCGGTGGGCGTGGCCCCGCAGATGGGGGTGATGCCCAGCGTCACGGAGAAGATCGAGAGAAGCACCAGTCCAAGCCAGAAAGAGGGCGTCGAGGCCAATGTGTAGGCGTAGAACCGGATGCTCCTGTCAAGGAGTGAGTTGCGGTTCGTGCCCGCCAGCACGCCGAAAATAAAGCCGAGTATGCCTGAGATGGTCCATGCGGACGCCATGAGCCACAGTGACGTGGTGAAGCGTTTGCCTATGACCTTGGTGACAGGCTCGTTAAAGATCATGGATTGGCCCAGATCGCCTGAAAGGGCGTGCTTCGCCCATTTGATGAAGCGTTCCGGGGCCGGTTTGTCCAGCCCCCACCGCTCGATGATTTTCTGTTCCTGTTCCGTGCTTATCTGCATCCTGTCCATGCCGATATACGCCGTGACAGGGTCAATGGGCGAGAGCGAGACAAGGGTGAAGGCAAGGACGGATACCATAGTCAGAATCAGGACCAGTTTGCCTGCTTTTCTGAGCCAGAAAGATGTTGTCGTGTTCATGAAGTAATCCTGAAGGGCGGCGTGACCGGAGCCACGCCGCCGTTACATGCGAAGGTTAGTCGATCCAGGTCCACTTCTCGATGTTGGCCGTGATGGGCCAGCCGTGTCCATGGGGCTCAACCTGGGACGTGCCCACATTGAGATGGTCGCTTATGAAGTAGGTGTGATCGAGGTTGACCAGCCACGCCCAGGGCGCATCGCCGAGAGCGCTGGTCCCTGTTTCGCCATCCCACTGTGATTTCATCCAGTATTCAAGAGAGGCCTCGTAGTTGGGGGCGGCCAGGGCCTTGTCGAGGTATTCGTCCACCTTGGGATTGGTGTATAAGCCGGGGTTGTTGTACCCGTCACCGGCATGGTGGCTGCTGTAGAGATGGTAGATCTCGATGGGGTCGTGGCTGCCCCAGCCAAAGACGATGACGTTGGAATGCATGAGCTGTTTGATTTCATCCCAGCTGCGCTTGCCTTCAACCTTGGCGTTGATGCCGATCTTCTTGATCATGTCAGCGGAGGCCAGAGCCAGGTACTGGCGGATGCTGCGTTCTGCCGGGTAGATGATGGTGAACTCGGCTTTCAGGCCGTTCTTTTCGACAATGCCGTCACCGTCACTGTCCTTCCAGCCTGCGTCGGCCAGAATCTTTCTGGCGGCGTCGGCATCGTTGTCGGCAAAGGTGTTGGCAGGGTTGAACCAGGGCAGGCCGTCGCACACGCTGTAGGCCGGGCTTCCGTATCCTTCCAATATGCCTGCGACCAGTGCCTTTCTGTCGATAACCTTGTTGATGGCTTGTCTGATCGCCTTGTCGGCGGTCACGTCGTTGCCGATGGGAGCGCCTTTGTCGGTGGTTTTGCCTGTGGCGGGTACTGTCGGGAACATGAGGCCGCGGTTGTCCACACTGTGCACGGCGTGCATCGTCATGCCGGGGATGGTTTGGACAGCCAGAGCCTGCGGAACGACGACGATATCAACCTGTCCGGCCTTGGCCGCGGCAAAGGACGTGTCCTCGTCCGTGAACAGGAATACCAGCCGTTTGAAATAGGGCGCGTCGCCGTAGTAATAGGGGTTGGCTTCGGCGATCATCTGCTGCCCTTCGTTCCACTCGACCATCCGGTAGGGGCCGGATCCGATGGGCATGCGCGCGTATCCCGGGCCATGGGAAGCCTTGGGGACAATACCCAGGCTGATGAAGCGGTTGACGAAAGTGGAGTCGGTTTTCTTGAGGGTGAAGAGGATGGTGGTCGCGTCTTTTGCCTCGGCCTTGTTCAGGCTCATGAGGTCGACCTTGCCCCCGGCCTGGGCTGCCGTGTTGAAGGTGTACTCGACATCTTTGGCGGTCAGGGGCGTTCCATCGGAAAATTTGGCGTCCTCACGTATGGTGACAGTCCACAGCAGCCCATCCTTGGACAGCGAATAGCTTGTCGCCAGGTCTGTGACTATTTTCATGTTCTCATTACGCTTGAGCAAAGTGCTTTGAAAAAGAGGACTGCCGTATCGGCCCCACCCCAGGGTGGGGTCATAGCCCTCGGCGGGTTCGCCCTTGATGGCCAGAGTCAACGTGTCCTTGGCCATCGCGATGGATGGACAAAGCATGAGAAGTCCGAGCAGAATCATGAATACGAGATTCATATGCCGACTGTTCGGGGAGGATTTAACATAATGCATACCGACTCCTTTGAATACGAATTTGATAAAAGACTGTTTTTGGTAACACCCATTGTAAAATCGTGTCAATAAATAGGTATCAATATTGAATACGTAAACTGGTGTAGTTGCGGGATATCTGGAGGCGCTTATGATCGAGTTCTGCTCATTTTGCCTAAAAAAAAGCCCTGCACTGATGTACGTCAGTGCAGGGCTGGTATCCTATGAGGAAGTCAGTGTGGGGACTGCTTATCCCCCGTGGGTATGCTTTGCTCCGGTCGCGATTCCGCAGATGTCATCAAGAGCCTTGCCTCTGGCCTGGGCCAGCTTCTTCCATTTCCGCTTTTCCTTTTTCAGGGTCTCGATGGTGTGCAGCAGATTCTGCACGGTCTGTGCGGGGTAACCGTGTGTCGCACGGCTGCCTCTGCGCAGTTCTTCATCGTTGTGCTGCCTGATGGAAGCGATCTGGTTGGCATCAAGGATCATGCGTCAGTGCTCCTGAACTAGGCGGTCTGGCAGAATGTCTGCTCAGTGTATTCGATGCGATCCTTGTATTCTTCCTGCTTGCCCTTGTTCCAGCGGCCCACGGGGCGGTAGTACCCGACCACGCGGGTGTAGACCTCGGTTTCCTTGTTGCAGGTCGGGCAGTCGAAGTGCTCGCCGTACAGGTAGCCGTGATCCTCGCATATGGAGAAGGTCGGAGTGACCGAGATATAGGGTATCTTGGTCTTGCTCATGGCCTTGAGCAGGTAGTTCTTCACGCTCTCTTCATTCGGGGCCGCTTCGCCCAGGAACGTATGGAAGACCGTGCCGCCGTTATAGAGGGTCTGCAGTTTGTCCTGATGCTCAAGGGCAAAGAAGACATCTGAGCTTGCGCCCACGGGCAGCAGGGTGGAATTGGTGTAATACGGGGTCTCGTCGCCGGACGTGTAGATATCCGAATAAAGCTCCTTGTCGATCTTTGCCAGACGGTAGCAGGTGCCTTCGCCCGGAGTGGCCTCAAGGTTGTACAGGTTGCCGGTCTCTTCCTGAAAACGGACGACCAGACGGCGGAGGTGATTGAGCACACGCTGCATGAGGCGGGAGCCGGACGCCGAGTCCACGCCCTTGCCGAGCAGGTTCACGCATGCCTCGTGTCCACCGATGAGGCCGATGGTCGAAAAGTGGCCTTTCAAACCGTTTTTGAGGTAGCGGCGGGAGAACGGGAACATGCCCGCTTCCAGATTCTTCTCAACGACCTTGCGCTTGAATTCCAGGGATTCGCTGGCAAGCTGTGCGTACTCGGAGACCAGATCGATGAAGTCGTCTTCATTGTGAGCCAGATAGGCCAGCTTGGGCAGGTTCAGGGTCACCACGCCGATGGAGCCGGTCAGGTCGCCCGCACCGAACAGGCCGCCGGTCTTCTTGCGGATTTCCCGCAGGTCCATCTGCAGACGGCAGCACATGGAACGCACATCTTCCGGGTTGAGGTCCGAGTTGATGAAGTTCTGGAAGTAGGGTGCGCCGTATTTGGCGGTCATCTGCAGGAGCATCTTGCCTTCCCTGGAATCCCAGGGGAAGTCCTTTGTCACGTTGTACGTGGGGATGGGGAAGGAGAAAATGCGTCCGTTGGCGTCGCCTTCAAGCATGACTTCGAGGAAGGCCCGGTTGATCATGGCCATTTCCTCAGCGAAATCGCCGTAGGTGTAATCCTGCAACTCGCCGCCGAGAATGACGGCTTCGTCCGCGATGTGCGACGGCGGGACAAAGTCGAAGGTGAAGTTGGTGAACGGGCTCTGGCCTCCCCAGCGGGAGGTGGCGTTCAGGTTGTGGAGCATCTTCTGGATCTGCTGCTTCACGGTGGCATAGTCCAGCCCGTCATTGCGGATGAAAGGAGCCAGGTAGGTGTCGATGTTGTTGAACGCCTGTGCCCCGGCCCACTCATTTTGCAGGGTGCCGAGGAAATTGACGATCTGACCGCAGGCCGCATCAAAGTGCTTGGCCGGAGTGGACGAGCAGCGGTCGCGCAGGTTGAACCCTTCCAGAAGCAGGTCGCGCAGGCTCCAGCCGGAGCAGTATCCGGCCAGGCCGAATGAAAGGTCATGGATATGGAAATATCCGTGGGTGTGGGCCATGCGCACTTCTTCGGGGTACTTTTCCAGCATGTAGCGTGCCTGGACAGAACCGGCCATGTGGAGAATCAACCCCTGAAAGGAGTGGACCATGTTCGAGTTTTCGTTGACCCGCCAGTCTACGTTGTCCAGATAGCTTTCGGTGACACCGGCGATATCCAGAAACGCGTCGTTCTGGGAGCGCAGCTCACGTCGTTTTTCACGATAGATGATGTATCGCTCGGCAACCTTGTACAGACGCGCTTCCATGAGCACCTGCTGCACGGTGTCCTGTACCTGTTCCTGTTCGGGAACGTCTATGTCGAGGAGCTTTTTTTCCACTTTTCCGGCCAGCCTGTCGGCAAGGAGCGGGTCTTTGATGCCGCTGCCCTTGAGGGCTTTGAAGATGGCGTTGCCGATCCTCTTGGTTGACCAGGTCTCAATGCATCCGTCGCGTTTTTGAATTTGAATAGGCATAATCGAATCTCGTAGTGCAGGCAGATGAATACGGATATCTCCAGACATCGGTTCGGCGTCGGGAGAAAGCTGCTTGCGCGGCTGTCATAGGCAAAACCAGAGGCAGAACCTGAGGCTCGCTGACAACAATTGGATGGTGAACGTGTTCATGTCCGTGTGCGGGCTCCGCGGACCGCATTCGGCAGAAACTCTTCAGGTAGGTCTTCTGGCTTTCCTCGTCCGCTCCGCCTTCCCGCCTTGCGACAGTGGCTGATGGATCGGACCGTTGCAGAGGATTACAGCGGCGGGACCACTCCGGATTTGCACCGGATTCCCTGTTATGGCCTTGCGGCCACCTGAAGGACATCGTGATACAAATTCGATTATCTTATGCACGGCGAGAGTGCAAGCACGTTGTCTGAAAAAGGCATCAGATTCTTCCAATACCCAGAGCTGGCATGGGCTACCCGTCCAACTCCGGGAGATCGGTGAGAATGTCCAGGCACAGGTCGGCATTGTTGAGCGTATAGAGGTGAATGCCCGGCGCGCCCATGGCAAGCAGTTCCCGAATCTGCCGTCGGGCGATCTCCACCCCTTTTTCTCTTACGGCCATGTCGCCTCCTTGCTCATGGGCTTTTTGCAGCTCAAGGTAGAGCTTCAGTGGGATATTGGCCCCGCAAAGAGCGAGGATGCGGTTGAGCGATTGCAGGCTGAGGACCGGAAGAACGCCCGGCACGATGGGCTTGGTGATACCCCTGTTGCGCAGGCGGGTCACGATGTCCTGATATCGGCGGACGTCAAAGAACAACTGGGTGATGGCAAAGTCTGAACCGGCTTCGAATTTGTGACAGGTCCACTTGAGGTCGTCCTCGATGGAGCCGGACTCCGGGTGTGCGTCAGGGTAGCACGCTGTCCCTGCGCAGATTTCGGGCCAGCCCTCCCTGACGAACTCCACCAGATCCGAGGCATAGGCAAAGTCCTTCCAGGCGTCTCCCGGATAATCGGTGGGCAGGTCGCCGCGCAAGGCAAGGACGTTGTTGATCCCGGCATCCAGCAGATGATCGAGATAGCGGGCAATGCTGTCTCTCTCGGCTCCCACGCAGGTCAGGTGCGACATGGTCGTGAGTCCGAAGCGTTCATTGACCGCCGAAGCGATTTCAAGGGTGTTGTCCTGAAGTTTGCCTCCGGCACCATAGGTGATGGAAACAAACAACGGGTCGAGACCGGCCAACTGATTGACCTGGTCGAAAAATTGCGGCCAGCCCTCCTGCCCCTTGGGCGGGAAAAATTCAAGGGACAGGAAGCGGTCGGAGCGGGGGATGAGATCGGAGATTTTCATGGTGTATCCTCATGTGGCCAGGGCAGGCAGCCAGGCTGCCCGCCCGTTTGGTTTACTCTGAACGTGTCGAGTGGTTATGCGTGTCCCTTGCGCAGTGTGGCCGCCGCTTGGACCATATTCTCCAATGAGGCCATGGTCTCGGGCCAGGCACGGGTCTTCAGTCCGCAATCGGGATTGACCCAGAGGCGCTGGGCCGGGATGACCTTGACCGCCTTGTGCAGGAGCGAGACAATCTCGTCTTTGCCGGGCACCCTTGGGCTGTGGATGTCATAGACTCCCGGGCCTATCTCCGCAGGATATTGGTAGGTGTTGAAGGCGTCGAGCAGCTCCATGCCGCTGCGGCTCGCTTCGATGCTGATGACGTCCGCGTCCATTTCGGCGATGGACTGCATGATGACGTTGAACTCGCTGTAGCACATATGGGAGTGAATCTGCGTGATATCCTTGACGCCTCCCGCTGTCAGGCGAAAGCAGTCAACGGCCCAGCGCAGGTATGCCTCCTGCTGGTCCTTGCGGATGGGCATGCCTTCACGCAGCGCCGCCTCGTCGATCTGAATGATGGAAATTCCGGCCTCTTCAAGATCAACGACCTCGTCGCGGATGGCCAGGGCGATCTGACGGCAGACTGCGTCTCGCGGGATATCGTTGCGGACAAAACTCCAGCACAGGATGGTGACCGGTCCGGTCAGCATGCCTTTCATGGGTTTGTCTGTCAGGCTCTGGGCATACAGCGCCCAGTCCACGGTCATCTTTTCCGGTCGTGAGACATCGCCATAAATAATGGGCGGCTTGACGCAGCGGCTGCCGTAGCTTTGTACCCAGCCGTTCGAGGTGAAGCAGAAGCCGTTGAGCTGCTGGCCGAAGTATTCGACCATGTCGTTGCGTTCGGGTTCTCCATGGACAAGGACATCCAACCCCAGCGCTTCCTGGCGATCAACCACGTCGGCGATGTGACCCTGCATCTTTTCGATGTATTCCGCTTCGGATATCTGGCCTTTCTTGAACTGGAGTCGGGCCTGCCGAATCTCTGCGGTCTGAGGAAACGAGCCGATGGTCGTGGTGGGAAAAAGCGGCAGGTTGAGCCGTTTCCGCTGCTGTCGGGCGCGTTCTTCAAACGGAGAAGTCCGGTCGTACATTTTCGGCGTGATGCTTTTGACTCTGCTTCGGGTTGTCTGGTCCACGACATCGGCGTGAGTGGCTCGGGCGAGCAGTGCGTCAGTATTTTCGTGGAACAGTGCAGGCGCCTTTCCGGTGAGGGCGGCCTGTTTCAGGGCGGCGATTTCATCGCATTTCTGCACGGCAAAGGCCATCCACTGCTTCAACTCGGGGGCGAGCTGCGTTTCGGAAGCGAGGTCCACCGGAGCGTGGAGGAGTGAACAACTGGAGGCGACCATGATCCGGTTTCTCTTGACCTGCTGGCGGGTGATATTCAGTTGCGTGAAGGCCGCGGCCAGGTCGGTCTTCCAGACATTCCTTCCGTCCACCAGTCCGAGGGACAGGGTGAAGTTTGACGGCAGGGCACCGACGACTTCACTGAGCTGGGCCTGTCCGCGCACCAGGTCTACATGGAGACCGTCCACCGGCAGGGACGTGGCAAGTTCAAGGTTGTCGCCCAGATCGCCGAAGTACGTGGTCAGGAGCAACCGCGCGCTGTTGGCAGCGGCTTTGAGCTTGGGGTAGGCGTACTGAAATGCCTGCTTCGCTTCTTCGGGCAGGTCTGTGCACAAGATCGGTTCGTCGATCTGAATCCAGGCGCTGTGCGGAGCGATTTCAGCGATGATTTCGCCATAGATTTCAGTCATGCGCTCAAGATGGTCCCACCTGTTGCATCCGCCGAATTCCTTGGCGAGCATGAGGAAGGTGACCGGTCCGACGATGACTGGCTTGGGGGAATAACCGAGTGCTTTGACTGCCAGCGCATCGTCCAGCAGGGCGGAGGTGTTTTTTTTGAAAGGCGTGTCCGGGGTCAGTTCCGGGACGATAAAGTGGTAATTGGAATCAAACCACTTGGTCATCTCCATGGCCGGGATGCCTTTCTCGGCATCGCCTCGGGCCAGATGAAAGTATGTCTCCAGGGGCACCTGGGCGTCGGTCCGTTCAAACCGATCAGGCACTGCGCCAAGCATGACAAGCGTGTCGAGAATGTGATCGTAGAGTGAGAAATCGCCAACCGGCAGCAGGTCCATTCCTGCCTTGGCCTGTATTTCCCACTGTTGTTTCTTCAGGGCTGCGGCTGTTGTCACGAGCTCTGTCTCGGTGATTTCACCGCGCCAGAACTGTTCAAGTGCCCACTTCAATTCACGGTTGGCCCCCATTCTGGGAAAACCCAATACGTGCGCGTTCATGTCTACTCCATAGTTATGGGTGAAAGACGAAGAGCGCTTTCCTCTCAACGCAGGCACAAGCAGCGATATGCCGGGGTAACGGCCCTGTATGCATACCATTTATCTGCACTGTCACCATGGTCGCGAGGCAGTGTGCTCTTTGGCAAGACGTCTTCTGGCTTCCGGCCCCATGGTGTTGAATCCCTTCCCGATTACGGTGGTCATCAACGGGTTTCACCGGTTACAGCGGCGCGTCCGCAGCGGTTTTTCACCGCTTTCCGTTTCTTGCCAAATTCCTATATCTGGATGTATTGATATAATGATTTGAAAAAAATGGCAAGCGGGGTTTTGCAATCGTTTTTTGAAGATGGAGACTTGTGGTGAATGTAGTGCGCTTCGCAATGAAGAAACAGACCTGTTGATTAAATCAGCAGGTCGGTTTCTTCATTTATGTCAGATGTCTTGATTCGTTTTCAAGATCTTGTTGATGTCTACTGTCTGCCTCTATCTAGCCGCCGATGGAAATCTGGTCGACAAACTGTTCCACTATTTCGGCACACTCCAGTACTGCTTCACGGTCGTGCGGGGAGACTCCTGACATGGTGTACTCCTTGCCGAGTTGGTGCCATTTCGGCTCGCCAAGGCGGTGGTAGGGGAGGATGTCCAAGCCGTGGGCCGTTGGCAGAGTCGCCACGAACCGGGCGGTTGCCTCAAGGTTGGCCGCGTCGTCATTAGAGCCGGGAATCAGGGGCAGGCGCACCTTGAGAGGGATGCCTGCCTGGCTCAACCGGGAGATGTTGTTCAGAATGGTTTCGTTGGGGAGACCGGTCAGCTCTTTGTGGCGGTCGGAATCCATGTGCTTGATATCGCAGAGTACGAGATCGAGATGATCCAGCAGCGACTCATAGGTCTTCCATGGTGCCTGACCACAGGTCTCGATGGCCGTGTGCAGCCCACGTTCCTTGGACGCTTTCAGACATTCCAGCAGGAACTCGCCCTGCATGGTCGGCTCTCCACCGGAGAATGTCACGCCGCCACCCGAAACGGAATAGAACTTCTGGTCCCGGTCCACTTCGGTCATCACTTCGTCCACGGTCAGATACCGACCGACGATGGTCATGGAACCGGCGTAGCAGATGTTCACGCATTCGCCGCACATGGTGCAGTTGTTCCTGTCCAGAACCACCTCACCTGTATCACCGAATTTGATGACGTTTTCCGGGCAGTTGGCCATGCATTTCACGCACGCAATGCAGGAATGCGGGATGCGCATGAGTTCCGGCTTCGGGTTCATGGATTCCGGATTCTGGCACCATTTGCAGCTCAGGGGGCAGCCCTTGAGAAAGACCAGGGTGCGGATGCCGCCACCGTCGTGGACGGCGAACCGTTGTATGTCGAAGACAAGGCCGACGGTTTCGTCGCGGTCCCTGTCAGAGAGATTGAATGAATGCTGTCGCTGTTTCCAATTCATTATATGACCTTGGCCGGAGGAGGGAGAAGGGACCCTCCTCCGGCTGATTATGGGGTTTAGGCAAGGGTATGTGTGTTAGAAGGTCTGTTCTGTACGGGCGATGATGTCGTCCTGCAGGGTCTTGTCCAGCGCGGTGAAGAAGGCGCTGTAACCGGCTACGCGGACTACCAGTCCTTTGTACTCGTCAGGATTGTTCTGCGCGTCTTCAAGGGTTTCGCGGCTGATGACATTGTACTGTACATGGGTGCCGCCGTTCTTGAAGTAGGTCTCGGTAACGGACTTGAGATTTTCCAGTCCCTGATCGCCGGCAATGGCGGTGGGGTGGAACTTCTGGTTGAGCAGGGTGCCGTTGGACGCGATATGGTGGTCCAGCTTGGCAACCGAGTTCACTGCGGCGGTGGGGCCGCTGTCGTCGAAACCGGAGATGGGGGACACGCCGTCAGCCAGGGGACTCCAGGCCTTGCGTCCGTCAGGTGTGGCGGACACGATGGACCCCAGGGGGACGTTGGCGGATGCCGGGTACAGGCCGGGCTGGAACTTGCCGCCGCGCGGGTTGGTGTACTTGTTGACTTCACGGCAGTAAATCAGTGCGGCTTCACGGGCGATGTCATCGGCAAAGGCGTCGTCATTGCCGTATTTGGGCGCGCGGTTGATCAGCATCTGGCGCAGGGATTCATTCTCTTCGAAGTCGGTGGCGAGGGCGTTCTTCAGTTCCTCAATGGTGAGCGCCTTGTCATCAAAGACGAGCTTCTTGACCGCAGCCAGGGAGTCTCCGGCGTTGGCAACACCGACGCCCTGAGGGCCGGTAAAGTTGTAATGGGCGCCACCTTCCTGCACGGATTTGCCTTTGGCGATGCAGTCATCGACCAGCGAGGACAGGAACGGCAGTGGGCAGCGTTCGGCGTGGGCCATGTCCACGGCGTTGTCGGCAGAGGCCATCAGCTTGACGAAGTGCGCGGTCTGCTCGGTGTAGGCTGCGAGCATCTCATCGAAGTTCTTGAAGGTGTCGAGGCCGCCGGACCTGGGACCGATCTGTTTGCCGGTGCGGGTGTCCACACCATTGTTCAGGGTCAGCTCGATGATTTTGCCCATGTTGAAGAAGGCCGCGTCGTGCCAGCCTTCGGTCTTGCCGCCCACCTGAGGCTCGACGCAGCCGATGATGCCGTAGTCGCGAGCGTCTTCGGTGGTCAGGCCTCGGTCAACGAGGGCCGGGATGATGGCGCGGTCGTTGTAGTAAGCGGGGTAGCCCATGCCCTGACGGCTGATCTCGGCAGCCTTGCGGTACAGGGAATCAGGGGTGCCGTCGTGGATGCGGATGGACAGGGACGGGGCGTAGAGTTTGGTGTTGGCGGTTGCCTGCAGGCACATGAAGGAGAGGTCGTTGGTGGCATCGGAACCGTCGCGATTCTGGCCGCCCACGATGAGGTTCATGAACATGGGGTATCCGGCAAAGGCCATGGTGGAGTTCTCGTCGCGGACCTTGTTCAGCTCGGCGAATTTGATCCACAGCAGGTCCAGCAGTTCCTGAGATTTCTCGGGCAGCATGGTTGCCTTGCTCATCTCGTAATAGGGGGCCATGTATTGGTCGAAGCGCATGGGAGAGATGGAGTGGCCGTTGGACTCAAGCTGGATGACCAGATGGGTGAACCAGAACGCCTGCACTGCCTCATGGAAGGATTCGGCGGGTTGGGCCGGAACCTTGCGGCAGATACGGGCGATCTCCAGCAGCTCGTCCTTGCGCAGTGCGTCGGTGCAGTCGGCGGCCATGGATTCGGCCCTGTCGGCAAAGCGTGCGGCAAAGGCTATGACAGCCTTGTTGGCGATGATGGTGGCGTCCAGGAAGTGGCGTTTCTTCAATTGGGTGGCATCTGCGTAGTCGAGCTTGGCCAGCTCTGCTTCGGCGCGTGCGATGACGGAGTTCAGGCCCTTGCCGATGACTTCGGCGTAATCGACGGAGATGTGACCGACACCATTATAGAAGTAGTTGCCCACGGTGTAGACGACGTCGTTGTGTGCTTCCAGAGCCTCGGGAGGCATGAGCGCGGCGGCGTATTCGTTGGTGGTCTTGCCGTCCCAGTAGGTGAAGGCCGAACGCAGTTTGTCTTTGGTGTCTTCGGTGATCATGAATTTGTCGGCCGTGCGCAGCTCCAGACGGTCCAGCTCTTCTTCCACCCACTGGCAGGAAAATTCCGGGAAGATGGGGGCGCTGCGGGGATTGCTGGCCTGGTTGCCGACAACGAGTTCGCCGTCAGCGATGAAGATGGACATGCCGTTCAAGATCTTTTCCAGAGCCTTGGCACGGCGAATGACCATGGGCAGCGCCTCGGTCTCTTTGTAGGATTTAGTGATCAATTCGGCGCGTTCCGGGCAGATGCCGGGGGCGGTGTTCACGAAACGGTCCAGAATCTTTTCGGTACGCTCGGTGGCGTCGTGTAGGCCGGGCAGTATTACGGGATTGTTGGTCATGAGTTCCTCCGAAATGGTTGTTGTGTTTGATCGTTGATCTTGTATTACAGGGCGTTGAGTCCTGCGGTGGCGCAGGCGACGTCTTCTTCCACGCTGCCGCCGCTGACCCCGATGCCGCCGATGATCGTGCCGTCTTCGGCGATGGGCAGGCCGCCGCCAAAGGTGATGATCCGGCCACCGTTTGCCCGCCCTAAACCGAAGAGCGGTGCTCCCGGCTGGGCGAGATCGCCGATGGTCGCGGTGTCGGCCTTGACGGCCACAGCGGAATACGCCTTGTCGCGGGACAGCTCGATGCTGACGATGAGCGCGTCATCCTGGCGCTCCTGAGCCATGAGGTTACCGCCGCCGTCAACCACGGCGATGACCATGGGGACGCCGAGTTCATCGGCTTTGACCTTGGCGGCTTCAATCATGCGTTTTGCGTCTTTAAGAGTGATGGGCATGGTGTTCTTCTCTATTTGAGGAAGTTGAGGACAAGGGTGCCAAAGGCAATGGTGCAGGCCGGAGGGTCAATGTGATTGGATCCGTGGGACCAGAAAATCTTGGCCATGAGATCCTGAAGCAGGGTGGCCACAACTGCGACGACAGCGGCCAGCGCGATGGAGCCGAAGAGCAGATATGCCATGGCTGCCAGGATAGCCTGTGCGTGCCAGACCGGGACCTGTTGAATGGTGTCATTGCCGAGTTGCAGGGCAATGAGACTGACTGCGGCCATGCCCCAACCAAGAATCAGGGGAACCACGAAAGCGCCTGTGGCTGAGACAACGCCTTTTTCAAGCAGGGGGGCCATCGCGGTGTGGGCCGCAGCGGCCATGGAGGCGGACAGCAGACCGGCGCCGAGGCCGAAGACGACCATCTTGGGCAGGGATTGTCCCCAGGGAATCCAGGCAAGAGAGGCGTCGTTGGTAAGGAAGCCGTTCTTTTTGATGGACTCGGCATTGCCCCAGGGCATTTCCCGCAGGAACAGGACGCGGGCAATGATCGCGGTGGTGACAACGCTCAGTGCCAGCACGTCGGTCTGGTTGATGACCGGGATCATGGCAAACAGCTGAACCAGCAGATGGCCGAACAGGGCAAAGACACCGCCCACCAGCAGGACGTCCCAGGATGTGTTCATGAGGGCGGACAGGATATCCTTGGCCGCGCCGCCCGGGTGATTCTTGCGGACTCCCGCTGCATAGGTGGAGGCAGCCACTCCGGCTGCAAACCCGCCCACATGCGGGCCGAAGATGGGACCGAGGCCCACCTGCATCAACAGAAATTCAGAGCCGCCCATCAGGACGACCAGACACCCGGAGAGTACCAGGAGTCCACAGATGACAAATGAAAACAGACCACCCATTGCTGCGCCGACAATGCCGCCGCCAAAGCAAATCAGGAGTGTGTCCAGGCTAAAAGGATCCATACTTTCTCCTCATAAAAAATTACTCCCCCAGGTCATTGGCACGACTTTCGTGTCAGCGGCCCCGCTGAGTGCGTTCCCCATAATCGCAAGGAGCGTTCCAAAGAGATGAAAGTCTGTGATTTTGGGCGATTGCCAGATTTTGTCGGCAATCGAGCCGTTACACGGGGCGTGCGGTGGCAACTTTGGTTGACGTGGAATTGAAGCGGGTATTGTTCGTAATTTGAAAATTCAATGAAACCAATATGTTGAAGATGTCAACTTTGGTTGTCAACCGGGTTGACATGGTGATTTCCAGTGAGAATACGTCGTGCAATATGATTTGTTAACTGTTTGGTATTAATGAGTTTGTTTTTTCTTGCAGAAACAATATCCAGATGGAATGATATTTGTATTAATGGGTTCAAATACCTATTACTGGAGCGATGATGCACAACACCGATACAGACCCATCACATCAGCCAGTCCTGCAACGGGAAGTGGAGGCGCTGCGCGAACGGGTGCGCGAGCTTGAATCGAACAACAAGCTGTGCGTGCGTCACACCTGTTCCCTTTCCGATACCCATTGGCCAGAGCTGTACAAGAACGACGACAACGCATTGGATTTCAAGGATGTCTTCAATGTCGACGCCTTGCAGTCCATTCAGGACGCCTTTGCCGCGGCCACCAATGTGGCCTCGATCATCACGGATGTGAAAGGGCGTCCCATCACGCGGCCCAGCGGGTTCTGTCGATTGTGCAGAGACGTGGTCCGGCGGTCGCCCAAGGGGTTGGCCAACTGCATTCGTTCCGACGCCTCGTTCGGGTCCGACAATCCGCTCACTCCGCTCATGCGTCCCTGTCTGAGCAGCGGCCTGTGGGACGGCGGGACGAGCATCTATGTGGGGGAACGGCATGTGGCCAACTGGGTTGTTGGGCAGGTCCGCATCGAGGACGACGACATCGAAACCCTGCGTGACTATGCCCGAGAGATAGATGTCGATGAAGCGCTGTATGCCGAGGCCCTGGCCGAGGTGCCCAGTATGCCGCGTGAACAGTTCATGAATGTGTGCAAGGCGCTCTGCCTTATCGCCAACCAGATTTCCACACTGGCCCAGCAGAACTATCTCCAGGCCCGGGCCATCGAGATGCGTCGTCAGGCAGAAACCGCACTCAGGGAGAGCGAAACCCGGTTCCGTCAGTTTTCCAAGGCAACGTTCGAGGGCATCTTTGTTCACAAGGGCGGGGTTATCCTTGATGTCAATAAGGCGGGGTGTGAGCTTGTCGGGCTGGAGCAGGAAACCCTTATCGGGCACAGCATGAACGCCCTGATGCCTTCGCTTGCCGGTCTCAACAAGGATGAGGGCGTGCAGGATGTCCGTGTGGCCGAGCTGGTTCGGCCCGATGGCGAGACCCGCATTTGCGAACTGCGTGAACGGGATACTTTTTTCAAGGGAGGGCAGGTGCAGGTGCTGGTCGTGCGCGACATCACCAAGCGGATTCAGTCGCAGCGTGAAGCCAAGGAAAAGCAGCAACAGCTCATTCAGGCTGACAAGATGGTTTCCCTTGGCATTCTGGTGGCGGGCATGGCACATGAGATCAATAATCCCAATAGTTTCATGACACTCAATCTGCCGCTTGTCCTTGACGTGTGGGAGGACATCACGCCGATTCTGGAAGAATATTACAGAGAGAACGGCGATTTCATTGCCGGAGGGCTGGAGTATACCGAACTGCGGGAGACCATCCCGGAGCTGCTCTCCCGAATGCATGAAGGCGCATCCCGCATTCGAGGCATTGTGGGGAGTCTCAAGGACTTTTCGCGGAACTCGCCTGATGAGTTCCGGTGGGATATCGACATCAACGAGGTTGTGCGCGGCTCTCTGGAGCTGGTGGGCAGTCTGGTGGTAAAAAGCACCAGCCGGTTTCAGGATATGCTGGCGCCGGAGTTGCCGGCCGTGACCGCCAATCCGCAAAAGATCTCACAGGTGTTGATCAATCTTCTGGTCAATGCCTGCGAGGCCCTGACCGGTCGGGAGCAGGCGATCACGCTGCATACCGCCTATGATGTGGGCAAGGACGAGGTTGTTATCCGGGTCCGGGATGAGGGCGCGGGGATTCCGGAGGAGCTGATGACAAAGATCATGGACCCGTTTTTCACCACCAAGCGGGAAGACGGCGGTACCGGTCTCGGGCTTTCCGTTTCTTCGGCCATTGTCGAGGAGCATGGCGGGGCGTTGATGTTTACCTCGAAACCGGGGCAGGGCACGACCGCCGAACTCCGGCTGCCCGCGTCGGACCAGATAAGTGACAAAGATGCATATACTACGAGGAATCGTCCGTCAGGTTCCTCCATAGGAGGCTCCAATGCCCGGTGAGAACGGTGCTGAACCAAAGCGGACATCCCCACGGTATCCGGTCCTGTTGGTCGATGACGAGGAGTCCTGGCTGAGGAGTTTCCAGAGCGCGTTGCGGGCTTCGGGTGTGAACAATGTCGTGACCCTGTCCGACAGCCGGCTGGTGCTCGAAACCCTGGAGCGGGAATCCTTTTGTGCTGTGGCCGTGGATCTGATGATGCCCCATATCAGCGGCGAGGAGCTTATACCGAAGATCCTGTCGGAATATCCAGAGCTGCCTCTGCTCGTCATATCGGGGCTGGACCAGGTGAAGACCGCGGTCAAGTGCATCCGCATGGGCGCGTTCGATTTCATCGTCAAGACCGAATCGAGAAACACGCTCATTGCCGGTATCAAGCACGCCATCGAAATTTTCGAGCTTCGTCAGGAGAACTCCAGCCTGCGTGAACGGTTGTTCAGCGATGATCTGCTTCACCCAGAGTACTTTGAGGAGATCATCACGACTGACAAGACCATGCGCACCATCTTTCAATATGTGGAGGCCATTGCCGAGTCCTCTCGGTCCGTGCTCGTGACCGGGGAGAGCGGCGTGGGCAAGGAAGTCATTGCCCGGGCCATCCACAGGGCCAGTGAACGGTCCGGGGAATTCGTGGCCGTGAATATGGCCGGGTTGGACGACAATATGGTCGCTGACACACTTTTCGGCCACAAGAAAGGCGCCTACACCGGGGCAACTCACGCCCGTGCCGGACTTGTTGAAACCGCCAGTGACGGCACGCTGTTTCTCGATGAAATCGGTGACCTCAGCCTTGAATCCCAGAAAAAACTCCTCCGGCTGCTTCAGGAGAACGAATACACCCCGCTTGGTTCGGATATCTCGCGCAAGTGTACCGCCCGTGTGGTGGCCGCCACCCACCGCGACCTGAATGCCTTGCAGGAGCAGGGGAAGTTTCGTCGTGATCTCTTTTATCGACTCCGTGGCCATATGCTGACGCTCCCACCCCTGCGGGAGCGGCTTGCCGACCTGCCGTTATTGATCAGATATTTTGCGCAGGAGGCGGCGGTTGAATTCGACAAACCGCTCAAAACCGATATCCCGGGCATAGTGCGCCTGCTCCACGGGTATGATTTTCCCGGCAATATTCGGGAGCTGCGGCTGTTCATTCACGATGCGGCCAGGATGGCCACAGGGGGGCGGTTGACCCCGGAGACATTTGAGAAACTCTTGCACTTCGATGCGCAGATACGTGTGGGAGTCGGCAGGGATGTGCCGCCGAGCGAGACGCTCACCTTTGGGGCGCAGCTTCCCTCTCTGAAAGACGCCCGCACCATGCTCATTCAGGAAGCCCTTAAACGGACAGCCAACAACCAGTCCATGGCCGCCCAGCTGTTGGGGGTTTCCAGGCAGGCCATTAACAAGTATCTTCAGTCCGCATCAGACAAGAACTCGTAATGGTACGGGCGCTCCTTTCTGCTGCGGCACAGGCTCGGTAGAGCGTGAAGCATTATGAGTACACGGAAAATCATCACCAGCTGCACCAGAGATTGTCCCAACTCCTGTGGTCTTGTGGCCACGGTCAGGGACGGTCGTCTGGTCAAGCTCCTGGGTGACCCGAACCACCCGTTGACACAAGGCGTGGCCTGCCACAAGGCTTCCAAATATATCAAGCGGGTCTACAGCCCGGAGCGTATCACGCACCCCATGATCCGCAAGGATGGACAATGGACGCGTGCATCGTGGGATGCAGTGCTTAATCTTATCGCCGAACGCATGCAGACCTTCAGCGCCGAGTCGGGCAACGAGTCCATACTGTATTATCAGGGCTATGGTGAGCGCACTGCCCTCAAGTTACTTAATAAATATTTTTTCAATCTGTTCGGCGGGGTCACCACCATGCGTGGCTCTTTGTGCGGGGGGGCCGGGCAGGGGGCCCAGAATCTTGATTTTGGCGAGCGCGTTTCCCACGATCCGCTGGATCATGTGAACAGCAATTCCATGATTCTCTGGGCCCGGAATCCGGTTTCGACCAACATTAGTCTGGTACCCCTCATCAAGGGCATCAGGGAGCGAGGCGGCACAATCGTGGTTGTCGATCCGGCCCGGAGCAAATCCGTGGCCCTGGCGGATCATCATATTTCCCCTCGACCGGGTGGCGATGGGTATCTTGCCATGGCGGTCGCAAAGCTGGTGCTCGCTGCCGGTGCGCAAGACCGGGAATTCCTTGAAAAGCATGCCGTTGGTTTCCGAGATTATAAGGATATTCTGGATCGTTACTCCGTGGAGGAGTTATGTGACCTTGCCGGTGTGCCGTCCACGGACGCCGAAACTCTGGCCGACATGCTCATGGACCAGAAGCCTACTTCCATTCTCCTGGGCTGGGGGCTGCATAGATACGAATACGCTCATCACATGATCCGGGCCATTGACGCACTGGGTGCCATCAGTGGCATTATCGGCATACCCGGTGGAGGTGTCAGCCAGGGGTTTGAGGAATATGGCCCTTATGATCAGCAGTACTGGGGCGATGATCTTAATCCACCGCGCAGGACGCTGCTTATCCCTCGCGTGGGAGAGGAAATCCTCAACGCGGTGGACCCGGAAATTCGCATGATTTATGTGACTGCGGGAAACCCCGTATGCATGGCTCCCAACTCGAACACGGTGGCAGAAGCGTTTGGGAAGGCCGAGTTCGTCGTGTATTCAGGGCATTTCATGGACGACACAGCGGAGTCTGCGGATGTCTTTCTTCCGGCCACTACTTTCTTGGAAGACGACGACATTATGGCGAGTTATGGGCATAATTATGTTGGCCCGGTGAACAAAGCCATCGAACCGGTGGGCGAATGCAAGTCGGAATTTCATATGTTTCATGAGTTGGCTGCACGCTTTCCCTTTGCCGATCAGTATCGGCGTACGGTGGATGAGTGGTTGCAGGATATCTGTGCTCCCATATGGGAGCAGGGCGGCACTCTGGAGATGTTGAAGGAGGGGGCGTTCAGATTGGATGCGCCCATGGTTCCTTACGCCGACAAAGTGTTTCCCACCGAGACAGGCAAGTTCCAGTTCATGACGGAATTCAACCCCCTGGAAGGCGCGTCCACTGATGAGCGATATCCCTATAGACTACTGACCGTAGCGCCGCATGGGTATATCTGTTCCGAGCGGACCATGGCAGAGCATGAACCGTTGCCTGTCATTCAGCTCAACGCACAGGAAGCCGAAGTCAGAGGGGTGCGCGACGGGGAGCCGGTTCTGGTTTCCAGCCCGGTGGGACAGGTCAGAGCCATGCTCAAGGTCGATACAGGTCTGCGTCGCGATGTCGCCCTTGCTGAACGGGGCGGGTGGATCAAGGCAGGGCATGGCCTCAATCAGTTGACCAGGGATGTGTCCAGCAAGATCGGGCAGGGGACGCCGTTCTACGAGACGCTGGTCACGGTCGAACCGTGTGCGTGATCTTCAGCGATCACGCCCCTCTCCGTACGTACAGCAACAATCGTACATTCTTATGATGACCTCGACAGGCCGGGTGTTGTTTCCGGCTTACTCCTCTGTTTTCAATCGCCCGGCTATCTGAGTGAGCTGGGCGGAGATCGCTGTCCGTTCCTGCGGGGTGAGCCGTTCAAGGTCAATGGACAATTCAAAGCCCTTTTCCTGATGGTGGATGATGCGCTTGCGTTCAGTACAGGTGGACGCGTCGTCACAGAGTGAAAGCACGGCATATGGCCGGATGCTTCTGCGGATGCCTTTGACGGACAGCGGCTCGCGTTCTTCGACATTCACGATGTCGTGGACGAGTGCGTACGTCTCCGAAGACATGAGTATGCCGCCGGGATCAGCCTGGCCCTCAAGGCGGGCGGCCAGATTCACTTCGCCGCCGATGATCGTGTAATCCATGCGGGATTCAGACCCGAAGTTGCCCACGTTGCAGTAGCCCGTGTTGATGCCGATGCGCATTTTGAAGGGCTTGTCATACCCCATTGACTTCCATTCACCGCTCAACTCCGCCATGCGTTTCTGCATGGCAAAGGCCATGCGGACACAGAGCTCGGCATCTTCCTTGACCCCTTTGGTCTCGGGATCGCCGAAGAACATGAGCATGGCGTCGCCGATGAACTTGTCAATGGTGGCTCCGTATTCCAGCGCGATGGCGGACATCTCCGTGAAGTAATAGTTGAGCAGCGCGGTCAGATCTTCCGGTTGCATATCGTCAGTGGTTTTCGTGAAATCCTTGATGTCCGAGAAGAACACAGTCAGCTTTTTGCGTTCCGTGGAGAGCGATACATCCCGACTGCCTGAGAAAATGGAATCATATACCTGCGGAGACAGGTATTTGGCGAGTTTGGAGGAAAGTCCCTCCAGCATCGTGTTCTTCTCGTCAAGGGAATTCAGGGTCTCTGCCAGGTGGGCCTGCGCCTTTTTTCTTTCGGCAATTTCACTGCCGAGTTTACGATTCCACAGGACGATCAGGCCGATGATGAGGAGGACGCCGCCCGATATGGGCAAGACCCACATGAAGACAGTCGCCATGTCCAGCCCGTGTTCGAACTTGAGCGTGAGCCATTTGCCTTTGAATTCGGCAGCCTGCTCTTCCGTGACTACTGCCAGCGCTTTGTTCAGTATGTCGACAAGTTCCGGATAGTCCTTGCGCACAGCCATGGCCAGCGCCATCGTGTATTCCGTGGAAGAAGCCACTTTGAGCGTGGTCAGCCCTTGCTGCTCGATGGCATAACTGCCGGTTGCCAGGTCATTGATGAACCAGTCCACTTCGCCGAGAGCCAGTGCCTTTATGGCGTCATTGACCGTGGGAAAGAGCGAGAGCTTCAATTCGGGATGTTCCGCAGTCAGGTAGTCGTATGCTGCATATCCTTCCACAACCGCGATTCGACCTTCGGTAATGTCGGCAAGCCCGTTTATCAGCGGTGCCTCCTTGGGGGAGAAGATGACAATGGGGAATTCTATGTACGGTTCCGTGAAGAGCAGCTCCTCTTCTCTGGAAGGGGTTTTTGCCATTGCGGTAATGACATCGAGTCGTCCCTGTTCCGCATAGTTCAGCACGTCATTCCAGCTCAACCCGCTGACAGGGTTCATTGCGACTTTGATTTTGCTTTGTATAAAAGAGATATATTCTGCTGAAATACCGAGGTACTGCCCATTTGTGTCAATGAATTCAAAGGGGGCACTCTGTGGATCAATGCCGAGTTTGATTTTTGGATGGGCCTTCAGCCAGTCCCATTCCTCCTGTGTGAGCGAGAAAACCTTTTGCTGAAAACCGGAAGTGTCCAGGTAGGTGGACAGGATGGCTTCGCGTTCAGCCTTTGTGATGGCGTCGAGTCCTTTTTGGAGTATGTCGCGCAGGATGGGACGGTCTTTGGCGACGGCGAAGCGCAGTTGGCCGGGAAGATCCGTGCGCCAGAGGCTGGCGAGTTTCAGATTGGGAAGGGTGAATTTCTTGATGAGATAGGATGCGACCACCTGGTTTCCGATATAAGCGTCAGCCTTGCCCGCTGAAACCGCTTCCAGAGCTGCCTGCGTCGAGTTGACGAGCATCATCTTGATGTCAGGGTGATCTGCCGGCAGATTCCTGGCAATGGCGTACCCATCTTCCAGAACCACTGTTTTGCCGGAAAGGTCGTCTGGAGTGTTGATGTCTTCTCGGTCGTTTTTTGTAAATATTGCAGAGTAATACTCAATATAGGGTTTGGTGAAAATAAAGTTTTTCAGGCGCTTTGTTGTTTTGTTCAATCCCGGAGCGACATCCAGCGTTCCTTTCTTGAGTTTGTCCATGTGCGCACCCCAATCGGTGTCGAACACGGGCTTGATATCAAGTCCGACCTTGCTGGCTGCTACGCGCATGAAATCTGCTGCAATACCGGCATACGATCCGTCTGCCTGTTCCATCTCAAAGGGCGGCCAGTTCGGAGTGGAGGTCAGCGAGATGGATTTCTTCCCGTGAAGGTACTGTCTTTCTTCGTCTGTCAGGTCAATTGTGAGCTTGGCGGTCTCATCGATATAAAAACGGTCTTCAGGCTTGATGATCCATTGTTTGTCGATGGCTGCCAGAAGTGCCGGGTTCAGGTTGTGCATTCCCTCATCAATGCGTTTGATGAGGGCTGTGCGTGATTTTACTACGGCACCATACACGATATTGGAGATCTCGCTGTTTTGACTGCGCGACACGAGCCCCTGCCAGCCCAACCGGGCCAGGCTACGGTCGATGGTGGGCACTTCGTCAAAAAGTGCATCGATTTCACCGGCGATAAGTCCGGTCAACGCTGCTTCGTGATCCTCATATTCGGCGATGGCGAGCTGGGGAAATTGCTCATGCAGATACTCGAACTGAAACGTGCCGCGCACTGCGCCTACTTTGACACCCTTGAGCGAGTTGAAAGAAAGAGGTTTGGAATGCGTGCGGTAATAGAGGGCGCTTTTCAAGGAGTGCAAGGGGGTAGAAAAAGCAAGCCATTCTGAGCGGTTGGCATTTTTGAATAACCCGGAGTGCACGTCGGCTTTGCCGGACTTCACCATTTCGATGGTCTCTTCCCATGTCCCTGAAGCGAACTCCACAGCGACGCCGGTCTGCTGGGACCAGAGCCGCCAGAGATCAACTATCAGTCCGGCGGGTTCCCCGGTCGGTGTGATGAGAGAGAGCGGTGCGTAGTCCTTGTCGATGGCCACTACGAGCCTGTCTTGGGCTTGGGGTGAATGGGCAAGCAACAGAATGAAAAGCAGACAGGGAATGATGGTTGAGCGGCACAGGCGAACTAGAGACACTGGATCCTCCTCATCAGGTAAAAGGCAATACTGAGAGTTTGTATCTGTGGCATTAGAGGCATGTAGCATGATTATCACATGAAAAGGAATACTTGTCTCACTATTCCCTGAGTAGCTTGATGCCTTTCATCAGTTCTGGTTTGTGCGTTGCCCGATTGTTGAAAGCGATACGGAAGTGGCCGTTATCTATCGGATGCGGTGTTTTGTCCTGTACGTCTATAAAATTCTCACACTTGCTCTTGTCCTTTACAGAATTATCATTCCGACGTAGAATTGAATGAGAATTTTAACTTGAGGTGCTTGTGAGAAAAAATACCCTGTTTACACCGCCATGGGCGCTTGGGTCAGAAGTCAGGAATGCCGGTGTCCTAGGGGTCATCGACGCCTGTCACAAGTTGCAACGCCTTGTGAGAATTTTATCCCGTCTGTCAGGTCTTGACCTGTATGTCATCAATACCGACTATCTTTGCGTGGCCGGGTCCGGTGCCTACGAGAGCGCCGTGGGCTGCGTGAGCCCGCGTGATACGGCCATTGGCTACAGTCTGGCCAGCGGGCGACCCACCATGGTCGCCGACCCCCGGGCAGACGACGCCTGCCGCAAATGTTCCCAACGTCTCACCTGTCGGGATCTGGCCAACTACACCGCGCCCATCTCTGTTCGGGACAAGGTCGTGGCCGCTGTGCAGGCGGTCGCCTTTGATTCCAGCCAGTGCATGCTCCTTGAGGAGTCCGCCGCCGATATCGCCGAGACCATCTCTCTGTTTTTGGCACAGAGCTGCGAGGCGGACACCCGTCTGCTCACGGCATTGGCCGGTGTCAGCGACGAGGTTGAAGGCGCCGGTCTTGAACGGCTCATCGGCGAAAGCCAGCGCATGCGGACGCTCAAGGACGACATCATCCGGTGCGCCCATCTGGATTCCACCGTGCTGATTCAGGGCGAGTCCGGCACAGGCAAGGAATTGGCGGCACAGGCCATTCATGATCTTTCGCCGCGAGCCGCGGCACCCTTTGTGCCCGTGAACTGCGGGGCCATCCCCGAGTCGATCATCGAGAGCGAGCTGTTCGGCTACACGTCCGGCACCTTTACGGGAGCCAAGCGCGGAGGCAAGTCCGGCCTGTTCGAGCACGCGGAAGGCGGCACCCTTTTTCTTGACGAGATCGCCGAGCTGCCGCTGGCGCTTCAGGTCAAGCTGTTGCGTGTGCTTCAGGAGCGCAAGGTCATGCGCCTGGGCGGACGCAAGGAGCACGCCTTTAATGTGCGCATCATTGCGGCGGCCAACGTGGATGTGGCGGAGCAGGCGCGGAACGGGCAGTTCCGTCAGGATTTGTACTACCGGTTGTCAGTCATTCCCCTTCGCGTCCCGGCCCTGCGTGAGCGCGGCTGTGATATCGAGTTGCTCGTGCACCATTTCGCCAGGCTCTATGCCCGTCGCCGGGGTGAGCCACCGCCGTCCGTGGAGCCGGAGCTCATGAAACGGTTCACCTCCTATCCCTGGCCGGGGAACGTGCGTGAGCTGAAGAATTTCGTGGAGTACGGCATCAACTTTCGCAAGGGCCACAGTCTGGACCTTGATACCCTGGCCGAACGATTCTCCGGTGCGGAGAAGGTGTCCGGGGGCGGAGTGTGCGAGCAGTGGCCCTTGGAAACCGGTTTGGCCTGCCCGGAGGGAATCGACGCCTCCACCTCCAATGGAGGGGGCAGATTGCATGCCGGTAACAGGTCAATGGGCAACGGACTGCCGCAGGCCGAGTCTGTCTATGGTCAGGATGTGTCCGAGCAGGAGGCACTGGGGCGGGCGCTTGCCCGGTACGGTGTGAGTCTGGAAGGCAAGCGGCGGGTCGCTCACGAGATGGGCATGAGCCTGGCAACGCTCTATCGCAAAATCAAACGCTACAATTTGTTGGAAGCGTACAGTTATGATGTCATGGGACAGGACGGCAGTTCAGGACGGTGATCTGTCTGCTCCTGCTCACAAGAGAACAAACCGCAGCGCCGGAAAAGTCATCTAGACTTTTCCGGCGCTTTGGTAAGAGGAGGTGTGTTGTAGGGTTGAGAGCGTGGTTAGACGTGTGCGTGACCGCCCAGATAGGCGGCTTCCAACCGGTTGTCCTTGGCCAGTTCGGCAGCGGGACCATCCATGATGATCGAGCCGCCCTCCATGATATATGCATGGTCGGCCACAGACAGCGCGGCCTTGGCGTTCTGTTCCACGATGAGTATGGCGGTGCCTGACTCACGAATTTTCACTATCAGATCAAAGATGCACTTGATGACGAGCGGGGCAAGGCCCAGAGAGGGTTCATCCATGAGCAGGAGCTTGGGGCGGCCCATCAACGCACGGCCGATACACAGCATCTGCTGTTCACCGCCGGACATGGCGCCAGCCTGCTGGCTGAGCCGTTCCTTGAGGATCGGGAAGAGCTCATAGACCCGTTCAAAGTCGTCTTTAAGGTGTTTTTTATCCTGATGGTATGCGCCCAGGATCAGGTTTTCCTCCACGCTCATGTTGGCGAAGATCTGCCGCCCTTCCGGGGCCTGGCAGAGGCCGCGTTTAACCACTTTGTCTGATCCGATATTGGCGATGTTCTCGCCCTGGAAGAGGATCTCTCCATTGGTCGCCTGATAGATGTTGGAGATGGCCCGCATGAGCGTGGTCTTGCCCACGCCGTTGGAACCCAGCACGGCGACAACGCCGTTTTCCTCAACTGTCAGGTCGACGCCGCGCAGGATCTGCTGGACGCCCATGCTTACTTCAAGATTATTGACTGCTAAAATTGGCATTCTTCGCCTCCAAGATAGGCCTCAAGGACCGCGGTGTCCTGTTGAACCGCCGTCGGTGTGTCGTCGGCAATTTTTTTGCCAAGGGCCAGGACCATGACGCGGTGGCAGATGCCCATGACCAGCCCCATGTCGTGTTCCACCAGCAAAATGGGGAGCCCTTCCTTGTTCAGTTCACTGATGAACTCGGCCAGTTGTCCTGTCTCCTGCTCGTTCAGTCCGGCTGCGGGCTCATCGAGGATCAGGAGTTTCGGGTCAGTGGCCAGAGCGCGGGCGATCTCAAGATATTTCCGCTTGCCGTATGACAGGTTGGCGGCCAGTTCTCCTGCCAGGGAATCAAGGCCCACTCGTGAGAGTATCTCCCAGGTCCGGGTGCTGATTTTCTGGTCCGTCTTGCAGCGGAACGGCCAGATGGCGCGCCGCATGGAGTGGCTCAGCGAGCCAATAGCGCCTATGGAGACGTTATCGAAAACCGTCATGTTGGGCATGATGCGCAGGTTCTGGAACGTGCGGCCGATGCCGAGCTTGGCGACCTGATAAGGCTTGATTCCCGTGATCGGTTTGCCCATGAATTTCACTTCGCCTTCACTGGGCGGATAGAATCCGGTCAGGCAGTTGAAGAAGGTGCTCTTGCCAGCGCCGTTGGGACCGATGAGGCCGACCAATTCGCCTTGCTTCATGACCATATCGACATTGTCTACGGCTGTGAGTCCGCCGAACCGGCGGGTCAGCCCCTTTGTTTCCATTATTACTTCGGACATTATTTCCACCCCACCGACTGACGGCCACCCCAGGCCGCGTTGAATTGCTTGCGTGCCATGTCGATGGCCGAGACTTCACCGAAGATGCCTTTGGGGAGCAGCAGGATGGACAGGAACATGACCACACCCACGGCAACCATGCGCAGGTCGCCCAGTCCGCGGGCAACCTCGGGCAGCAGGATGAGGAGCAGTGCCCCGAAGATGCCGCCGGGCAGGGAGCCCAGACCGCCGACAACGACCATGGCGAGGATCAGGATGGATTCGCTGAACTGGAAGCTGTCAGGGCTGATGTAGCCGATGCTGTGTGCCATGATGGCTCCGGCCAGTCCGGCAAAGAAGGTGCTGATTGCAAACGCCTGTATCTTGAGTTTGACCACGTTGATGCCCATGGCCTCGGCACATTGATCGTCCTCGCGCACGGAGCGAAGGGCGTTGCCGAAGTAGGAGTTGGTCAGACGCCAGATGATGTAAATTGAGATGCACGCCAGAACCGCAATTACGTAATATATGGAGAGCAGGCTGGTGAACTGATGACCGAAGATGGTGATCGGATCATATATCTGTACGCCCATGGGGCCGCGTGTGACCGGCACCCAGTTGAGCAGGGTGACATGGATGATCTCACCCACGCCGAGGGTGGCGACGGCAAAGTAGATGCTGATGAGTCGCATGGTGGGCAGGGCCACCAGTACGCCGCCGAGTCCGGCGACAATGCCGCCCAGAGGCAGCGTGACCACGAAAGGCAGGCCGAAGTTGGTAGCGAGCAGGGCGGCAGTGTACGCGCCGATGCCGAAGAACGCGGCGTGGCCGAGGCACAGGAGCCCTGCCGTGCCGGTAATCAGGTTCATGCTGGCGGCCAGGATGCAGTAAATGAGCGCGGAGTTGGCCACCTGGGTATAATAACTCTTGCCAAGGACAGAGAGCGTGCCCGGTATCACTGCAAGGACAATCAGGAGCAGCCCTGCTGTCAGCAGTTTCGAGCGCAAGGGACTAGTGACGGGTTTGGTGTCGGTCATGTCTGGAGCCTCAGGGTTATACACGTTCTCTCCGGGCACCGAAGATGCCTTGCGGGAAGAAAATCAGGGTTAAGATAAGAAAGGCGTATGCGACCATGTCGCTCCAGCCCTGGGCCATGAAGTCGGTCGCCAGTGCCTCGCATACTCCGAGGATCAGGGCGCAAACCACTGCTCCGGGTATGCTGGACAGGCCGCCCATGACCATGGCCACGAACGCCTTGATGGACGGAGCGAATCCCATGGAAGGGAAGATGGCGCCGTAGTAGAGGCCGACCAGGATACCGGCCGCGCCACCCATCATGCTGCCCACCGCAAAGGTGGCGATGATGGTTCTGTCTACGGACAAACCGACATACTTGGCACCCAGCGGGTTGTTGGAGATGGCCCGGATGGAGAGGCCGATGCGCGTGCGGTACAGCACGTACTGCAACCCGCCGAGCATGAGAATGGATGACCCGAGAATCAGGAACTGCCCGTTGGAGAAAGACAGGGGGCCGACAGGAATGGGATCGTTCAGGAGATACTGCGTGGGGATGGACTGCATCTCCGCGCCGAAAAAGTACTGGATGAGTTCCTTGACGATGATCGAGACTGCCAGGGAGGAGAGCAGGGTCGCTTCACGCATGGCTCTCGATTTGAGCGAGGCCTCATCCTGAAACCGTCTGAAAGGTTTGAAGGCCAGTCGTTCAAGAACAATACCAGCCAGACCGCCAGCGGCCAGGGCTGCAATGATTACTAATGCCAGAGGCCAGTTCAGCGCAGTAATACACACCAGGCCGCCGAAAGCACCGATGGTGTACATTTCGCCGTGTGCGAAGTTGACAACGTTAAGCACGCCGAAGATGAGCGTGAAGCCGATGGCTATGAGCGCGTAGATCATGCCTGCGCTCAGGCCATTGATGATTTGCATCAGATAATACGTGTCCATTGAAAGACTGTCCTATGTTTGTCGGCGGGGTCTTGCGACCCCGCCGGGAGTAGCGATGATTGCGTTTTCTTATTTTACGAGCTTGAAAGCGCCGTTTTCGACCGTCATCCGAGCCAGTCCCTTGACCGGTTCACGGGTTTCGGGATCGAAGGATGTGGCACCGGTCACACCGGGGTAGTCGGTGGTGGCGGCAAGGGCGTCACGCAGGGATTCACGGGTGACGTCCGTGCCGACCTTGGCGATGGCGTCCAGCATGATGCCTACGGCGTCGTATGCCTGTGCGGTGAACATGTTGGGATCAGCGTTGAACTGCTTCTTGTACTCGGTCACGAACTCTACAACATGGGGTTCCGGGCTGTCCGGCATGAAGGTGGTGGAGAGCATGAGGCCGTTGGCGGCTTCGCCGGCCAGTTCAACGAGCTTGGGAGAGTACAGGGAGGACGTTCCGAAGGTGGTGATGTCGATTCCGAGCTGCCTGCGCTGCTGGAGGATCATGGCGCCTTCTTCGTACATCATACAGAGGTAGATGGCTTCGGGCTTGTCACGGCTGACCTTGGTCAGGATGGAGCGGAAGTCACGGTTGCCGGGGTTGAAGTATTCGACGGCAGTGATTTCGCCGCCCAGATTCTTGATGGCGGTTTCGAAATTCTCGGCTGCGGAGATGCCCCAGTCGTTCTGGATGGCAACGATGGCGAACTTCTTGTAGCCCAGGCTTTCAGCCCATTTGGCGACAAAGGGACCCTCGAAGGCCTGGGTGGTGATGTTGCGGAACTGGTATTTACCGACTTTGGTGAAGTCGGGGTGAGAAGCCGTCTGCGAGAGCTGCGGCATACCTTCCATGGCGTAAACACGACCGGCGGCCATGGACACGGTGGAGGTGAAGTCGCCCAGAACACCGACAATCTGTTCATTATCGACAAATTTGCGAGCGATGTTGATGGCTTCTTTGGGATCGGACTTGGAGTCTTCAAAAAGGATATCTACAGTCGCACCCTTGAGCTTGCCGGACTTGTTGAAGCGTTCAAGCTGCAGGGTTGCTGCGTTGCGGAAACCTTCGCCGTACTGGGCGTGGCTTCCGGTCAGGGGCAGTGAGTAGCCCAGCATAATGGTTTTTTCGGCCTGAGCGGGCGCAGCTACAAGCATGACGGCCATGGCAACGAGCGCTAAAAGCATGTTCTTTACGTTCACTTGTTCCTCCAGTGGTTTGAGGTTTCAGATGGAGAGTTTTCCGGGTAGCCCCAGAACAGTCTAGAGGGGCTCCCCCGCAACTGGTGTGCTCTTCCATGGTTCCTGAGGTGGGGTTTAGCAATCCGCATGCCACAATAGGCAGTCAGAGTGAGTGACATCAATAATGGTAATTGTGAGAATGGTAAAGATCGAAGAGGGTGGGGGGATGCGAGGATTGTGGATAGTTGTGCGAAAATGTATATTTCGGCGGTAAGACGACAGGGCGGCGAGCAGTTGTTTTACAATTCTGTGAATTTATCAACTTCTCTTAGGAATTCTCGTTTTTCGGTGCGAATTTCGCAGTTTTTGTGAGAATTGTTGAAAAATGTGCGTGGGAGTCGCACCGAAGAGAACGGTGTGACTCCCACGCAGAGATACAGAGATTATTTTGTGCGGACTTTCAGGTAGCATTTATCTTTGCTGCCTTCAGGGAGTGCAGTCATCTCAAAGTGGAAGCCAGCACCCTGGAAAGTTCCATAGTCAATGATTCCAGCCACTTCACACATGTCTGCACACTCTTCGTCAGACAGGCCCATCTTGATCCAGGAGTTTTTCAGGGGGCAGTTTTCGAATTCGATGTCGAGGCCGCCTTCGTCACAGCGGGTGACAGTGGGGGCGAACATTTTGCTTTCGTCGGGAATACCGCCAAGAAATGCGTCACGCAGGCCCTTGAAGTCGCCGGGGGCGAACTGCTTGAAGGCTTCACCGATCTGCTCTCCACGCTTGTAAATACCGCGTTTCATGACTTCTTTGGCTTTTTCCTTGCCAAATTCATCGACCATTGCATCGAAGATCAGCTTGTAGATAATGCCCCGGTTTTCATTGGCGGAATAGAGTTCTTCGCGCAATTTTGCTTCATTCATTGTGTAATACTCCTTGAGTTGCCGACGTTTTTTGAGTCGGTCGTGGTTTTATAGTGTGTATTCCCTTGCATGAGATGTACCGGCGGGAATCTGTGCCGCCTTGGCATCATACTTGATAGTGGGGGGGCAGACAAGATGAGTAGTCAAACCTATTCCGCGGATCAAAGACCGGTCCGCGCATACGAAAAGGATACACATGGACCTGCATGCTTTCTTTGATAATGAAGTAAAGCCCGCTCTGGGCTGTACCGAACCCGGAGCCGTCGCTTATGCCGCCAGTGCCGGCGCGAGCTATCTTGCCGGACCGCCGAGGCATATACATTTACGCCTGTCCGCCAATATCTATAAGAATGGTCAATCAGTCGGTATTCCCGGCGCGCCCGGCCTCAAGGGAAATTTGTTGGCCGCAGCCCTCGGTGCTCTGGGGGGCAACCCGGACAAAGGGCTTCAGTCCCTTGAGAATATTGACGAGGACTGCATCGCCAAGGCGATTGAAATGCTTGAGAACGGGAGCCTGACACAGGAAGTGGTGCACGATGCCCCCAACGTCTATGCCGAGGTGGAAATGCTTCGGCAGGGCGAGAGCGTCACTGCCGTGGTCGCGTATGCTCACGACCAGTTGGTGGAAGTCAGCCACAACAAGAAGACTGTTTTCGAAGGCAAGGAAAGCGAGGGCGGCTCCGGTCGTCTGCCTGCCTATCTTGCAGAGCTGTTGCGAACGGACTTTGCAGGCTTGTGGGACCTTGCCGGAGAAATTGACGATGAGAATGAGAAATTTCTCCTGAAAGGTGCAGAAATGAACCTTCAGGTGGCGAAAGAGGGGTTGGATCGGCCCTGGGGGCTGGGTTCCGGCTTTGTTACGGCTGAAAAGGCGAGCGCAGACGATCTGGCCAGCATGATCCGTGCTTGGTCCGCTGCCGCAGCCGATGTTCGCATGGACGGTGGCCGCTGGCCTGTCATGAGCAGCGCAGGCAGTGGCAACCACGGCCTTACCGCGATCATTCCTCCTGCAATGGCGGCGCGATTCTGGAAGCGCACAGACCGCGAGCTGGCCGAAGCGCTGGCATTGTCGCATCTGGTCACCGGAGCCATCAAGGCCAAGACAGGCCGCCTGACCCCGGTTTGCGGGTGTTCCGTTGCTGCCGGAGCCGGAGCCGCTGCCGCGTTGACGCGACTGGCAAAGGGGACCGCTGTGCAGGCCGAACAGGCCGCTGCCTATGTTTTGTCCTCGGTTCTGGGCATGATCTGCGATGGTGCCAAATCAACCTGCGCCCTGAAGGTCGGCACCGCTGCAAGCGAAGCCTATCAGGGCATGCTGCTGGCCACCAGCGGTGTGCTGATGAATTCACCGCAGGGTGTGATCGGCCCCGACTTCATGGCCAACACCGTTGCCGTGGGCGAATTGTCCGGTGTGGGTTTTGCCGCCGTGGACGCCGTTATCTTGCGCCTGCTGGATCATCAGTCCTGCTGTGCTCCACAGAATTCCAAGATTCCCAGTGAACTGGGTGAAGAGAAATAACAACATCGTAATCGCATCGAAGGAGATACGAACATGAGTGAATTGACGTTTATTGCTACTGATAAAGCCCCGGCTGCAGTCGGTCCCTACTCCCAGGCAGTCGCTGCCGGCGGTATGCTGTACGTCAGCGGTCAGCTCGGGCTGGACCCCGCGACCATGACCCTGGCCGAAGGATTCACCGCACAGGCCGAGCAGGCCATGCGCAACCTGGGTGCCATCCTTGATGAGGCCGGGTGCGCTGTCACGGATATCGTCAGCGTTGATGTCTTTCTGGTGGATATGGACGAATTCAAGACCCTCAATGGCATTTACGCGGAGTTCATGGGTGAGCACAAACCTGCGCGTGCGGCTATTCAGGTTGCGGCCCTGCCTCTGGGTGGTCTCGTCGAGATCAAGTGCGTGGTTCGCTGCTCCTGATCCGTTTTCGGCCATTGTGATGTGTCCTTGCTCACAACGGCCTTAGCTCCCTTATGTTGAGAGAAACAAGCAGGCCTGTCGGATGTCGGCGGGCCTGCTTTCTTTGGTTTGTAGGGGGAGGGTATGGGGTCGCAGTTCATTGTCGAGAACGCAGTCAGCTGCGATCGGCAGTGTCGGAAATTAAATTTTATATTGCTTGACTTCTCTCCCGAGAGGCCTATTGTCCACGAATAACACCAGCTGCTCCCGTGAAGGCGCGGTCAAACTGTGACTCATGCTGGTTGTGATTACTACAAGTTTATTCAGGAGCCGTGTACGCATCTTGTACACGGCTCCTTTTTATTTGGTGCACGGGCACCATATCATTATCACTTTTTAGGAGAATTTGAATGTCTAAGAATCTTTATGTTGGCAATTTGTCATGGAGCACTACTGAAGACGAAGTACGTGACGCTTTTGGCTCGTACGGCGAAGTCGTTTCCGTTAAACTTATCGAAGATCGTGAGACTGGTCGTCCGCGTGGTTTCGGTTTTGTTGAGATGGACGATGCCGGTGCTCGTGAAGCGATTGCCAACCTGGACGGCAAAGACTTCGGTGGCCGTAATATCAAGGTCAACGAAGCCAAAGCTCGTGAAGAACGCCCCCGCTGGTAGTTTTTACGGCTAAGCCTTAATACGGCATTACGCGCCTGTCTCTTCGGAGGCAGGCGCTTTTTTTTTATCGAAAAGATGGGTGGAGATCAGATGAAAAAAGGGCTTCCGATACTGATATCGGAAGCCCTTGCAGGTCTGTATGGCGATGTACTTCTAGAGAAGGTAGTACACAGCGGCCAGTCCGCTCAGGGACATGGTGATGGTGTAGGGCAGTGCCAGCATGACCATTCTGCCGTAGGACAGGCGAATGACCGGAGCCAGTGTGCTTGTCAGCAGGAAGAGGAAGGCGGCCTGACCGTTAGGAGTGGCAACGGACGGAATGTTGGTGCCGGTATTGATGGCAACGGCCAGCTTGTCGAAGTGATCCATGGTCTCCTTGACGTGCATGGCGACATCCTGAGGAAGGGTTGCAAGCACATCGGCACGGGCCACATGCGCGTCCGTGAGTTTGGCCATCAGCTCTTGTCCGGTCATGCCGATGCCGGGAATGGCATTCAGCATGTGAACGAAGTGCATCTTGGTTTCCGAGATGTAGACTGTGGCCACAAAGACGTTGTCCGAGATCGAGGAGAGGATGCCGTTGGCCGCATAGTATGCGACGAGCTGGTTCTGACCGTGCAGGCTCAGGACGAAGTCGATGATGGGCTTGAAGAGCTCCTGGGAGTGAATGACCGCGACGATGGAGAAGAAGACGACCAGCAGTGCGGTGAAGGGCAGGGCCTCTTCAAAGGCGTGACCAAGCTGGTGTTCCTCGACAATGCCGGTGAACGCTGTGAGCAGGACAATGACCGAAAGGCCGATCAGACCGACAGCAGCGAGGTGGAGCGCCAGGGCCGCTACGAGCCAGATGCCGGCAAGCGCCTGAATGACCAGTTTGAGCTTGCCTTTTGCTCCGGCTTTTTTCTCCATATCCATTGCTGTTTCGAGGAGAAAGGAGCGGATGTTGCCGGGCAGCTGGTATCCGTACCCGCAAACGTGGAACTGTTCGACGGCCAGGCAGGTCAGGAGACCGATGACCAGGACGGGCATGGTGACCGGCATGGCCTGGAGAAAGAACGGAATGAAGTGCCAGCCCATTTCGTGGCCCACCAGCAGGTTCTGCGGTTCACCAACGAGCGTGCACACGCCGCCGAGAGCGGTACCGACTGCGCCATGCATCATGAGATTGCGCAGGAACCCGCGGAACTGGCGCAGCTCCTGATGGTTCATCTTTTTGACAGTTGAGTCCGAGCTGAGATCATGGGAGTCTTCATGCCCTTTGCCAGACACGAACCGGTGGTAAACGTTATAGAACCCATAGGCAACAGCCATGATGACCGCGGTGACAGTCAAGGCGTCAAGGAAGGCGGACAGGATCGCGCCGGCAAGACAGAACAGCAGGGAAATCACTTTCTTGGACTGAATCTTTACCAGGATGCGCGTAAAGGTGAACTGCAGAAAGTCCTTCATGAAGTAGATACCGGCAACCATGAAGATAAGCAGCAGAATGACTTCAAAGTTTTTCAGGGCTTCGTGGTAGACGGTCTCGGCAGAGGTCATGCCCATGACGACGGCTTCAAACGCCAGCAGGCCACCGGCAGGAAGCGGGTAGCATTTCAGCGCCATTGCCAGTGTGAAGATGAATTCGGCGATCAATGCCCAACCGGCCACAAACGTACCTGCAGTCAGCATGAGAATCGGATTCAGTATGAGAAAGCCTATGATGACCAGCTTGTACCAGCTGGGAGCGTTCCCGAGAAATGTTTGGACAAAGACTTTTGACAATGGTGTTTTCATTTTGAAATTCTCCTTCAAATGGTGAAACGTCTCATGGCTGTTGTTCCTGCATACAGGAAAAGACGGTGCCTGGAGACGTTACGTCAGCGGAATAGTTCGTTGTGGTATTTACGTTTTTTTGTGGGTTATCCTACGACCGCAAATGGGCCCCGGTGAGAGTTCACCGGGGCCCCGTTGTTTTTTAGTAGAATAGCATTAGTGCGGCTATCATTACAACCATATAAATGACGGTCATGCCTGCACCGCTGCGGACGTAATCAATGGTGCGGTATCCTCCCGGACGCATGATCAGGGCGTTGACCTGGTGGGTGGGCAGAACGAACGTATTCGATGCCGCCACAGCCACGGTGAGTGCTGCGACTCGTGGGTCGACCCCGGCGTTGAGCGCCATATTCATGGATAATGGGACCAGCAGTACGGTCGCGCCGACGTTGGAGGCCACCAGTGTGAAGAAGGATGTCAGGATGCCGATGACTGTCAGGAGTACCAATGGCGTAGGTGTGCCGAGCGCACCCATGATGGTGTCAGCGATATATTTCGCTGCTCCTGTGTTTTCAAAGGCCATGCCCAGCGGGATGAGTCCGCCGAGCAGGAAGACTGTCATCCAGTCGACCGATTGATATGCTTCGTCGATAGTCAGGACCTTTGTGAGGACCATGCCGAGGGCACCGGTCAGCAGTGCAATTGACAGCTGGATGTGGAACCCGAGAATCAGGACGAGGGAGACGGCGAGCCAGAAGAGCGCGACTTTGGCTTTTTCGGTGCGCAGGATCTCACCCTTCACGTCTTCCGTGAAGACAAGATCGGGCAGGCCGTTGAGCATATGGAAGACTTCCCAGCGGCCGTGGACCAGCAGGGCGTCACCAGACTCGATGACAATGTCGCTCAAGCCGCTGACAAACAGTTTGTCGCCACGGAATATGGCCAGAGTGGAAACCTTGAACCGTTCGCGCAGGCGGAATTCGGCAATGGTCTTGCCCATGAATTCGGAGCGCGGCGTGACGATACCTTCCATGATGCCGGCGTTGTTCGGCGACAGTTCTTCGGCAAAGGTGGACAGTTCGGCCTGCAAGGCCCAGCCCATATCCTCGGCCATGTGTTCGATGAACTCCTGAGGACCGACAAAAACGAGGTGGTCGCCAGCCTGGATGGTTTCACTCGGCAGCGGGGCAAAGATGTGATCCTTGCCGTTGTCGCGTGCGATGGCGACCAGGGTTGCGAAGTACACCGGCCTGAGATCGAGTGATTTCAGCGTGGAATCATTCTTCCAGTCCATGGGCACATGCAATTCAAAAAGGGAACCGACGTTATTGTATGTGCCGGTCAGAACAGAGGACATGGGGCCGGAGCTTTCGTCTTCGGACCGGGTGGGGAGAACGAACCGGCCAAAGATGATGAAGTAGATCAGCGCCGCTGCAATCAACAGCAAGCCAACGGGGGTGACGCTGAAAAGGCCGAATGATTCGTATTTGGTTCCACCCACGACCATGAGGTCGTTGAGCAGGATGAGCGGGCTGGAGCCGACAAGGGTCAGACAGCCGCCAATGATCGCGCAGAATCCCATGGGCATGAGCAGGCGACCGATGGGAACACCAGTCTGATTACCGATGCGTTTGGCTGCCGGCAGGAACAGTGCGGCGGCGCCGATGTTCTGCATGAAGCCAGAGATGAAAGCGACCGTTGTTGAAATAAGGGTCATTATCCGTGATTCGCTTTTACCGGCAAATCGGAGAATGACCCTGGCCATTGAGTTCATGATGCCGGTCTTGTCCAGACCGGCACCGATAATGATGACAGCGATAATGGAGACAACCGCGTTACTACTCAACCCGCTGATGGCCTGCTGTGGAGTGACCAATCCCAGAAGGGGCAGCAGGACCATCATGATGAGACCGACGACATCGACCCTGACCCATTCGAAGATGAAAAGAAGGACAGCGAGTACGAGTACGGCCATAACCGTAATAATTTCAGGAGTCATTTAAAGTCCTTAAGAATATATGAAAATAGAACGTTGCGGCGAATTATTTCGCGTGCAGTGTCGCTCGAGTGTACACTGGAATGGTGCCTCTCTTGCAGATGTCCGGGGCATCATCCATAATGTATCTGAACTGGGGATCTTGCGAATACAGTTCGGAAACAACAGCTTCTTCATTTCCCTGCCGCACTTCGTGGGCAAAACCCAGTCCGGCTTCCATGGCCTTGCAGGAGAATTCCTGAATGCTCTGCTTTGCCTTGGAGCAGAAATCGTCAAACTGCTTCCCTGACTCGTCAAGATTGAGTGCCACAAGAGAGCTGCGAGTTTTCTGGGCCATGTCTATGGCGTAGTCGGCAATACTGTCTGAAAAGGCAGCGCCCTTGCAGACGATGAGTATCTTGCATTCCTGCCGTTCACAGTCGCATTGGGCTACTTCTGGGATCGGGGTATCGGTGACCATTTCAGTGGGATTCTTTGAAAATCGCTTGAAAAAACCTATCATCGGAAAACCTCCAGTGTTTTGCAAAAGATGGCTTTCTTGGCAGAAAGCCCAGGCTCCTACATGACATGTGTTGCTGTTGGCAGCTGCCATTTGCGTGTAGTGCCTATCCACCATTCGTTTCATCGACTTAAAGAAGGGCATGAACTTCTCCTATGGTTAAAGTGTGGAGATCGTCTTCTTGCTTCTCAGGCCTTGTATAATCAAAACACATGCCAAAAAGCTGGTTGGTCACAACCTCCTGTAAATGCAGGGTAAATGAAAAAAAACACAGTCTGGAAGAATGCTCTATGATGCTTTTTGCAACAGCATTATCCCGTGAAACAGTGTGTCGTCTCACATGTGGGGGTATTTCTGGATATTGTATGATGCAATATGCAACAGCCTTGAGTTGGAAAATCGGCTTTTTTGGGTGTTTTGTGGGCTTCATACTTATCTGTGCTTTTTTTCACTATTATTTCTCAATAAATTAAAGCTGTGTAATCAGGAAGTTAGAGATTTATTGATCGGCGTATCGGTGGGTGCTCGAAGAGGATCGGGGCTGAACTCTGTTCTTTTTTGAACAGCGTTGCTAACTGCAACCTTAACAAGCCCCGATCTGCATGATATATAGTAATAATAGGGAGGTATGACTTCCGGCCGCCGTATCATGCGCAGCCTCCCGCACACGGATTTATTGCAGGAGGCGACAAATATGGGATGGTTCGGCATTCGAGGCTCCTCTTCTCCCAAAGAGGTGAAAACGACAGACGAGGACGTTCCCGCAAAAAAAGAACATGCGCCGGTTTCCCTGCCGCATGACTCCCTGCGAGAAAAGATCGAATCTGCCGGTCTTTCCCCTGAGATCCTGGAAACAGCCCGAGCGGAATGTGACCGTTTGAAGAGCGTTGATCCGTCTTCGCCCGAATATGCGATCAGCCTGAATTTTCTGGAAGTTATTCTTTCCCTTCCCTGGAATACCACCACCAAGGATGATCTGGATATTGTCCGTGCCGAGGAAGTGCTCAATGCACGACATTACGGGCTGGGGCGGGTGAAGGACCGCATCCTTGAATTTCTCGCGGTCAAGAATCTCTGCGCCCAAAGTTTGCCCCGCATTCTGCTGGTGGATGATGAACTTATTGCCCGCGAAAACCTCTCCATCGTGTTCGAAGCCGATGGATTTGAGGTGGAGGCAGTCGCCAACGGCCTTGAAGCGGTGGCCGCCATGGAAAAGAAGCCTGCTCACATCGTCGTTTCCGATCTCAAGATGGATGGCATGGACGGCATGGAGTTGTTGCAGGTGCTGCGCAAGAAGTGGCCGGACACCAAAGTGATCATGATCACAGGGTATGCTACCGTTAAGACGGCTGTGGCAGCCATGCGACAGGGGGCCGATCAATATCTCGGCAAACCCGTCAATCTGACCAAATTGCGTGCATATGTTAATGAATTATACGAGAAAAGCATTCGATCCCGTCACCTTCACGGATTCGTTTTGTGCTTTAACGGCCCGCCCGGCATGGGCAAGACGTCCATTGGCAAGGCCATTGCCGAGGCCATGGGCAGGAAGTTCTTCCGCCTTTCCCTGGCAGGTCTCCGTGACGAAGCCGAGCTGCGCGGACACAGGCGCACCTATGTCGGCGCCATGCCCGGCCGCATCATTCAAGGCATACAAAAAGCCAGAGCCAAAAACCCTGTCATCATGCTGGACGAAGTGGACAAGGCTGTGCAGGATTTTCAGGGTGACGCCACATCGGTCCTGCTTGAAATGCTCGATTCGGAGCAGAACCACGCCTTTGTGGATCACTATCTCGGCCTACCGTTCGATCTCTCCAGCGTGTTGTTTATCTGCACCTCCAATGCCGTGGAGCGGCTTCCGGCTCCGCTGCGGGACCGTCTCGAAATCATCGATTTTCCGAGCTACACTCTGGATGAAAAGCTGCAGATCGCATCACGGTATATCTTTCCCGATCAACTGCAGTTGCACGGCCTGAACGAAAAGCTCGTGAATCTGCCCATTGAATCGGTTCGGGCCATCATTTTCGGGTATACTCGTGAGGCGGGGTTGCGTGGGGTGCGCAAGCAGTTGGCTTCCCTGTGTCGCAAGCTTGCCAAGCAGGTGCTTACGGAAGGGAATACCGCCGTTGAGATAGATAAAAATATGGTCCTCGAATTGTTGGGAGCACCGCCGTTTGCCATGGCGTCCGCGCAGTCCCAGCCCAAGGTCGGGTTGTCAACGAGTCTGGTCTGGACTCAGAATGGAGGTGAAATCATCTTTGTGGAAGTCGCACGGATGAAGGGCAACAAGCAGCTCATATTGACCGGGTCATTGGGCGAAGTCTTGCGTGAGTCTGCGCAGACGGCTCTGAGTTATTGCCGCAGTCATGCCGAAGAGTTCGGCATAGATCCTGATTTTTATGCGACATCGGACATCCACATCCACATTCCGGCAGGCGCTGTTTCCAAGGAAGGGCCCTCCGCCGGCGTGGCCATTACGCTGGCGCTCCTGTCTCTGCTGACCGGGCGCCCCATACGGCAGGACATGGCCTCCACAGGAGAGTTGTCCCTGCTTGGCGAGGTGTTGCCGGTGGGCGGTGTCAGGGAAAAACTCATGGCGGCACAGTCTGCCGGGATTGCCACGGTCATCTTGCCGCAGGGGTGTGCCTCAAGAGTGCAATCGATTGAGGATACCGTGCTTGAGGATCTGGATATCCGCTTTGTTTCGACCATGGATGAAGCGGCCAGGGAAGCCCTGTGCGCGTCACCTACTCCAGATGATACCGTTTGATTTTCCGCCACAGGGAGACCCGGTCTATACCGAGGATGCGGGCTGCCTGCGTCTTGTTTGAGGCCGAGGCCGCAAGCACTTTGCGGATATGCGCCTTTTCCAGATCTTCAAGAGTCGGAAGCGGGGCTTCGGGTTCGACGTTGCTGATGCCGGCCGGCAGCAGGTCGGGCGTGAAGGATGTTCCCTGGCCGAGGGCCAGGGCTCGCTGCACGATGTTCTCCAGCTCCCGCACGTTGCCCGGAAACGGGTAGTTCATGAGAATGTCCAGCGCATCCTGGGAAATGGAGTTGATCGTTTGCCCTGTCTGGTGGTGCTTTTCCAGAAAGTGACCGATAAGGATCGGGATGTCTTCACGGTGTTCCCGCAGTGGCGGAGCCTGGAGGGTGACCACGTTGAGGCGGTAGTAGAGATCCTGACGAAATTCACCTTTTTCAACCAGTTCGCGCAGGTCGCAATTGGTCGCGGCAACGACCCGGATGTCCACCGGGATTTCCTTGGTCCCGCCCACGCGCAGGAAGGTGCGCTCCTGAAGGACCCGGAGCAGCTTGACCTGCATGTTCAACGGCAGTTCGCCGATTTCATCGAAAAAGACCGTCCCGCCATCAGCGACTTCGAGAATGCCTTTCTGTCCTCTGTTGGCGCCGGTGAATGCTTCCTTTTCATGGCCGAACAGTTCCTTGTCCATCAGTTCTGCCGTGAACGTACCGCAGTTGATGGCCATGAAACGCTCTTCGGATCGCTGGCTGAGCTGATGGATGCCCTGTGCCACAAGCTCCTTGCCTGTGCCGGTCTCGCCCTGAATGAGGACGTTGCATTTCATCTGGGCCAGTTGCCTGACGGTTTTCTTCAGTTGAACAAAGACATCGCTCTCGCCGACGAGCGGAAAATCGCTTTTACCCTGTGCCACGATTTTGCGCAGACGCTGGACTTCCACTGAAAGGGCGTGCTGTTCCAACGCCCGTTCCACCTGGAGCCGCAGCTCATCCAGCTTGACCGGCTTGGCAATGTAGGAGTGTGCGCCTTTCTGCATCGCCTTGACGGCGTTGGAGACAGTGGCGTGTCCGGTGACCACGATGACGATGACCATCGGGTGCTGGGCCCGGATGCGTTCCATCATCTGGATGCCGTCAATTCCCGGAAGCATCAGGTCCGTGATGACCAGATCATACTCGTTCTTGGCCAACTCGCGGAGCCCTTCTTCGGCAGAGGCAAGGGCAGTGACATTGTAGCCGGAGGAGGTCAGCACATGCGTCAGGTTTTCCCGGGCAATTCGCTCGTCTTCGACTACCATGATGGATGCGACGGTCATGCCAGCTCCTCCTGGTTGAGCGGAAGGCGGATGAAAAACGTGGTTTTCTGGCCGGGGACGCTTTCGACGCGGATCGACCCTCGGTGTTCCTTGATGATGCCATAGACGATGTAAAGGCCGAGACCGGTTCCCTGCCCAACGTCCTTTGTGGAGAAGAAGGGATCGAAAATGCGCTGGAGCGTGTCCGGGGGCATGCCTTCGCCGGTGTCTGAAATGGTGATGACCTGATGGTCTGCGTCCTGCATCGTCGCGATTTCAATACGCCCTTCGTTGTCGCCGATGGCCTGTATGGAGTTGATCATGAGGTTGATCAAGGCTTCCTGAAAACGTTGCCTGTCAAGGAACAGGCTGATCTCGTCGGCTACCTGCACGTCTACTGAAATGCGGGGGCCGAGCTGGCTGGAGACCAGTTGTATGGCACCATCAAGAACCGTTTTGAGGTTCCACTGTTGCGGTACGAAATCCTTATGTCTGGAGAATTCGAGCAGCCCCTTGACGATGTCGCGGGCGCGGATGGTTTCCTGCTCGATGTTGTGCATCATTTTATCTGCGAATGCACTGTTCCCGGCGGTTTCTTCGGAAAGGATCTGGGCTGACGTCGATATGTTGTTGAGGGGATTGTTCAACTGATGGGCAATGCCTGACGCCAGTGTGCCGATGGAGGAAAGTTTTTGTGCCTGTACGAGCTGCGTCTGTCGTTTATTGAGCTGTTCGACCATGGAGTTGAGGGCAACGAATACCTGTTGGATTTCATCCCCGGCATTCTTGACTTCAAGGGGGATGAACGTTCCCTGGGCTATCTGGCGCGTGGCTTCCTGCACCTGCCGTAACGGGCCGAGGATGCTCCGGGAGACAAAGAACACCAGCGCGAGCACCACGACCGCGACAACGGCCATGGAGATAATCAGCGTCATCCGCAGTTCTTGGTTGATGAGCAGGATGTTCTCCCGTTCGAACTCGGCAATGGCCCGTGAATCTTCCACAAGGGATTGGCCTGTCTCGCGGAGCGCGTGGGCAGCCGGGCTGTTCTCTCTGATATTGCTGGATGTGGAGCTGAATTGTTTCAGGAGGCCGGCGTATTTCTCGATACCTTGTGTCAGTTCGGTGCCGTAGTGTTTGCTGTGCGGTCTGGTGACTTCTTCTGACAGGATGTTGAGGATATCCATGGCGTGTTTCAGGTTTTCCTCGCCGATGGAGAATAATGCCGTGTCCTGATAGAGAAAGAAGTTCTTTTCTTCGCGTCGAATCTCAAGAATGAGGTTGCGCAGGTCGTCTGCGCGCTCCACCAGCAGCACTTCCTGCTGCAATTGATTGATATTGGAAAGCGACAGCAGGGCGATGCTGCCGAAAGCAAACGTAAAAATTGCAATTCCAATGACAATGGTCTGTCTGAGATTCGGTCTGACCATGAATACTATACTCTCCACATAATTAGCAGAAGTTAGAACTCTATGCCCGGCTATGATAAAACGCAAGTTTTACTCCCATAATTGAAGGGATGGCATGATTTTCAATCTCAGAAATGTATTTGTTGTTTATGTTATTTCTTTTTGAAAAAAGTTGTTTCTATATTGTATTATTCGTATTGGTGCTGTATATGTTCTAGAACTGTATCTCGCGGGTACTTATCGAAAATTGTGGACAAGGAGGAGACATGCAGAAAAACGAAAAATCGTCCTTTTGGTTGGTAGGAATGTTGCTACCCTTGTTAGTGTTTGTGTTCTTAGTGTCTGGCTGTGCTAAAAACTCAGTACCTATAGAATCATCTGAGCCGATTGTAGCGGCAGCTGAACCCACAATGACTGAGAACGCATCTTCTTCATGGCATAGTGTATCTGAGGATAAGATAGGTTTCCCCTGTAATCCGCCAGAACCATCAACGGAAGCCGATCTTACCCCGTATCTGCGACCATCAGATTATGCGGGGTCGTTGAGAGGGGTCGCGGGATTTTTCAGTCGGGCCATGGATGCGGCAGGGTATATCGATAGGAGATTTTTGCCTCTCGAGTGTGATTCGAGTGGGTTTGCCATTGTTGCTCGTTTAGAACGATTTAAAGCTGATGGGACGCCTTTTGAGGGTGATGTGAGATGGGCGCAAGAATGGGACCCATTTAATGGGGGAGAATATACGCTTGAGAATTTTTTGCGAGGATTGTTTACCGAAGCACCTGGATATTACAGAGTACTTGCTTTTGTCGTTTCCACCGAAGATATTTTCACTGAACAAGATATTGAGCCTGCTGAAACTCAATGTAGTCAGTGGTTTAAAGATGGAACTGTCTTTCTTCCAAGGGAAATTGCAGATCAATCTATGACGCCAAAACATAGAGCTCAGGTTCTTGTCTATCAGTTTACCAAAACGAGCAATAAAGTTTTTTTTGAAACAAATAGTCTTCCTGCCAAAACCCATCTTGAGCGTAGTGGCTTGGCTCAAGCTTTTAAGGAGAAATAGTATGGATACAATGCCAATGAGGAAATGCCAGCGTAGATTGGCCTTGTTATGGCTTGGGCTTGGTGGGGCAAGCATTCTTATTGTTATTATCCAACTTGCGGGCAATCATTTCGGTGAGGATAGCAATGGTTATGCACAAAAGGCCTTTCAATGGTTGTTGCCCGCAATTGTTCCTACGCTCAGCCTTATCTTGGGGTCGCTTGCAACGCCGATGGATAAAGAAAGGCAGGCTGATAGTTTCTTTTTTTGGGTTACAATGGCCATTTCTGGGGGGTATTTGCTGATCATTCTTGGATTCCTTGTGACCCGGTTCAGTGTGGCCTCAATGGTACAGATGGTAGATAGTTCGGTTTTGTGGATAGGACCTTTGCAGGGGCTGGTAGGAGGAACTATGGGCTTTTTCTTCTTTAGGGAGGCAAAGAACGAATAAATATCTAGGTTTTGTTGCTTAGAAAATGGATCAAATGCGTTATTCCTTTCAGCGTAGCAAAATCTACCAGTAATTGATGTCCTTGACGAGATGCTTCACCAGTCGTTCTGGATTCAGGACGACGAGCAACCCTTTCTCCGGGCATCCCTGCTCCGGCTTTACCATGCATTCGGTGTAGTCGTAGCCTTCGAGGTTGGAGCGGCAGGAGTCTATGCAGTCTTGCGATACGGCTGGAATCTCGGCCAGCGAATCGACGATCAGCCCAAGCAGGCCGATTTCGCTGAACTCGCTGTCACACTGGACAAAGACGATGTTCAGTGAGGATTCATCTCTGGGGTATTCTGCGCCCATCAGGGTGTGGATGGCGATGACAGGGACGACCTTGTCGTCATACAGGACCTTTCCTCGCAGGGTCGGTGCGGCACCCGGGATCGGGGTGATGTTGTTGAAACGCGTGGCCTCGACAACGATATCAGCCTTGAAGCCCAGCCATGAGTTGCCGATGTGGAATGAGGCAATCTCGGTGCAATCCTCACCGTTGGGACGGGTATTCTTGACATCGATAGCCATCTCCCGTCGCTGGGCTTCGACGTGTTTCAGAGAGGATATCTCGGCCAGGGGTGAGAATATCAACGCGATGACATCATTGGAATAGTTGTCATTCCGTTTGTATTCCCGATATCCCGAACTCGCACTCGCGCCAACGGCATAGTACTGGTCCCTGAACTCGATGATTCTGGAGGTCTTTGAACCATTTTTCAGCGTGAAGAGGTCGTGGTCGATGTCAATGGATGCTCCGGGGGCGAACTCGGCGTCGGTTGAGCTGATGATACGCCCTTTGCGGTCAGTGAAAAGGCCGAATCCTTGTTGACCGGTTCCCTCATCCTTTTTCACGATTTCTTCCAGCATCGCCTTGAACTGCGGCTCGCTGTCAAAGATGATGCCAATGCCGCCATGCACCACTGACGGATTTTTGCTGTCAGTGATCGAGGCTCCGTAAATATAGGTGTGTTTGTCCTCATAGAGGTTCGAGGTCTCAAAGGGCGACACGCTGTACTGCTGGCTGTCCTGTATCTCCAGTGTCTCGGTGATCCAGTCCTTGGACACGGGGCGACCGATGAAATAGTTCTTTTCAGGGTCTGAAATGGCGAGAATGGTGCCCTTGCTGTCATAGATGAACAGGGCTGTATACACCGTATACAGGTCGTTGATGTAGATGAGTATGTCCGTAATGGCCTGTACATCCTGATCCGATATCGCGGATTTGGCCAGAATGCGTCTGAAGGCCGAGGTCAAAGCCCACCACCGGCAGTCGTTGGCTCGCTCATACAGGTTGCGATCCATGATATCCACGGCAAGGGCGGCCTGAAATTCCACGTCGTCAAGAATGGCGGACACCACTGTCTCGTGCAGATTGTCGATGGCTTTTTCGAACACCAGTTTGGTCCGGGCACCGGCATCGGATATATTCCAGAGCAGCACCTTGGACTGGGAATCGCTTTCCTTGACATTGCCGTTCCAGACAGTGCGCTCAAGTTCGGACTGAACAAGGTCCGCCTGGATGGGGATGTTGCGCAGTTCTTCGGAAAACAGTCGGGGATCATTCATCACGGCTGCAAGCACCTTCTCGTCCGCGCGATCGGTCAGCGTGTTGCCGTGTGCATTGAAGGCGTGCTCCAGGGGGAGCATGGCGTGTCCGTACCAGCCCAGCCCGAAGAAGCTCTCATAGCCATTGGTCGCACAGGTCTTGGCCAGATATTCCCGCCCGGCAAATCGAACCACGCGCGAGTCCTGTTGCAGCGCCAGTTCCATGGTTGAGCCGATGCGGACGTGATCCTGGTCCGAACTGGCGATGACGCGCCCGTCTTTGTCCAGCAGGGTGAGGACAACCCAGTCCGTGGGCGCGATCAGGTTTTTAAAAATGCCGTCCATTTCATTCTGAAACCGGAAGCACAGGGCCAGGACTCCCAGCGGCGTCGAATCCGAGGCATCCGTCTCCGTGACTCTGTATGCATAAATCAGCGAGTCGCCGTGGTCGGAGAGAATCTCTGTTTTTCCAAAGTATTCGACGTATTCATCGGATGTTGTCAGGGCCTCGGATATGAAGGCGTCGTCTGAATGTGTGGTGGTGTACTGCGGGTCGAGCCGGGCCGCGATATTGCCCTGGGTATCAAAAAGCACGATGTCAAAGTAGACGGAATACTTCTCAACATATTCACGGAATCGCTCGACAATGGCCTCGTGCATGTCGAGTTGTGACCGCTTGCCGCTACGGGGCAGGTCGACATTGCCGAGAAAGTCGCGGATATCGCTGTCCGTGGCCAGAAATCCTATGTCAGCCGTTCGTTCAAAGAGATTGCGGATGACGATATCCACCACGACCTGCGCCTTGGCGTCGATATCCTTGGACACCTTCTTCAGCGTTTCCAGTCCCAGTTGGCCCAGCAGTTCCGAGGCCAGCTTCTGAAACCCTTCGCGCGTTCCTGTCATATCCGTTCCTGTTCCGCTCATTTGTCCGAGTATGGTGAGCAGATCCCATTGACTGCCAAGAGTGGAAAGCTCTTCACGACAGCCTTCAACGCTTTCCATGTAGGGCACAACGTTCAGGAGCTCTTGGGGGATGGAAAAGTCGTGATATGATGATGCGGACATAAGCGTGTCTCCAGGATAGTCTGGTTAGAGCAAACGGCAGGGATTTGGAATCAGAAGCAGGGGGGATATGGGTACGATTGTCATATTGTGGCAGGCAGACGTGTTTGCGTATTTTGTCGTTTTTTGTAAAATATGATATGTTGTTTTGATCTGTTAATTTCAACAAATTCTTTTCTTGTCAAATTAATGCCATCCTTTTTTGGTGTGATTCCATTATATTTTTCTAAATTGTATTTTTTTTACCTTTGTATAGCGACGATTCGAGACGGCGGATGACGGTGTTCCGCTTCTTTTTGTTGTACGCAGAGGACTCCGGCCAGACGCTTGTTTCTGAGCATGGATAATGCATTTTATTAGTAATATAAGTTTGTTATAGGATGTTTTCGATGTCGGCGTGATGTGGGAATGGAATCAGTGCGGACAAGGACAGGCAGATCTGGAAAGGGCGCTCTCTCTTGAGACAGGCCATGGAGAAGCGCTGAGGATGGTGTCTGGAGGGTTGCTGTGTTGCAGAAGGAAAAGGAGCGCCTCCGAAGGGCATTCCCCTCGGAGGCATTGGTGGCAACGAAGTGGATCAGACGAATCTGCGGCGCAATATGCCGCACATATAGTCGATCAGGGTGACGGAAAGGATGACCATGATCATCATGGTGCAGACTTCGCGATAGAGATAACCGTTGATCTTGTCGAACATGAGGAACCCGATGCCGCCTGCGCCCACGAATCCGAGGATGGTGGCTGAACGGACATTGGATTCGAAGCGGAGCAGTGTGTAGCTGACGATGAGGGGCATGACCTGCGGGATGACCGAGAAGGCCATGATCTGGGCCGGTCCTGCGCCCGAGGCGGTCACGGCTTCGACCTGTCCCGGTTCGATCTGCTCGATGGCCTCGGAAAAGACCTTGCCGAGGACGCCAAAGGTGTGGATGGCCAGGGCGAGCACGCCCGCATAGGGACCAAGCCCGATGACAGCCACGAAGATGAGGGCCATGACGAACTCATTGAATCCCCGGCAGAAGTCCAGGGAGCGCCGGGCCGCGAACTGGCCGAACCAGCGGAAGATCCTTTGGCGGATGCCGTCTCCCTGTATCATGAGCTCCAGCGTATTCTTGGCCGCAAACATGGCCATGGGGATGGCTGCGATAAAGGCGATCAATGTCCCCCAGATGGCGATGGCCACGGTCTCGATGAGCGCGGAAAGATACTCCTTCATGTGCGACCACGCCGTCTCGGGAGGGAAATAGCCCCCTTCCTTTTCATCGGCGATGCGGTCGTATTCCTCTTTGACGAGCGCCGAGCGTTCTGCCGTGGACATGGTGGCCATGTGCGCGGTGGCCCGTTTTTGGGCCTCGCGTTGGATGGCGACGGTGTCAACGGTCTTGCCCGAAGCGATGTATTCGGCCTTGATGTCCTGATACGCTTCTTCAAAGGCGATGATCTCGGGCAAGCGGTTGGCCTGATCCATGGCTGCCTGCTTGTCCGTGTCGTTCAGCTCTCGTCCGAAGAGGTATTCAAAGGCGTTCTGGCGTTTGTCGTATAGCTTGAACGGGTCGATGTCCGTGGAAATGTAGGACGCCACCAGGACCGCCAGGATAAGGGTCAGAAGGCCCCCCAGGGCGAGCTTCTCAAGGAAGCTCTTCCTGGGGGTGACCTGTTCGAGTGTCAGTTGATGACTCATGATTACTTCTTGGCCAGCTGCTTTTTCAGGCGCTTCAGGTAGCGGATGATGTCGTAGTTCTTGTCGCTGGTGTGGGCGTATCCGCCGTTCTGCAGGATCTTGAGGGCCTCGGGATCGTCGTTGATCTGGAGCAGGGCACCGGCGACTGCGGCCTTCAGGCTTGCGGGCAGGTCCTTGCGGGCGGCAATGGGGGCGCCGGGGATGAGGTCGGACTTCTTCAGGATCATGAAGTCTTCCAGAGAGGCGGAACCCTTTTCGATCATGCGGTCAAGGTCGATGTTGTTGGTGGCGGCAACCTGGATGGAGCCGTTTTTGACGGCCAGGATGGAAGCGCCGTGCGAGCCGGAGAAACGGACTTCCTTGAAGTACTGCTTGGGATCGATCTTCATGTCACGGGCGAAGATGACGTTCGGGACGAGGAATCCGGACGTGGAGTTGGGGTCGGTGAAGGCAAAGGTTTTGCCCTTGGCCTGGTCCATGGAGGCGATGCCGGAATCCTTGCGAGCGATGATGATACCGGTATAGCCGGGCTGACCCTGCTTGTTGAGTTCCAGGAGCAATGCCTCGGCATTGGCTTTCTCAGCGGCTTCGACATAGCTCTTGGGGCCGAAGTAGGCGATGTCGATATGCTTGTTGGCCATGGCGGTGATGATGCCGTTGTAGTCGGAGGCGGTGAATATTTCGACCTTGACGCCGAGTAAGTCCTCCAGCTTCTTGGCCAGGGGGCGGGCGCGCTTGGCAGAGTCGGCGGCTCCCTCTGTGGGGATGAATCCGAGTTTGAGGGTTTTGGGCCAGTCCTTGGTCCCGGCATGAGCGAGGCCGGGGAGGGCGAATGCCACCATCAGAGTGGCCACTATGAGCAATTTGGTCAGTTTGCCGAACATTGGAAATCTCCTGTAATAATTTAAAACAGTTGCGTTTGTTGCCTCAAGACACGATGTTTTCTTTCCTATGGATCTAAGCGGCAGAAAGCTCTTCCAGAGCCTCTTCCGCCTTGTCGCCGTAAATGCGTGACACTGCCTCGGGGTTGAGATCGCGGGCCGTGCCGTCGAAAATGAGTTCTCCCTTGGACATGCCCAGAATGCGCTTTCCGTATCGCTGGGCAAAGTCGATGTGGTGCAGGTTCACCAGTACGGGGATGCCCTTTTCCTCATGGATCTTGGAAAGGATCTGCATGACCGTTTCCGAGCTGCGTGGATCAAGGCTGGCAATGGGTTCGTCCGCCAGAAAGACCTCCGGCTCCTGAGCCAGTGCGCGGGCAATGGCCACCCGCTGCTGTTGTCCGCCGGACAGTGCGTCGGCTCTGCGGTAGGCAAGGTCGGCAATGCCCACCTGTTGCAGACAGTCAAAGGCGAACTCCTTTTCCTGTCTGGAAAAAAGACGCAGCATGCTCAGTCCCCGTTTCATGGGGCTGGCGTTAAAGCGCAATCGACCGACCAGCACATTATCCATGACCGTGAGTCGGCGCACGAGATTGAACTGCTGAAAGATCATGCCCACGCGCCTGCGGACCTGCCTGAGGTGGCTGCCGTTCACGCAGGTCACGTCTTCGCCGAACAGGGCGATCTGGCCGCTGGTGGGCCGGACGAGGCGGTTCATGCACCGGAGCAGGGTGGATTTACCCGCGCCGGACAGGCCGATGATTACGCAGAAGTCGTTCGGATTGATGCCCACGGAAACGTCCCTGAGGGCCACGGTTCCGTTGGGATACACCTTGGACAGGGCGGTCGCCCTGATGGCTTCTCTGGTTTTGTTGCCGCCTATATCAATGGATTTCATTGCAGCCTCCCGGACTGATTCGAGTCATGTTATGGGAGATTGCCTTGTCCATTCGGACAGGTTCTCCCCACTCTGCATGTCTACACACTGCCTGCGACAGGGGTATTGTGGTTTTGTAACAATTGTATGGAGTGTCCGCGGATGCCTGTAACAATCAGGCGGCGTTTTTAGTCGGGATTTCACTGGTGCTCATGCTCCCGACACTCCAGGTCTGTAACACTGCCGGAATTCCTTCGATTTCACGGACACGGACCATGTCCGCCCGTTGGCCGACGCGGATTTCTCCTCGGTCCGAAAGACCGATGGCCCGGGCAGGGTTCAGGCTGATCTTGGCAACGCATTCGGGCAGGGGGATGTCAAGCTCGCGGTGCAGGGCAAAGGCTGCGGAGGCGAGACTGCCCGGCACATAGTCCGATGACAGGATGTCCAGAAGTCCGGCTTCGGCCAGATCGCGTGCGGCCACGTTGCCGGAATGCGATCCGTCACGAACCACGTTGGGAGCACCCATGACGATCCTGATTCCGGCTTCGCGCGCCAGCTCGGCGGCTTCCCGTGTGGTGGGAAACTCCGAGATGGCGATGCGCTCCTGTATCGCCTGGGTGATGTGCTCCGGAGTGGTGTCGTCATGGCTGGCAATGGGCATGTTGCGCTGGCGGCATAAATCCACGATGGCCTTGCGGTTGTCCATGGCGCAGGCTGCCTGCGTGGCGACGAGCCTCCGGGCGATGTCGTTGAATTCCTCGTCGCTCCAGTTCTTCTGGTAGTAGCGGCGGTAAAGGTCGGTGTCCGTGAACTGGCGCTGTCCCGGCGTGTGGTCCATGAGGGAGACAAGCATCAGCACATCATCATCGATATGGGGAGTGAACATCTCCAGCACTTTCGGGTCGGAGTATTCACACCGCAGGTGGAGCTTGTGGTCTGCCTTGAGCACGCCGGTCCTGCGTGTTTTGCGCAGGGCATGAATGGACATGTCCAGAATCTTCGAGCGGCTGGGGCCGTCGTGGTACTCTCCCAGAGACACGGCGTCGAGCACGGTGGTGATCCCGGCGCTGACCATCTGTGCATCATGGGCCATGACAGAGGTGAGCGGGTCGGGCCAGAAGACGCCGGGGCGGGGTTCCAGTTCCTGTTCCAGGTTGTCGGTGTGCAGCTCCACAAAACCGGGCATGAGATAGTCGCCGTCGAAGTCGATGGCGTTGGTCACGTTGCACGATCCCTGACTGATGGCGGAGATGAAGCTGTTCGTGATTTTGACCGATCCGGTGATGACGGCGTCTCTGAGCAGTATCCTGGCGTTCTTGATGATGATATTCATGATTATGCTGCCTCCTTGAAGCTGCGCATTTCAAATACTGTGTCGGCCACTTCGTCGCGTACTTCCTCGTCGTGAAAGATGCCGACAACAGCCGTGCCCCGAGCCTTGGCTTCCTTGATGAGCTGGACCACCACCCGCCGGTTGTCCGCATCCAGCGATGCCGTGGGTTCATCAAGGAGCAGGATGGGATAATCCACGCTGAAGCCACGGGCGATATTGACCCGTTGCTGTTCGCCGCCGGAAAAGGTGGCTGGCGGGAGAGTCCACAGGGTCGGGGGTATGTTCAGCCGCTTGAGCAGGAAGGCGGCCTTGTCTCTGGCGGTCACCGGGTCGCCGGTCAGGTGGAAGAGCGGCTCTGCCACCACGTCCAGCGCATTGACACGGGGGACAACCCGCAGGAACTGGCTGACGTACCCCATGGTGTGCTTGCGGATGTCGAGGACCGTTCGCGGGGTGGCGGTGACGATGTCGATCATCTGCCCGTTGTGCAGGATATTGATGGAGCCGGACTGCGGCTTGTAGTTGCCGTACAACGAGCAGATCAGCGAGGATTTGCCCGCGCCGGAGGATCCGGCCAGTGCCACGCATTCACCCGACCGGACTTCGAGGTCCAGATTGGCGAACACGTCGATGACCGTGCCGCCCTGCGTGTGCAGGGTGAAGGTCTTGTTCAGGTTCTTGACGGATATGTTGACTGACATTGTGTCTCCTAGGCTTGCAGGATGGAGGAAACCAGCAGTTGGGTGTACGGGTGTTGCGGATCATCCAGCACCTGATCCGTCAGCCCGGTCTCAACGACTTCACCGCCTTTCATGACCATGAGCCGGTGGGCCAGCAGACGGGCCACGGACAGGTCGTGGGTGACGATGATGACCGAGAGTCCGAGCCGGGCGACCAGATTGCGCAGCAGGTCGAGCAGTCTGGCCTGCACCGAGACATCCAGCCCGCCGGTGGGTTCATCCATGAAGATGATGCGCGGCGAGGTGATCAGGTTGCAGGCGATTTGCAGCCGCTGCTGCATGCCGCCGGAAAAGGTCTTGGGAAAATGATCGATACGGTCGGCGCTGATTTCGACCTCACCCAGCCACTGGATGGCGGTCTCACGGATGGTGCCGTAGTGGCGTTCACCGATACTCATGAGCCTTTCGCCCAGATTGGCACCGGCGGTGACGCCCAGTCGAAGACCGTCACGCGGGTTCTGGTGGACCACGCCGAGTTCGGTGCGCAGGAGTTTGCGCCTGATGGATTCGGAGCAGTCATGTACGTTGATGCCGCCGAACTCTCCGGACAGGTAGCTGACACGCCCGTCTGACGGGGCGAGTCGACCGGAGAGGCAGCGCAGCAGGGTGGATTTGCCCGAACCGGATTCGCCGACAATGCCCAGTATTTCACCGGGCCACAGGTCGAAGCTGATGTCCTTGCAGCCAATCATATCGCCGTAATATTTCGTCACGCCTTCAGCGTGAATCATCGGTTCCATGGATATAGTCATGTGTGTCTCTATGCTGTTTGCGGGGCGGAGCCCTTGAGTTCGGCTATGTCGTCGCGTTCGGCCATGGGGCCGACGTGTCCCTGCTCCCGTCGGGTCGAGCAGTAATCCGTGTCCGAGCAGACGAACATGCGCTCGCCCCTGTCGTTGAGGATGACCTCGTCCAGATAGCTGTCTTCGGCGCCGCACAGGGCGCAGCAGTCGTCCCAGGTCTCCACCGAAAACGGGTGGTCTTCGAAATCAAGGCTCCTGACTTCGGTGTGGGGCGGCACGGCATAAATGCGTTTCTCGCGCCCGGCTCCGAAGATGTGCAGGGCCGGACTCATGTCGAGCTTGGGGTTGTCGAATTTCGGGATGGGGGACGGACTCATGATGTACCGTCCATTGACCTTGACCGGGTACATGAAGTTGGTGGCGATACGCCCATGCCGTGCAATGTCTTCATACAGCTGGACATGCATGACGCCATATTCTTCCAGAGCATGCATCTTGCGGGTTTCGGTCTCCCGTGCTTCGACCCAGCGCAGCGGCTCCGGGATGGGAACCTGATAGACCATGATCTGGCCTTCGCTCAGCGGTGCCTCGGGAATTCTGTGGCGCGTCTGGATGACGCTGGCCTCGGTCGTCTTTTCCGTGGTGTCCACGCCGGTCACGCGGGCGAAGAACGAGCGGATGGAGACCGCGTTGGTCGTGTCGTCGGCTCCCTGATCAATGACCTTGAAGACGTCATCCGCGCCGAGGATGCTCGCGGACAACTGGATGCCGCCGGTTCCCCATCCATAGGGCATGGGCATTTCGCGACCGGCAAAGGGCACCTGATATCCCGGAATGGCCACGGCCTTGAGGATGGCCCGTCGGATCATTCGCTTGGTCTGCTCGTTCAGGTAGCCGTAGTTGTACCCGGTGTCGCCGGTTCCCGGCACTGCGTGGTTCGAATCCACAGTGGTTTCTTCCATGAAGCTCATGCCGCCTCCTCGGATTCGGGCGTTGCCGTGTGCCGTTCCTTTTTCAGAATTGCTTCCCGCATGGAGCGAACCATGACCAGGTCAGCCTGAAAGTCCACATAGTGTGGGAGCTTCAGGTGCTGAACAAATCCCTGTGCTTCAACATTGTCGCTGTGGGAGAGCACGAACTCTTCGTCCTGGGACGGAGCGACAAGGTCCTCGCCAAGCTCTCTGGCCTGAAGGGAGCGGTCCACCAGCGACATGGCCATGGCCTTGCGTTCGTTGTAGCCGAAGGAGAGGCCGTATCCTCTGGTGAATTTTGGGAGGGCTGTTTTCGAACCGACAAAGCTGGTGACCATTTCGCATTCGGACACCGTTATGTCGCCTATCTCGACCTCGAACCCGAGTTCATCGGGGACGATGGAGATGGCGACTTCGCCCATGCGGATTTCACCGGCAAAAGGGTGGTTGTCACCGAACCCGCGCTGACTGGAATACCCGAGGGCGAGGAGGAACCCCTCGTCGCCGCGGGCGAGATTCTGCAATCGGATGTCTCGCTCCACAGGAAACGTCACCGGGTCCTGTGTGATGTCGCCGACCTGTTCCGGGGCGTCCGGGGCCGGCGCGTCGACCAGCCCCTCGGTGCCGAGAATGTCCATGACGCGGGACAGGGGCGTGTCGTCAATCGGCGCGGTCGGGACTTCCGGGAGCCGGGACTCGGCGGCCAGCGAGAAATCCAGCAGCCTGTGCGTGTAGTCGAATGTGGGGCCGAGCAGTTGTCCGCCTGGAATATCCTTGAATGTGGCGGAGATGCGGCGGCGCACCTGCATGCTCGTGGTGTCGATGGGCTGGGTCGTGTACAGTCGGGGAAGTGTGGTGCGGTACGCGCGAAGCAGGAAAATGGCTTCCACGAGATCGCCCCGCGACTGTTTGATGGCCAGGGCTGCCAGACCGGGGTCGTAGAGTGACCCTTCGCTCATGACCCGATCCACGGCAAGGCGCATCTGTTGGAGAATCTGTTCAACGGTGAGTTCCGGGATGGTTATATCCCCCCGGCGCTCTTCGGCCATGAGCCTGTGAGCATTGTCGATGGCTATTTCGCCACCTTTGACGGCTACGTACACGTTATAACTCCACCTGGACCGTTCTCGGCAGTGAGACGATCTCTGTTTTGGTTGTCAGGATCACATCGAAACCGAGGGGGAACCGCCTGTGGTTGTCCTGCATTGCCTGCCAGAAGTCGGTGTGCAGTCCGTCCACGGAGAGTCGGGTGTTTCCATTGATTCCGGGGCCGCTCAAAGTGATGCCCCGGCCCACATTGATTGAATCCACCTGGATGATCAGGGTGGCGGACCTGTCGGGGTACTCGATGTCGCCGGGGTTGAAGGATTCGAAGTCGGGCAGTCGGGTGCCGTCCAGTATCAGGCCGAACGCGCCGTTTTCGGGCTTTCGGGGGATGAAGCATCCGCAGTGGAAGCGGAGGAAGGTCTGAATGTCGACAGGGGCCTTGGGTCCGACCCAGAGCGGTGTGTCCATGTCCACAAGAGCGAGGCACACCGCTGCGGCTGCGGGGTGCAGCCCCTGTGGCGGGTTGGGCCAGTTGCCGATGACCGTGACGGTACCGGGGCGGGACATGGTGAGCAGTATCGCCCGGAATATCCGCTGATTGTTGTGAGCGGGGTCGACCTGCTCATGGAAAGAGGTGTTGATCGCGTTTTCCGACATACGTACTCCCTAGTCTTCGCCGCGGACCATGGTGAAGAAGTTCACCTTGGTGGCAGCGGTCTTTGCCTGGTGGGCGTTCATGTGTTCAGCCTGTTCACGGGCAAATGTCCTGATGGTCTCATGCAGCCTGGGGCCGTGCTCAGGGGTCTGGAGCAGAGCGTCGAAAAGGGCTGCCAGCTCGGCGTGTCGCTTGTCGCGCCCGGCAATATATCCGTGCCCGATGGGACCGTTTTCAAGCTGTATCGAGCACCGTGAGATGGTCATTTCGCCGAGGTTGAATTGCCTGCCCTTGGCTTCGGCCCTGGCTCGAACCATGGCCATGCCGATCTCCGGTGCGCGCAGGTGGCTGAACCTCGGTGGAGCGTCCAACGCGGCAAACGCCTTTTCCAGACGGTCTGTTTCGATTCGGGCGAGCGTACTCATCCAGTCCTTTCTGGCCTGTGTTCCCTGATGAAGAGCGTCTATGGTGTCACTATCGGGTTTCATTTCTGTGAAATCCTCATGGGTTGTCTAGACAACTACAGCTGTCTGTGGTGTCGAGATTCTTTGGTAAAAGAAAGGGGGGGGCGTATGCTCACACGCGGAACCGGGGTTGCCTTGTGGCGACAGATCTATTCGACGCTTGAACTGGAGATATCTTCCGGGCGATTGCAGCCCGGTGATCGGTTGCCGTCCGAGAACGCGCTGTCCGCAAAATTCGCAGTCAACCGGCATACGATCCGACGCGCCCTGTCCACACTTGAGGAGAACGGATTGATTCGGGTGGAGCATGGCCGGGGTTCCTTTGTGCAGGAGCCTGTCATCCATTATCCAGTCAGCAGACGGACCCGCTTCAGCGAGAACCTTTCCAAACAGCGCCGGACTCCCGGCAATGTCTTTATCAGGGCTGTGGATGCCGAAGCCGACAGGCTGGTTGCCGAGGCCCTGGATATCGAGTCGGGCGCGGTCGTGACCTGTGTCTCCAGCGCGGGAGAGGCCGACGGCAGGCGTATCAGCTATTCCACTTCGTATTTTCCCCGATCCCTGTTCCCCGGCATGGTCCGTATCTATCGGGAGAACGGTTCCGTGACCCGGACGCTGGAGCATTTCGGCGTTGGGGATTACTCCAGAAAACAGACCCGGATCATCTCTCGAATGCCCTCTGCCGAGGAGGCCCGTGAGCTGCGACAGCCTCGGACCAGACCGGTGCTGATCACTGAGAGCATCAACGTGGACAGCAGAGGCGTGCCGGTTGAGTTCGGCATCTGCCTGTTCGCCAGTGATTGGGTGCAGATTCTTGTGGAGCCTTCCGAATAACGTCATCAGCCTGTTCTCTCGCGCTTTGTTTCGGGCGTTCCGGTAATGGATGCGCCGCCGTGATCAAGCGATAGGGCAAGAACCCCATACAGGCACTAGACAAGTTCTCAACTTGTTTGCTTTTAGCTTTGATTTCAAGTTGTTGTAACACTCTCGTCATATTTGTTTCCAAAATGACTGCGCTTCGTGCTTTTTCCGGGAGCGTACATTTGTCAGGTTTTGCTGCATGAAAACCGATACGCATAATTCGACATCTGCACTGGATCTGTCGCCTGCCGTGGACGTGACGGCAGAGGTCACGGATTCGGAGCTGGGGATATACACCGAGGTGCTTGAGAACTGTCTGGTGCTGGAGAGCACGCTGGGAGACTATTCCTATCTGAGCCATGGATGCGACGTGGCCTACTGCGACATAGGCAAGTTCGCCTCCATCGCTTCGCAGGTGCGCATAGGGCCGACCAATCATCCCATGTGGCGGCTTACCCAACATCATTTCACCTACCGGAGCAGTCGATACGGGTTCGGTAAAGACGACGACTGGCTTTTTGACTGGCGGCGCGGACAGCGGACGCGCATCGGGCATGATGTCTGGATCGGACACGGGGCCACGGTCCTGCCCGGCGTCACTGTCGGCCACGGGGCGGTCATCGGGGCCGGAGCCGTGGTCAGCCGGGATGTCGCTCCCTATGCCATTGTCGGCGGTGTTCCGGCCCGGTTCATCAGGGATCGGTTCCCTGCGGAACTTCATGAGCGGCTCATTCATCTTGCCTGGTGGGACTGGGGGCATGATCTGCTTGGTTCGGCGCTGGAGGATTTCAGACGCCTGCCCGTGGAGTCCTTTCTCGAAAAATATGAAGGAATGACGAGGTAGAGCATGTCAGGGAGGTACGCACTGTATTACGCCCCGGAACGGGAGAGCACGCTCGATCTGTTCGGCAGGCATTTTCTCGGCAGATGTGCGGAAACCGGGAAGCGCTATGAACAACCAAACCTGCCTGATGCGGGAGCGGAGGGGGTTCATGGGCTCACCAGCTCCCCGCGATTCTACGGATTTCATGGAACCATTGTCCCTCCGTTTCACTTGAAGGATTCCTCGACTCCCGGCGCGCTCCTGGAGCGCGCACAGGCCTTTGCCCGATCGCAGCCCTCCTGTGATCTCGGCACGCTGTCGGTCAAGGAGCTCGGCAGTTTCATCGCCCTTGTTCCATCTCAGACGCTTCCGGTTGTCCGATTGGCAGAGGCGGGGCTTCGGTCATTTCACCATCTGCGTGAGCAGCCGTCCCTTGCCGAAATGGAGCGCCGCCGCTCAAGGGGGCTGACTGTCACGCAGGAACGTCTCCTGGCGACGTGGGGATATCCTTATGTTCTGGAAGAATTCCGGTTCCATCTGACGCTGACGGATTCCATCGGGGATACGCGCCTCAGGAAAAAAATGGTGAAGTCCCTGCATGGCCTGACTGCTCCGTTCAGCAGGACGACGTATGCCATTCGTGAGGTCTGTGTTTTTTACCAGTCGGACACGGCGTCTCCCTTTTCACTCATCAAACGAATTCCCTTTGGGAACACTCAGGAGTCAGTATGCACTACGGCAGATTGATTTATGTCATCGGCCCTTCCGGCTGCGGCAAGGACAGTGTCATGAAATATGCGCGGCAGCGATGTCCGGGCAAGGAAGCGGCTTTTGCGCATAGGTATATCACGAGAAAGGCCGCTGCCGGGGGTGAGAACCATATCCACTTGCACCCGGATGAATTTCAGGGGCGGCTGGAGCGTGGGGCGTTCGCCCTGAATTGGGAGAGCCATGGGTTTCGGTATGGCATCGGGGGCGAGATCGATATCTGGCTGGAATCCGGCATGAATGTGGTGGTGAACGGCTCTCGGGCCTACCTGCCGGAAGCGGCGAGAAGATATCCGACGATGCTGCCGGTGCTCATCTGTGTTGAGCCGGATATTCTCAAACATCGCCTGCGGTTGCGCGGCCGCGAATCACCGATGGAGATTGAACGGCGATTGGAGCGGGCCCAGGCCTATGATGTGGAGCATCCGTGTCTTGAGTGCCTTGACAACAGTGGGGAGCTGAGCCTCGCGGGGAGTCGCATGCTTGAACTGGTCAGACTTGATCGGGTGAAAATGCGCAAGGCTGTATGAGCTGTTTTTTGTGATCGCATGAACGGAGAAAAGGCTTGGGAGGACCATCCTTCCAAGCCTTTTCTGTGGCTGACCCCTCAGCACTGTAGCCTCATTTTCTTGATTGGCTCAATCAGGAGAACGAGTAACTACTTCGAAATATCTCTCGACCCCGGCCATATGGCCGGGATCGAGGTTGTGGTTGCGTTAGATGATTGCATCGTTACCGGAGTCGATGATCGTTTGGATCAGTGTGTTCAGGTCGTCGCTGGTCGTGATTTCCACCACCTGATCAACCATGTCGTTTGCCGGGGTGACACCCAGCAGGTTGACCACGATATCATCACTGCCGTTGATGTCGGAGAACACGAGGTTGACATCATTGGTGTCGGACGTGATCGAGACCGTTGCGCCTTCCAGGTTGCCCAGAGCCAGGCTGTCGTTGTCGCTGAAGTCGAGGATATTGATGGATGTTGCTCCATCACCCAGGTTTTCAGGATCAATGACGATGACATCCGATCCTGCGCCGGAGTGCACGTCGTCGCCGCTTTCCGGGAAGATGACGTCATTGCCGTCGCTGCCGAGCACGGTTCCGGTGCCGCCCAGGACGTTGCCGGAGTTCACGTTCAGCGAGACTTCAATGAATGCGGTGTCAGAGCCGCCGGAGCCATCGGATACGGTGTATTCGAAGACATCGGTGGAGGTCTCTTCGAGGTGCTGCCATCCGCCTTCGCCGTCAACTTCCTCAAACGGATCATAGTTCCACTCACCAGTGTCGTAGATCTTCAGGGATCCGAAGTCGCCGTCAATGGTGTAGTAGTCGCCGCCAATGTCGCTGCCGGTGGAAGCCACGTTGGCAGGTGCGTTGGCGCTGTCCACATCCGTCACGCTCAATTCGAGCAGCCCCATGTTGCCGGCTGCGGCGGCGGTGTCGAAGTCCACGTTGTCGATATCGAAGTCATTGGCCAGCACGTTGCCGTCTGCCACGCCGGTGATGGAGGTGTCTCCGCCGGTCACGGTTGTCAGGCTTTCCATGCCGAATGAACCATCGGGGATGAAGACGATCGTGTCGAAATCAAAGCCCGGGGTGATGTAGACTGCGTTACCAACATTGGTGAACAGGGTCGGTGCTCCGCCTCCAACGGGGTAGACGTATGCATTAACGTGGTTGTTACCCTGAGCGATGAACCCAATGCTGAACGAACTCTGCGGGTCGTCGAACTCGAATGTGATCTGTTCGCCAGGCGAGTCATCATCAACCTTCTGACTGTCTCCGGAACCACCGCTAAGGATGCCGAGGTGCTGATCGTTACCCCAGGTCGTGAATGCAACGTCATCGACAGGGGCGCCGAGTTCATCAAAGGCCTCGGCGGTTACGGTGTAACCAGGCCCATAGTAGACCGAGCCGCTGATGTTACTCCAGTCATCAATTACGGTGACGACAGTGCTCTCGATGAAAATATCATGAGAGCCGTCATGCACTGCGATGGGAGTGTCATTGGCCGGATCAATGGTGATGGTCAGTGTGGCCGTGTCAGTCAGTGCGTCGCCGGACTGGTTGTCGGAGACTTCGTAGGTGAAGACGTCCGTGACCGGTGCGTCGTCCGTGTTCAGCGGATCGGTTGCGCTCTTGTCTTCCACATAGTGGTAGCTGCCGTCATCGTTGAGGTACAGAGTACCGTACTCGCCTTCCACGATGTTGTCGGCAACATGAGCGGTGCTGGTCCGCGCAGGCGGGGTTCCGCCGCCGGTGTAGTCGATGTCGGTGATGGTCAGCTCAGGTGTGCCGACTTCGCCGAGATCGATGTTGTCGATGTCCGTATCATTGGCCAGCACGTTGCCGGACACGTCTGCTGCTGCGGCTGCGTCAACTGCCTCGGTAAAGGAGTTGGTGTCCACTGCGGCGATGGGCGAGTCGTTGGCACCATCAATGGTGATGGTCAGTGTGGCCGTGTCAGTCAGTGCGCTACCGGACTGGTTGTCGGAGACTTCGTAGGTGAAGACGTCCGTGACCGGTGCGTCGTCTGTGTTCAGCGGATCGGTTGCGCTCTTGTCTTCCACATAGTGGTAGCTGCCGTCATCGTTGAGGTACAGAGTACCGTACTCGCCTTCCACGATGTTGTCGGCAACATGAGCGGTGCTGGTCCGCGCAGGCGGTGTGCCAGCGCCGGTGTAGTCGATATCGGTGATGGTCAGCTCAGGTGTGCCGACTTCGCCGAGATCGATGTTGTCGATGTCCGTATCATTGGCCAGCACGTTGCCGGACACGTCTGCTGCTGCGGCTGCGTCAACTGCCTCGGTAAAGGAGTTGGTGTCCACCGCGGCGATGGGCGAGTCGTTGGCACCATCAATGGTGATGGTCAGTGTGGCCGTGTCAGTCAGTGCGCTACCGGACTGGTTGTCGGAGACTTCGTAGGTGAAGACGTCCGTGACCGGTGCGTCGTCTGTGTTCAGCGGATCGGTTGCGCTCTTGTCTTCCACATAGTGGTAGCTGCCGTCATCGTTGAGGTACAGAGTACCGTACTCGCCTTCCACGATGTTGTCGGCAACATGAGCGGTGCTGGTCCGCGCAGGCGGTGTGCCAGCGCCGGTGTAGTCGATATCGGTGATGGTCAGCTCAGGTGTGCCGACTTCGCCGAGATCGATGTTGTCGATGTCCGTATCATTGGCCAGCACGTTGCCGGACACGTCTGCTGCTGCGGCTGCGTCAACTGCCTCGGTAAAGGAGTTGGTGTCCACCGCGGCGATGGGCGAGTCGTTGGCACCATCAATGGTGATGGTCAGTGTGGCCGTGTCAGTCAGTGCGCTACCGGACTGGTTGTCGGAGACTTCGTAGGTGAAGACGTCCGTGACCGGTGCGTCGTCTGTGTTCAGCGGATCGGTTGCGCTCTTGTCTTCCACATAGTGGTAGCTGCCGTCATCGTTGAGGTACAGAGTACCGTACTCGCCTTCCACGATGTTGTCGGCAACATGAGCGGTGCTGGTCCGCGCAGGCGGTGTGCCAGCGCCGGTGTAGTCGATATCGGTGATGGTCAGCTCAGGTGTGCCGACTTCGCCGAGATCGATGTTGTCGATGTCCGTATCATTGGCCAGCACGTTGCCGGACACGTCTGCTGCTGCGGCTGCGTCAACTGCCTCGGTAAAGGAGTTGGTGTCCACCGCGGCGATGGGCGAGTCGTTGGCACCATCAATGGTGATGGTCAGTGTGGCCGTGTCAGTCAGTGCGCTACCGGACTGGTTGTCGGAGACTTCGTAGGTGAAGACGTCCGTGACCGGTGCGTCGTCTGTGTTCAGCGGATCGGTTGCGCTCTTGTCTTCCACATAGTGGTAGCTGCCGTCATCGTTGAGGTACAGAGTACCGTACTCGCCTTCCACGATGTTGTCGGCAACATGAGCGGTGCTGGTCCGCGCAGGCGGTGTGCCAGCGCCGGTGTAGTCGATATCGGTGATGGTCAGCTCAGGTGTGCCGACTTCGCCGAGATCGATGTTGTCGATGTCCGTATCATTGGCCAGCACGTTGCCGGACACGTCTGCTGCTGCGGCTGCGTCAACTGCCTCGGTAAAGGAGTTGGTGTCCACCGCGGCGATGGGCGAGTCGTTGGCACCATCAATGGTGATGGTCAGTGTGGCCGTGTCAGTCAGTGCGCTACCGGACTGGTTGTCGGAGACTTCGTAGGTGAAGACGTCCGTGACCGGTGCGTCGTCTGTGTTCAGCGGATCGGTTGCGCTCTTGTCTTCCACATAGTGGTAGCTGCCGTCATCGTTGAGGTACAGAGTACCGTACTCGCCTTCCACGATGTTGTCGGCAACATGAGCGGTGCTGGTCCGCGCAGGCGGTGTGCCAGCGCCGGTGTAGTCGATATCGGTGATGGTCAGCTCAGGTGTGCCGACTTCGCCGAGATCGATGTTGTCGATGTCCGTATCATTGGCCAGCACGTTGCCGGACACGTCTGCTGCTGCGGCTGCGTCAACTGCCTCGGTAAAGGAGTTGGTGTCCACCGCGGCGATGGGTGCATCATTTGAACCGAGTACCGGAATACTCAGCGTTGCGTGGTCGTACTTGTCGCCGTCCCACATGCTGTAGCTGAATGTCTCGACGAGATCGTCTTCGGTGTTCAGCGGATCAGCCTTGGTCTGGTCAAGTACATACTCGTAGGAACCATCTTCGTTGATGGTGAGCGTTCCATACTGACCGTTAACGGTGAAGGCACCGTTCTCGGGAGTGGAGTCGTATTGGTAGGTGCTATTACTATATATAGAAGTGACGCCAAGCTCGATGACGCCATCGGGGTCGGTCGGGATCAGGGTCGCATACGCGGGATCCAGATCTTCATAGCCGATGTTGTCGATGTCGGAGTCGTTGTGGAGGACATTGCCGATAACGCTTGCGATTCCAGCAACTTCGGTTCCCTGCTCGATAACTCCTTCAACAGGCGCATCATCAAACGCGTCGGGAGCATCGTTGCTGCCGATCACGGTGATGGTCAGGGTCGCGACATTGCTGCTATTGCCTTCAGGATCTATGGCGGTGTAATTGAACACCTCTTCCACTTCCTGTCCTTCACGAAGCGGATCTGCCAGGTTCTGGTCCAGATCATAATGGTATGAACCGTCGGCAAAAACGGTCAAAGTGCCGTACAGGCCGTTGACCTGCACACCGGCGTCAGTGACGGGAACGGCGGCAGGATTATTTCCTGTAAAGTCTTCACCCGGGAAATCAATGGTGTTGACGGAAAGTTCCGTCTGACTGCCACTGGTCTCCGGGTAATCGATATTGTCGTCATCGTAGTCGTTAAGCAGCAGGTTGCCTTCAACAAAGCCATACTGTTCCTGTCCCCAAGAGCCTTCACCGCCTTCGCCGCCGCGATTCCATTCGTCCTCTACGATGAGGTTGACGTCATCAACGGCTACGGGGGGAATAGGTCCTTCGGCAGGAATTGTTTCATCAGTAGGATCGGTCACTTCGAATGTGGTCGAGTCATAGGCATCGCCCTGTCCACCGAGCGCATTCAGACCGTCAAAGAGGCTGCCTGCATCATCACTGTATGCACCTGCGCCCGAGCCAGTGGCGCCTGCGGCTGCAGCGGTTTCAAGGTCTTCATCCGTGGGTTGGTCCGCCCCTTCAAATGCAAACATATATATGCCGCCTGGAACCAAGTCGCCGCCAACCATTTCAAAGGAAGGCAGGGAGTCTGCTTCTGCGAGAATCAGATAGTCCTCAAGGATTATCTTTCCACCGCCTTCCACGATAATTTCAAGGTTGTTGCCATTTCCAATGAATTCCGCTTCGGAAAGATCAAAGGTGAACTTGACCAGAGTGTCCGACGTAAGGAGATACGACGTTGTCTCGCCCGGACCAGGCAATGCTATCCGCAGTACCGGGACTTGTTGGGTAGTAGTTGTGTCAGCCATGATATCCTCCTGAGGGTATGTCCAAATGGACTATAGGACTCTACTTTTAGGTCTCTATTAATATATACGAATGAAACATCTGTTGGGACATCTTAGTATAGTGCTTAAAACCAACGTGTTAGAGTGTGGAAAAAGTGTAGCTGACACGGTTTTTTGTCTGTATTCCAAATGGTTTGATTTGGACTAAAATTCGGAATTATATTTGATTGAAATTGTTTTAAACACTACTATGTTGAAAACTTTATCCCGGTAGAAGCGTTTTGCACAAGCTCAATTTATTTTTGAGGGTAGATAATAATGCTTATTTACTGGCTTTTTCGTCTGGGTGAGCTGCGAAAAAATATGAAAATAATTTCGATTTATTTAGTCTGAATTATGAACACGGCAAAAGTTCAAAATTACTTCATTTTCCTCACGTATGCTTGGTGGCCGTTTTTAATCCGTCTTTTAGGCTGGATTCGGTTGTTGTCAGGGCGTCCAGGCTTTTTCTGGGCGTGTATTTGAATGCAGGCGGGGTGCTCAAAAGACGTATGGCGTGTCAGGGGATACCGTTGTTGTAAAATGCGTGTGATTCAGGAGGGTGATAGTGGTCGTTTCTTCCCTAAAAAGTTGCATTTGTAACCCAGGCGTCCTATTGGGGGCGTCTGAAATATATTTTGTGGATTGATGGCAGGGCGGTTGAGAGTCGCTCCGTGTCGTCAGTCGTTCAAGTCAGGTTTGTTTCACTATTTATGAGAGAGGATAAAATGAAGCGTCTATTGTTGTTGGTTTGTGCCCTTATGCTCTGTGCTTCCACCGCGTTGGCCGGTACGCCGGTCAAGGTGGCCCACGCTACCTGGGTTGGTTATGGCCCTCTGTATATTGCTAAGGATCTTGGATACTTTGATGAAGCCGGACTGGATGTCGATCTGGTTATCATCGAAGACGAAGCCCAGTACGCAGCGGCTTTGGCCTCCGGTAATATCGATGGCCTGGGCAATGTGCTGGACCGTGAGGTCATCCACTTTGCCAAAGGCACTGAAGAAGTCGTTGTTTTTGCCATGGATGAATCCTCCGGCGGCGACGGTGTGATCGCATCCAAGGACATCAAGACGGTTGTCGATCTCAAGGGCAAGACTGTCGGGCTGGACAAGTCTTCCACTTCCTACTTTTTCTTCCTGTCCATCCTGAAGAAATACGGTGTTGACGAGAAAGACATCAACATCCTGGAGATGGGTGCTTCTGACGCCGGTGCCGCTTTTGTGGCTGGCAAGATCGACGCGGCTGTTACCTGGGAGCCCTGGTTGATGAATGCCGGTCAGCGTGAAGGCGGCCATGTGCTGGTTTCCTCCAAGGAAATGCCCAAGACCATCGTGGACGTGTTTGTGCTCAACGCCAACTATGTCAAAGAGAACCCTGCCGTGCCCGGCAAGCTGACTGCGTGCTGGAACAAGGCTGTTGCCTGGTATGCAAAGAACGCCGACAAGGGCAACGCCATCATGGCCAAGGCCATGGGGCTTGAGACCGGCGAAATGGCTGAAATGGCCGCAGGCGTCACCTTTATCGGCGCTGATGACAACAAGGCCTTTTTTGATAAGGCTCAGGCCAGCAACATCTACGAAGTGGCCGAGCGCGCCATCACCTTCTGGAAGTCCAAGGGCATCATCACCAAGGACGTATCCGTGGATACCCTGATCACCTCCGACTACGTGAACGCCAACTAACATGGGGCGACGACTGTCAATAATGCGGACCGGGACGTGGCTTGCTGCCACGTCCCTGTTCGTCGTTCTGGGCCTGTGGGCCCTGGCCGCCTATTCCGGGTCGGTGAAGCCGCTCTTCCTGCCGCCTCCGCACAAGGTTTTTTTAGCCTTTGGCGAGATGTACACGGAGGGCATTCTCTTCTCCTATACCTGGGACAGCGTCTACCGCGTCATGGTGGGCTGGTCTCTGGCCGTGGTCTTTGCCGTCCCTCTGGGGTTGCTCATAGCCACATCCCGGCGGGCGTCGGCTCTGCTGGCTCCGCTCATGGAGTTTGCCCGCTACCTGCCGGTGGTGGCTCTGGTGCCGCTGACCCTGCTCTATTTCGGTATCGGTGACGCCCAGAAGTTTGCCATCATTTTTCTCGGCACGTTTTTTCAACTGGTTCTTATGGTAGCGGACAGTGTGTCTGCCGTTCCCGGAGACCTGAGTCGTGCCGCCGCTACTCTGGGAGCTTCCAAGGCGCAGACGTACCGGTTGGTCCTGTTTCCCGGTGCGCTGCCTGGGATCATGGATGACCTGCGTATCACCGTGGGCTGGGCCTGGACCTATCTGGTGGTGGCCGAGCTGGTGGCCGCAAACTCCGGTCTGGGTTATATGATCCTGCGTGCGCAACGCTTTCTGGCTATCGACCGCATTTTTGCGGGGTTGATCCTCATTGGTCTGCTCGGTCTGCTGACCGACTCTTTGTTCAAGTTGCTCGCCCGTACCATAACCCCGTGGAGCGAAAAACAATGAGTATGCTGTCCATTGAAAATCTCGGCAAGGTCTTTGAGTCCAACAAGGGAGCGGTTGTCGCTCTTGAGGATATCGACCTCACCGTGGATCGCGGTGAGCTGGCGGTCATTGTCGGTCCGAGCGGCTGCGGCAAGTCCACGCTGTTGAATATCGTTGCCGGGCTGGAAGCGGAAACATCGGGGCAGGCCGTACTGGAAGGTGCGTCCATAACCGGGCCGGGTGCCGATCGTGGCATGGTGTTCCAGTCCTATACGCTGTTCCCCTGGCTGACCGTGCGCAAGAACGTGGAGTTCGGCCTGCGGTTGAAAGGGGTTCCGTCGTCCGAGCGTGCGGATATCGCCCGGAAATATATCGATCTGGTCGGACTGGCTGAATTCGAAAACGCCTTGCCCAAGGAGCTTTCCGGCGGCATGAAACAACGGGTGGCCATCGCGCGCGTATTGGCCAACAATCCGGTCATGTTGCTCATGGATGAACCCTTTGGCGCGCTGGATGCCCAGACCCGGCTGCTTCTTCAGGAGTTGCTGCTGGATGTGTGGCGCAAGGAAAAGACGACCATCCTGTTCATCACCCACGATATTGATGAGGCCATTTTGCTGGCCGACAACGTGTACATCATGTCCAGACGTCCCGGTCGCATCAAAGCGAAGATACCCGTGAACCTTTCTCGTCCGCGAGACCACAAGGACACTCTTACGCCGGAATTCTCTGCCGTGAAATCCCAGATCATGGAATTGCTATGGGAGGAGATTACGCCGAAATAGCGTCGTTTTCGATGCCATGGATAGGTGGAAAGCGTCTTTGAACAAGAGGCGTTCACTGCACACACAAAACGCACTCATCAATCCATGAGTGCGTTTTTTGGTGGGCAGCTATTGGGAAGTATCAAGCACCTTTTATGTCCACCTGCACCAGGAATCGTCCGTCTTCTTCCCGGATCTGAATGTTCCACCCGATTTTTTCTACCAGTTGGATGCTCAACTGGAGCCCAAGGCCATAGCCATCAGTGCTGCCGGTGGTGTTCTCGGAAGGAGGGTCGGCAAGGTTGGATATCTCAAACAGTGTCTGGTTTGCCTTGATGGTGATCTGCCCCTCGTAGGAATGCTGAAAGGCGTTGCGGATAAGATTGACCAGAATGATGTGGGCCAATGTCCGGGGGACGCGAATAGAGGCGGTTGCGAGATCTGTTGTGATGGAGACGTTTTTGCCTTCCAGCAGGTACACGTTCTCATCGATGATTTCGCGCACGAAATCGTCGACGTCGATATCCTCTGCGGGCAGGGGGGCGTCGGGTTCGCGGGAGAGCCACAACAGTGAGGTGGTCAGGTTGCGCATATTGCGCACGGCCTTGACCATGCGGGCATGCGAGGCCTGATAGCGGGTGTCTTCTGTGATTCCCTGTAGCTCAAGCAGCTCCAGATTGTTCTGAAGAATGGCGATGGGAGTGCGGAGTTCATGACTCGCGTGTTTTTGAAATCGTTTTTCACTCTCTGTGCGGGCCACCAGCCGTCTGGAGGTATTGAGGACCAGGTCGGCAATGGCGGTCAGCTCATCATATTTGAAGTGAATTGGTTCCTTGTCCAGGTTCTCAGGGGAGAGTCCTATGGCCCATTCATGCAATTTTTCCACTGGCTTGGCTATGTGATTGAACAGGCGAAACGCAAGGAACAGCACGGTAAGCAAGGCCAGGAAACCGGCCAGCGCCGGGGTGTAGAAATAGTAGAAGTCGAAGCGGCCCTGTGACTGCGCCGTCATATGGCCTTCGGTCGCGGAGAAGAGCAGGAAAACAATGTTCTGGTCGGCCCGCTTGATGACGAGTATCTTGTAATGGTTGTCACCTTTGTGAATGTAAGTGAATCGTTCGCTTTTAAGCTGTTTGACAGAGACCTCTGCCCGGACTTCAGCGGGCAGTTCTTGGTAGTTCATATAGCCTTTGATGGGACCTTCTGACGGCAGCGGCGTGCCGGGATCGGTGGCTAAGGCCTCCAGATAGCTGCCTGCGACCTCCTCCAGACGAAACTCCACAAAGAGTGAAAACCCGCGTGTCAGGTATTGGCTCAGGAAAATGGAGTAGCCGATCACCAGCACGGCGCAGGTGATGACAAAGTAGGAAACAATGGATTTCTTGAAGCTTTTTCTACACTTCACTGGGGTCCTTGATAACGAATCCCACGCCGGGGACGGTTTGGATCAGAGGATATGCAAACGGCTTGTCCACTTTTTGCCGTAAGTTGTGCATGTGCACCTTGAGGCTGTTGCTTTCAGGCAGGACTTCACCCCAGACGGCCCGTTGTATCTCGTCTCGCAGGGCAACATTCGGGCTTGTTTTTGCCATGTATTCAAGCAAGGCCCACTCCTTGGGAGACAGGGTCAAGATGGTCCCTGCCCGGATGGCCTGATGTTGCTGCATGTCCACCTCAAGGTTGCCGATGACATATTTTCTGGGCTGGCTGCTTCGGCGTTTGGCCAGGGCCTGGACGCGGAGCAGCAACTCCTTGAGGGCAAACGGTTTGACCAGATAATCGTCCGATCCGGATTCAAATCCTTCGATTTTATCGTCCAGCGTGTCTCGGGCGGTGATCATCAGCACAGGCACATCCAACCCGTCGCGCCGCAGGTTTGAGCAGAGGCTCAGGCCGTCGAGTTTGGGCAGCATGAGATCGAGTACGATGACATCGTAGTTGGTTTCCCGTGCAAGCTGAAGACCGTGGACGCCATTGGCGGCATGATCACAGGTGATACCTTCCAATTCAAGGTATTCTATGAGTGAGGCGGCAAGATCAATATCATCTTCCACCAGCAATGCGTATATATTCATGACGTCTCTCGATACCGCAGGCGTTTTGGCTCCGGCAGGGCGAATGGTACAGCATACCCCGCCGGAGATGGTTTGACAAACCTATTCAGACACTATCGTCGTTGTTGAGTCGGGCGTGTTCTTGTGTCCCTTGCCCCGGAATCGTTCGACCAGGGACAGAACCCCGACAAAGAAGATAGGAGCGAAGATGATGCCCAGTACCGAGGCGCTCAGCATACCGCCGATGACACCCGTACCAATGGCCCGCTGGCTGGCCGCTCCTGCCCCGGTTGCAACCGCCAGGGGGATGACGCCCAGAATGAAGGCCATGGAGGTCATGATGATCGGACGGAAGCGCAGTCGGGCGGCCTGGATGGCAGACTCCTTGAGTCCAACTCCCTGGCTGTAGAGATCCTTGGCGAATTCCACGATCAGGATGGCGTTTTTGGCCGCCAGGCCGATGATGGTGATCAGCCCGACCTTGAAGTATACGTCGTTGCTCATGCCCAGCACGGAGACCATGGCCACGGAGCCAAGGGCGCCGATGGGGACGATAAGCATGACGGACAGCGGGATGGACCAGCTCTCGTACAGGGCCACCAGCAGCAGGAAGACAACCAGCAGGGCCAGGGAGAAGAGGACCGGCGCCTGTGTGCCGGATTGCTTTTCCTGATAGGAAAGCTCGGTCCACTCGTAACCGATGCCCTTGGGCAGGTTTTGCATGATCCGCTCCAATTCGACCATGACTTCACCCGAGCTGTAGCCCGGAGCGGGGTTACCCGTGAGCTTGAAGCTGGAGTATCCGTTGTAGCGCACCACCTGGACCGGGCCTGTTTCCCATTTCGCCTTGATCACCGAGGTCAGGGGGACCTGGTCGCCTGAGGCGTTGGGAACATAGAGCATGTTCAGGCTCTCCGGGTTGCGGCGATACTTGGAGTCGGCCTGCACCACCACGCTCTGCATCCTTCCCCGGTTGGCGAAGTCGTTGATCGTGCTGGAACCGAAGGCGCTGGACAGGACCGTGTTGATGTCGCCAAAGCTGACACCCAGGGTCTCGGCCTGTTTGCGATCGATCTCCAGACGCAACTGGGGGGCATCGGGCAGTCCGTTCAGGCGGGCATAGGCGAGGACGGGGGAGGCGTTGGCCTGTTGCAGGACCATGCCCACGGCCTGCCCCAGGACTTCACGGCCCATGCCGGCCTTGTCCTCAATGCGGAGGGCGAACCCGCCGGTGTCTCCCAGTCCGTCAATGGGGGGTGGGTTCACGGCAAAGGCGAACCCGTCGTTGATTGATGACAAGAACATGTTGGCCTTGAGGATCAGATCGTCCGCAGACTCTCCTTCACCGCGTTCGGACCAATCCTTGAACATGGGGAAGGCTGCGGCTGCGTTCTGTCCCTGGCCGGAAAAGCTGAATCCGATGACCGCAAAGGCGTTTTCAATGCCGGTTTCATTGGCGAGGAATTCCTCCATCTTGTTGGCCTGGGCGAGCGTGCGGGAATACGTGGCGCCCGGAGGGAGCTGCATGCTGATGATCATTCTGCCCTGATCCTCGGACGGAACAAAGGCGGTCGGGAGGCGCATGTATACATAACCAAGGGCGATCAGGATGATCACATAGATGATCATCATCCGCCCGGTTTTGCCAACCAGGCGGCTGGTCAGGCCCTGATACCCGGAGCCGAGTATGTCGAACCGACGGTTGAACCAACCGAAGAATCCGGATTTTGCCTCGTGAGAACCCTTGGACACGGGCTTGAGCAGGGTGGCGCACAGGGCCGGAGTCATGGTCAGTGCGAGGAATCCGGAGATGAGGATGGAAACGGCCACGGAGACGGCGAATTGGCGATAGATGATACCCACTGATCCGTCCATGAAGCCCAGCGGGAAGAACACGGCGGACAGAACAAGGGTGATACCAACGACCGCCCCGGATATCTGCTTCATGGCTTTGCTGGTGGCTTCCTTGGGCGGCAGGCCTTCCGTGGACATGATGCGTTCCACGTTCTCGACCACAACGATGGCGTCATCGACGAGTATGCCGATGGCCAGGACCATGCCGAACATGGTCATCATGTTGATGGAGAATCCCACCACATACATGACGCCGAACGTGCCGAGCAGGCAGACGGGAACAACGATGGAGGGGATCAGGGTGTATCGGAAGTTCTGCAGGAACAGGAACATGACCAGAAAGACCAGGAATATGGCCTCGAACAGGGTGTGGATGACCTTCTCGATGGCCACGTCCACGAACTTTGACGTGTCGAGCGGGACTTCCAGCTTGACCCCGTCGGGCAGGGCCCTCTGGATTTCATCAAGTCGGGCCCGGACCCGTTCCACCGTGCTCAGGGCATTGCCGCCCGGTGCCAGCTGCACGGCGGCAACGGCTGTTTCCCTGCCGTTGAGTCGGGATTGAAAGTTGTAGGATTCAGGGCCGACCTCGATGCGCGCCACGTCGGAGAGCGTGACAACCGCTCCATCGACATTGGCGTGCAGCACAATCTGGCCGAACTCCTCGGGAGTTTGCAGCATGCCCTGTACGATGAGGGTGGCCGACAGCTCCTGGTCCGCATTGCCGGGCCTGGAGCCGAAGCTGCCTGCGGGGACCTGGACGTTCTGCTTTGTTATGGCCGCGTTGACATCGGCGATGGACAGGTCGTAGCTGAGTAGTTTCTGGGGATCAACCCACACGCGCATGGCGCTTTCCGCCGCAAAGAACTGGACCTTGCCCACGCCCTCGACGCGGCGGATTTCATTGTTCACGCTTCGGGCCATGAGATCGGCGAGGACTTGGGGGTCCTTGTCTGAGTTGTCATCCGTGTAGACCATGGCATAGGCCATCAGAAATCCCGAGCTTGCCTGTTCCACCGTGATTCCCTGATCCAGAACGGCCTGAGGCAGACTCGACTCCGCATTGGAAAGTCTGTTCTGCACATCTACCTGGGCAAAGTCCGGGTCGGTGCCGGGCTTGAAGGTGACCGTGATAGAGGCTGTGCCGTTGGAATAACTGGTCGATTCGTAATACAACAACCCCTTGGCGCCGTTGAGTTCTTCTTCGATCTGACTGACAACCGTATCATTGAGGGTTGAGGCTGACGCACCGGGGTAGACCAGCGAGAGCGTAATCTGCGGCGGGGCTACCTGCGGGAATTTCTCCATGGGCAGGGACGGGATGGCCAGTATGCCTGCCAGGGAAATGAATATTGCCACGACCCACGCAAAGTTGGGTCTGTTGATAAAGAAATCTGACATTGGTGAATCCTGTAAATGGATTGTTGCGTTGTGTGGTGTCTACGCTATTGGGTGACCGTTGAACCGAGGTCTATCTGGTTGGGGATGACCTTCATTCCCGGCTTGACCTTGCCCGCGCCGTTGACCACCACCCGGTCTCCCTCTTTGATGCCCTGCAGGATCTGCCACTGGCTGTCGCGCATTGCGCCGGGCTTGACCTGTCGGGCCTGGATAGTGTCCTGATCGTCCAGAACATACACGGAGGAGTCACCGGTTACGGACATGGTCACCGCTCTTTGAGGAACATAGAGGGCTTCTCCATCCGCAGGCATCTTGATCTGAATGCGGACAAACATGCCGGGCAGGAGCATCCCGTCACTGTTGGGGAATTCGCAACGCAGGGAGACCTGACCGGTCTTTTCATCGACAGAGACATCGGAGAAGAGCAGACGGCCCTTCTGGGTGTAGTTCACGCTTTCCAGATAGACGGAGACCTCAGGTTCCTTGCCGGATTTTTTGCTGGCGTTCATGGCGGCCCGCATCCGCAGGTATTCGTCCACTGATTCGTTCAGGTCCGCATAGATGGGGTCAAGCTGCTGGATCTTGGCCAGCGCCGTGGCTTCGTTCTTGCCGACCAGAGCGCCTTCGGTGACATAGGCGGCACCGATTTTGCCGGAGATGGGGGCAGCAACGGTTGCATAGCTCAGGTCAAGGTTGGCTGTCTTGACTGCGGCTTCGGCGGCCTGTTTTTCGGCCTTGGCGACTTTGTAGTTGGCGGCGGCGGTGTCGTAGTCCTGTTGGCTGATGACCTTGGCCTTGAGCAGGGGGCGATAGCGGTTCAGGGTCGCTTCGTAGTCCAGCATGCTGGCTTTCGCCTTTGCCAGGTCTGCCATGGCCTGTGCACGGGCGGCCAGGAAGGAAGCCGGATCAATATGGAAGAGCACCTGCCCCTTCTTGACTTCGCTCCCTTCCTCGAAATTGCGGCTGAGCAGAATACCTGCCACGCGGGCTCTGACTTCAGCGTTTCTGACCGCGGAGATACGCCCGGGCAATTCCCTTATGGAATTAAACGGGGTGGCCTTGACGGTGATGATATCCACGGCAGGAATACGCGGCTGTGCCGCATTGCCCTGGGCTTGTTCATCTCCACTGCATCCGGAGAGAAGAAACATGGCGGCTGAGGTCAATACCAATGACAGCCATAGGGTTTTGATACGCATACTATTATCGTCTCCATTATGTGTTGTAGTGGGGGGGACGGGGGATACGCTGATCTGTTCCGCACCATTCAAGACCGGGTACTAGCAGTAATCAGGGTTAAGAAGCGGTTAACACGCCGTTACCTTTATGTGTCGAGTGCAAAAAAAGAAACACAGCATGGCTCCTGCTGCAATACGACCGAATCTGTGGCATGCGGCAGAGTGGTAGAGGCAGATGTCTGTCGATGCCCTGGAATGCTTGCCTATGTGGCAATGATAATGGACCTTTTTGATGTGTAATGAGTGGAATATAGGGCGGTTACGTCGGAGGGGCTATTCTGTTGCGGCACGGAGTGCGCCGCAGGATTGGCGGACAACGAGTTTACTGGAGAGGACCACCTGTCTGGTGGGTCGGGTCGGGTCCTCAATTCGCTTGAAGAGCATTTCGCAGGCGGTTTGACCGATGGCATATGTGGGCTGCTCCACTACGGTGATGGAGGGGCGGGTCATGGCTGTCCAGAGGGATTCGTCAAACGTGGCAAAGGCGATGGCCTCGGGCACGGGAAGCTCTCTGTCGCGAATGGCGCGGAAGGCTCCGGCTGCCAGCAGACCGCTGCTGGTGATGACGGCGTCAGGCGGTTCGGCCAACGCGAGGAGACGGGTCATGACCTTGTGGGCGTCCTCTTCCTTGGCAGGGAGATCCACGATCAATTCAGGGATGACGGCTGATCCGGCTTCGTGCAATCCCTGCTCAAATCCGGCCCGTCGTTGCCGTCCGGTGGTGCTGTCTTTTCCGAACAATCCTGCGACGCGCTGATAGCCTTGACGCGCCACATGCACCGTGAGTTCCCGTGCGGCCAGGACATTGTCAATGAGCACCATGTCCACGGTTGAGCCCCGGACCTGCCGATCAATGACGACCATGGGTGTTTCCATGGAGTGTTCGTCCGTGAACTGTTCCGAGAGAGACAAAGTGGGAGCCAGGATGATGCCTGCCGCGTTCTGGGCGTACATCATGTCCAGGTACATGCGTTCCTTGTCGGTATTCTCATCGGTATTGCACAGAATGACGCTGAAATTGTTTTGCAGGGCCACGTCCTCGACGGCACGACACAGTGAAGCGAAATACGGGCTTTGGATGTCGGCCACTATCAGACCAATGAAGCTGGAGCGTTTGGACCGCAGGCTTTGCGCAGCCCTGTTGGGGCGGTAATTCAATTTTTCTACGGCCTGCAACACTTTTTGCCGCATCTTTTCACTGACATTGTCCTTTCCGCTCAAAACGCGGGAGACGGTGGCAGTGGATACTCCGGTTGCTCTGGCTATATCTTTCAATTTCATGTTAGCCTCATACAGTGAATATGGTAATTTACATGTAATCGTTTTCACAACAATTTTCAACTCTTGCTTTCAGGTGCAGTGTCACAAAAGTGATGTGAGATTTTTGTATGAAAAATAATTTAGTGTAACATGCTGATTGTATTTGTTTTAAATACACACTGTGTTGTCGTTTAAAAAGGAAGACCCCGCTGAATATATACACAAAAAAGCAGAGTCATTTTATTGAAGTACATATTGACTCAAAAAATGTAATCGTTTACAAGTGAAGTACCAAGAGAGCTTCTTGAGGAGGTAGGCCATGGTTCAAATGAGTGAAGGAAACATCGTTTTGGGAGCGCAGGCGTCGGGAAAAGTTGATGCCATAGAGCAGGTGGGAGACATTCTTGTCAGCCAGGGATTTATCGAGCCCGGCTATATCGACAGTATGAAGCGGCGTGAAGCCGTGGCCAACACGTTTCTGGGCAATGGCATCGCCATTCCACACGGCCTGCCCGAGAACCGGGAGCTGATCCGCAAGACCGGCGTGGCCGTATTGCAGGTGCCGGGCGGCGTGACCTGGAACACCGGGGAAGTGGTCCATCTCGTTGTGGGTATCGCGGCCAAATCCGATGAGCACATTGAAATCCTGACCAACCTCACCCATGTCCTTGATGATGCCGAGGTCACTGAAATGCTGGCCGCCACCAAGGATCCGGCCGATATCGTCCGCGCCCTGAGCGGCGGGGCCACCACGGTCAGCCGTCCCGGTCCGCAGTTGGATACCCTTGATTTCGATCACGCGGTGGATGTGACCATCATGGGCGATCACGGGCTGCATGCCCGACCGGCCACCTATTTCGTTGATATCGCCAAGACTTTCGATGCGGAAATTTACGCTGAATACGATGGCCGCTCCGGCAACGGCAAAAGCCTTGCCTCGCTCCTGAAGCTCGGTGTCAGCGGGGGCAAGACCATTCGCCTGCATGCCAGGGGCGCAGACGCCAAGGCCGCGCTGGCCGCTCTCAAGGAAGCCGTGGATCACGGGCTAGGCGAACAGGAAGAAGAGAAGGCCGTTCCTCAGGTGGAGCACGGCTGGACACCCGAAGACGTCAAGCGTGTGGTGCCGGGGTGCATGGCCTCTCCAGGGTTGGCCTGTGGCCCGATACGTCAATACACCCATCGGCGTATTGTTGTGGAGGCCATTGCCAAAGATCCGCAGCACGAGTTGATTGAACTTAAGCAGGCTATCTCCGCAGCCCACAGCAACCTGCATAATCTGTATGTGGAGGTTCGCGCCCGGACCGGCGAACCCAGTGCAGCCATTTTCAAGGCTCATGAAGCTTTTCTGGAAGACCCTGAACTGCTGGCGGATACCGAGGCGCTTATTCTGGAAGGGAAGAGCGCCGGGTATGCGTGGCGGCAGATCATTGATGAGCGTGTCAGACATATGGAGCAGCATAAGGATGAAGTGCTGGCGGCCCGCGCCATGGATCTTCGTGATGTTGGTCGGCGTGTGTTGCGTCATTTGGCGGGCGTTGTTCAGGACGAGCCGTTCATCCCCACCGAACCCGTTATTCTCATCGCCGAGGACCTGACGCCCTCGGATACGGCGCAGCTTGATCCAGGTCTGATTCTCGGTTTCTGTACTTCAGGTGGCGGGCCAACCTCGCATTCGGCGATCATTGCCCGTTCTCTGGGTATACCCGCCATCGTTGCCGCCGGTCCCACTGTTCTGGAGATACAGGACGACACACAGGCCATCCTCGACGGCAACACGGGCAATCTCTATCTGGAGCCCAGCCCCAAGGACGTACAGACCGCTGAAGCCGCAAAGCGACAGCTGGATGCGCTCCGCAACAAGGAGTATCGTTCCCGGTTCGAACCCGCCCTGACTCTTGATGGCACTCGTATTGAAGTGGCTGCCAACATCGGCAAGACCAACGAGGCGGAAAAGGCCGTGAACGCCGGTGGTGAAGGCGTGGGGCTGATGCGGACGGAGTTTCTGTTTCTTGAACGCGAGACGCCGCCTGACGAGGAGGAGCAGTTCCAGAGCTACAAGGCCATGGTCGAAGCGCTCAACGGGCTGCCCATCATCATCAGGACACTTGATATCGGTGGAGACAAGGCCGTCTCCTATCTGGATCTGCCTGCCGAGGACAATCCGTTCCTCGGTGTGCGCGGCATTCGTCTGTGCCTGAATCGGCCCGAGCTGTTCCTGTCCCAACTGCGCGCCATTTACCGGGCCTCGGAATTCGGTCCCATTCGCATCATGTTCCCCATGGTCGCCACCATGAGCGAGCTGGCCGCGGCCAAGCGGTTGGCGGAAAAGGCCCGCATCGAAGTAGGGGCTTCCCCCGTGGAGATCGGGATCATGGTCGAGGTGCCTTCCGTGGCCGTCATGGCCCGGGAGTTTGCCCGCGAGGTGGACTTCTTCTCCGTGGGGACCAACGACCTCACGCAATATGTCATGGCCATGGATCGGGTCCATCCCACTCTGGCTGCGCACGCGGACAGCCTTCACCCGGCTGTGCTCCGCATGATCGAGCAGGTGGTCAAGGCTGCGGACGAAGCCGGTATCTGGACCGGCGTCTGCGGTGGTTTGGCCGGGGAACCGCTGGGGGCGGCGATCCTGGTGGGGCTTGGGGTCAAGGAGTTGAGCATGGTTGTGCCCAGCATCGCGGCGATCAAGTCGTACATCCGCAGCATAAGCATGACTCAGGCCCGTCAACTTGCCCAGAAGGCCCTCAATTGCATTGATAACAATCAGGTCAGGACGCTCACGCTGCCCTAGACCGGAGAAATACATGACAGAAAAGACTCCTATCGTCACCGTGACCATGAACCCGGCTATCGACCTGACGTGTTCAGTGCCCGGATTTGCCGCAGGGACGGTCAATCGGGTGAGGGAACACCGCATGGACCCTGCCGGAAAAGGCGTGAACATCGCCTTTCTTCTGCGCATGTTCGATCTCCCCGTGACGGTTACCGGATTTCTCGGAACTGAAAACAGCGGGATCTTCGAACGCAAATTCGACGCGTTGGGGATCACCGATCGGTTTATCCGTGTGCCGGGCGAGACCCGTACCGGGATCAAGGTCCTGAACGCTGACAACGGAGAGACCACGGATATCAATTTCCCCGGTTTGTCACCGGATGCACCCCATCTGGAGGCTTTGTTCGAGGAAGTGCGCCAGTTGGCCGTCAAGGATGCCATCGTGGTTATCGGTGGCAGTCTGCCGCACGGCGTTTCGCCGGAGGTGGTCGGTCGTCTTATTGACATTGTTCGCACACAGGGCGCCAGGGCCGTGGTCGACACCAGCGGTCCTGCGTTGAAAGCCGCGGTGGAGTCCGTGCCGTCGCTGATCAAACCCAATGACGATGAGCTGGCCGATCTGGTCGGGCGGCCCATGGAGAATCTTGATGATATCGTTGCCGAGGCCCGGCGACTGCATGGTGAAGGAATAGAGACAGTCGCTGTCTCGCTGGGCGCTCGGGGGGCACTCTTCCTGGAGGGGAGTGATGCGCTCATGTCCAGTCCGCCCACAATCGACCCAGTTAGTACCGTTGGAGCCGGAGACGCCATGATAGGCGGTCTGGTCGCCGGGATGGCGCTGGGCATGCCGATGGAAGATCGTGTTCGTCTGGCCACGGCGCTTTCCGCCGCCACTGTCGCCCAGTCCGGACCGAGTCTTGAAAGCCTGGACATGGCCCGGGCGTTGGAATCACAAGTCGTCATAAACACCATTACTCTGTAAGGGGGGTAAAGTTATGTCCAAGATCGTTGCCGTCACAGCCTGTCCCACCGGAGTGGCTCACACAATCATGGCTGCCGAGGCGTTGAAAAAGGTCGGAGCCAGTATGGGGCACGAGGTAAGCGTTGAAACCCAGGGAGCGGAAGGGACCAAGGATGTTCTTTCCGAATCCGGCATCGCCGCCGCCGAGGTGGTCATCATTGCTGCCGACATTCATGTGGATGCCGAGCGTTTTCAGGGTAAGCCGCTGTACGCCGTGACCACAAGCACGGCCATTCGTGATACCGAAGGCGTCATCAAGGCGGCTCTGGACGAAGCCGCGAGCATGACCGCCGCTCCGACGGATGATGCTGTTTCAGGCAGCAAGTTTGTCATTGGCGTAACCTCCTGTCCCACCGGCATTGCCCATACGTTCATGGCTGCCGAAGCCCTGCGCAAGGCCGGGGAGAAACTCGGGTATGAGATGAAGATCGAGACCCAGGGATCGGTCGGTGCCAAGAACGTGCTCACCGATGAGGATATCGCCCGTGCCGATGCCGTGGTCATTGCAGCCGATGCCTTTGTGGACACGGCTCGTTTCGCCGCCAAACCGCTCTATGAAACCACGACCAAGGCTGCCCTGCATGAAGGCGAGCAGGCCATCAAGTCCGCGTTGGCCGCTTTGCCGGGGAGCAAGGCAGGGCTGGTCGATCAGGTGTCCGAAATCAAGAAGGAGCGTTCCGCCGTTCGCACCGGACCCTATCGTCACCTGATGACCGGTGTATCCTACATGCTCCCGGTGGTTGTGGCCGGTGGTCTGCTTATCGCCCTGGCTTTCGCTTTCGGCGGTATCTATGCCGGGGACAATGAAGGGACCTTTGGCTGGGCGCTCATGCAGATCGGTGGAGCAGGGGCGTTCTCCCTGTTCGTGCCGGTACTGGCTGCGTTCATCGCCTTTTCCATCGCCCAGCGTCCGGGCATTACTCCTGGTCTTGTTGGCGGCCTGCTGGCCACCAATGTCGGGGCCGGTTTTCTCGGTGGTATCGTGGCCGGTTTCATTGCCGGTTACCTGACCCAGTTCCTGAACGACAAGATCAAGCTCCCGGAGAATCTGCAGGGCCTCAAGCCGGTGCTGATCCTGCCTTTCATTTCCACGCTGGTAGTCGGCCTGCTGATGATCTATGTGATCGGGCCGCCTGTAAAAATCGCCCTGACTTCGCTCTCCGAGTGGCTCAAGGGCATGCAGAGTGGCAGTGCCGTGGGCCTTGGTCTGCTCCTGGGAGCCATGATGGCTTTCGATATGGGGGGACCGGTCAACAAGGCGGCGTACACCTTTGGCGTAGGCCTGCTCTCTGCCAGTATCTATGAACCCATGGCCGCGATCATGGCCGCAGGCATGACCCCGCCGCTGGGGCTGGCGCTGGCTGCGACCCTGTTCAAGAACCGCTTTACCGAAGACGAGCGGGAGGCGAGCAAGGCGGCCTTTGTTCTGGGGCTTTCCTTCATTACGGAAGGCGCCATCCCCTTTGCGGCTCGTGATCCGTTCCGGGTCATCCCTTCAATCATGCTCGGTTCCGCTGTCACCGGTGCCATTTCCATGGGGCTCAAGTGCACCCTGATGGTGCCGCACGGTGGTATCTTCGTGCTGCCCATTCCCAACGCGGTTACCCATCTTGCGGCATACGCCGGGGCCATCGTCGTTGGTACGGTAGTCACTGCCGGGGCACTCTTCTTTGCCAAGCGTCCCCTGCCGGAGGAAGCCGCATAACCGCTGACCTGTCATAAAAGAGAACTCCCGCGCAGTGTCGTCACTGTGCGGGAGTTCTTTTGCGAGTCGTTGCGCTGTTTGGCCGTTATGGCGTGTAGAGTCCGGCCCATTCCGGCAGGAAGAGCGAGAGTGCCGGAATTAGGGAGATGATGATCAGGACCACGAAGTCCATGATAACGTAGGGGATGGCCTCCTTGGCTATTTCGTCGACCTCGCACCCGACCAGATTGGCCGCGGTGAACAGGTTGACCCCGACAGGCGGGGTTGCCTGCCCGATGGCCAGGGCCGAGATGAAGATCACGCCGTAGAAAACCGGGTCCACATGGAAGGCGGACAGTACCGGAATGAGGATCGGCATGAGCAGATATGAGATCGAGATGGCGTCGAGGATCATGCCCAATGCGAACAGCAGGATATTGACGAGGACGATCATGACCACGGCGTTGGGGGATATCCTGATGATGTAATCGGCCATGGTGTCGATGACGCCGGTCACGGACGCCGCCCAGGTGAATATGCCGGCAAAGGCCACGATGAACATGATCACCGAGCTGGTCACGGCCGATTCCACGAGGATTTCCACCAGATCGCGCCAGCCGATGGAGCGGTAGATGACCACTGCCACGAACAGGCTGTAGAACACGGCCACGACCGCGGCTTCGGTGGGCGTGAAGATGCCGGTATAGATGCCGCCGAGAATGACCACCGGGGCCATGAGTGCCCAGAAGGATTGGCGCAGCGCCTTGAGCAGGTCAGCCATGCAGCCGCGGCAGACCAGCCCCCGGTATCCCCGACGATAGGAGATGTACCAGGCGACCAGCATGGTTGCCAGACCGGTCAGTATGCCGGGGATGATGCCTGCCACGAACAGGGCGGACACGGACACCGAGGTGATGTTGCCGTAGATGATGAAGGCGATGGACGGCGGGATGATGATGGACAGGTCCGAGGCGTTGGCGATGGTCGCACCGGCAAAGGCCTTGTCGTACCCGTTCTTGAGCATGGGGGTCAGCAGGATCATGCCGACGGCAGCGGTGGTTGCCGGGCCGGAACCGGACATGGCTCCCCAGAACATGCAGGTGAGCACCGCCACAATGGAGAGACCGCCGACGGCGCGACCGACCAGCAGTTCAAAGAAATTGGCGATATGCGCCGCGATGCCTGCCCGTTGCAGGATGACGCCGGCCAGTACAAAGAACGGAATGGCCAGCAGCGGGAAGGAGGCGATGCCTGAGGCGAAATTGACGCCCAGCATTTCGGCGCCGAGATCGAAATACATGATGGTGGCAACGGCTGACACGCCCAGGGATGTGCCGATGGGCGCACCGATGAACATGAGCACAAGAAAGAGGACGAGGATGAGCAGAAATTCCATGTGATTACTCCTTCTCCTGTCCGGTCAGTTTGGTCATGGCATCCTTGTAGATACCCCGGAAGATGAAGACGGAGAACACAGGCAGCCCGAGATAGTAGATCCACACAGGGATATCAAGGGAGGCTGACCGGGCCTGAAACAGGGTGATCTCGTCATAGATGGCCTGGATCATGAAATAATCGAGCACCAGAAAGAGAGCCGCCGCCAGCAGCGAGTAGATGACGATGGAGACCTTCTTCAGTGCCTTGGGAAACATGTTGAAGAACGTGACCATGCCCATGTGTCCGCCGCGCTCAAAGGCGATGGCGATGCCGATGACGGTCATCCAGACAAAGAGGTTGATGGTGATTTCTTCTGTCGCGGCCAGCGAGAAATGAAAAATATAGCGACTCAGAATATTGATGAAGGCAATCCCAACCATGGTGGCCATGCAGATGGCGACCAGCCAGTGGTCGAGGCGAAAGCCGAATAATAATTTTTTCAAAAGCTTACTCCACAATTTGGGTTGAGTAGTCTCAATCCCATGATAGAACCTGCCCCGGAAATCCGATTTCCGGGGCAGGATACATTCGTCACAAAGGTCGGGTTAGCGGGCTATGTCAGCCTTGGCTTTCTCGTATACCTCAGGCCCGATCTCCTTGATCCACTTGTCGTAGACCGAGTGCGTGGCCTTGGCAAAGGCGTCCCGTTCTTCGTCGGTAAGCTGATGCACTTCCATACCCTTGCTCTCCATGAAGGAGATGGGGTTCGGAACTTCCATGGTGTAGTTGAACTCGTTTTTCAGGATGTCGTGGGAGATCTCGCCGTCGAGACCCGCGCGACTCAGTGCGGTCTCAAAGCGACCAGCTTCCTTGGCGGCTTCGAGAATCGCGGCCTGGATTTCATTGGGGAAGGCTTTCCATTCCCGCTGGTTCCAGTAGATGATGAGAGGATCAACCAGATAATTCCACATGGATGCGTACTTGTGGTACTGGTAGATCTGAATGGGAATCAGTACGCCGACCGGGTTCTCCTGGCCGTCAACGACGCCCTGCTGGAAACCGGCGACAGCGTCACCCCAGTTCATGTTGACCGGGTCGGCGCCCAGAGCGCGGAAGGTGTCGATGAACAGCGGGTTGCCGACAACGCGGATGCGCAGGCCCTTCATGTCTTCAGGGGTCTTGACCGCCACCTTGGAGTTGGTCAGTTGGCGGAATCCGTTCTCGGCCCAGGCCAGAGGCTGGAGGCGTTTGGCCTTCATGGCCTCGAACACGGCCTCACCGGCCTGACCGTACTTGACCTTGTCCAACGTCTCGAAGTCGTTCAGGAAAAAGGGAAGATGAAAAATATTGGCTTCGGGAATGACCGGGCTGATATTGATGGTGGAATCCATCGCACAGTCGATGACGCCCTTGGCGACCATTTGCGAGCTTTTCAGCTGGGCGCCCTTGAGCAGCGCGGAACCGAAGTAGGGTTTGACGATAATCTGGCCGTTGGTCTTTTCCTTGACCAGTTCGGCGAACTTTGTTGCACCCATGCCCCAGTAAAGCTTCGGGCCAACCGTGACCTGCATTTTGTATTCTTTTTTAAATCCGGCTGCCTGTGCAGTGACAGCGACCATCATGAAAACAGCGACCAGTGCTGCGGTTTTTGTCAGTCGTTTGAGATTCAACATGAACCAATTCCCCACATCCAAAGATTAAAGCCGAAGACGCCGTCCTATTCCGTTCGTTTGACCGCAGTGTCAGGCGTTTCGGCAAAAGCTATATATAAACCAGGGGTTGAACCGATGAGCAGTTAGGATCATGCGGCGAACTGAAACAGTTTCGCCGCAGAGCTGAACACATGGTGCGATGCCGCGTGATGTCGGAGTCTGTCGGATGAGTCCGTGACAGACCGTTGCCACCCATATCCTGGATAATCCCGAGACAGACCTCCGTTTCGATGGATTTGCTCCACGTGGCGGGATGTCTTGCTCTCGTTGGTCGTACCCTAGGGTACGTCGTCAGATTCGCACGATATCAGCACAGGTGAATTGAAAAGTCTACCTCAAAACATTGCCTGAGAAAGGGGAGGGTCGCCTTCTTCGTTTGTTCCGCCTAGTTCGCCCGTCTTTGCAAGCTGATACCGAGCATGGTCTCCACCTGTTTCGGACCGAGTTGCATGCGGTAGAACAGCGCATAAAACTCTCTGACCTCCTGCACTATGTCCCAGTCGAACCATTCGGGGTAGAGCAGGTTCGTCAGCCAGATCAATCCCATGAGCCGGTTGACGGACGGAGGTCGGTCGAACCAGTTGTACATGCCCCCCGGCGGTTCGTAGATCGTGCCGTTGCGCGTTGCTTTCAATTGGGACCAGAATGGATCGGTTCTGGTTCTGTTGAACAGCCGTTGCGGCGATTTCCCCTCATCGGAGAGCATGATGATGACATCCGGGTTCCAGCGGATCAGGTCAGTGGCGCAGACCGGAGTGCGGCCGCACCCCCGCTGTTCATGCACTTCGGCCACGTTCACTCCACCCGCGTATTCAATGATCTCGCCGTGGCGTGATCTTCGGGGTTCCGTGAGCAGGCCTGTCGGCGACTGAGCATAATAGACTGTGCGCCTTTCATTCAACGGAATTTGAGCGATCGTCTTGCAGATCAAATTGAATTTCTTGTCGAAATAATCGGCCAGGACATTACCTCTGTCCGGGCACCCCAGCAGTACGCTGACGCGCCGAAGCACTTCTCCGGTCCGATCCAGGCCTCCGTCGTATATCAATACGGGAATCCCCAATTCCTGTTGCAGACTGTCGGCGGCGCTGACTTCAATCTCATCCATGGCGAACAGGGTCAGTGAGAGAATCAGATCGACCCGGTTGCGCTGTATGGCGTCCTTGTCAAAGGTGTTCTTTCCACCACCGAAGTTTCCTCCCATGACACCGAGAACCGGTAAAGAGAGGTATGGCTGATCTGCCAGCATGCGCTCGGGGGGCATGGGCGGCATGCCCAACCCCGCGATTTTTTCGGGTGCCAGGGCAAAGAGCAGTGCCGTGACCATGGGGTTGTACCCGAACACGCCGTTGATCTGCGTTTTGACCAGGGCTTTGCGTCCGGCCATGTCCGTGGCCAGTGTTGTCTCGGGCATGGTGACAGGATTGAATCCCACCATGTTCACCTCTTTTTTTGCGGGCTGAGTATTGGATACGGAGGGGCTTTCGGCTGTCTTGCCGCTGTTTCCGAATGCGGCTCCCACCGCAGGGGCAGAGAGCATTTCGGTCACCGTGCGGTGGATGAAATCCGCATCCCGGATGGCAAAGGGCTGTGAAAGTTGTTTCTCGTACACCACATGGCCGGGCGACGGAGCCAGTATGGCTATGCGGTGGCTCAATCGGACGGCCTCGGACAGATCGTGGGTCACGAACACGGCGGCCAGCTCGCGTTCACCAATGAGAGCAAGGACAAGGTCCTGGAGTTCGCGCCGCAGCCCCACATCAAGGGCGCTGAAAGGCTCGTCCAAAAGCAACAGGTCCGGCTCCACCGCCAGCGCTCGTGCCAGTGAAACCCGCTGGCGCATGCCGCCGCTCAGTTCATGGGGATATTTCGTGAGATCGCCCGGTTGCAGTCCCATGCGCGCACCCAGTTGGCGAGCCCTTTCAAGACGCTTCGCCTTGTTCATGCCCATGCCCTTGAGGCCGAATGCGATATTGTCCTGCGTGAGGCGCCATGGGAGCAACCGCGGCTCTTGAAAGACGCACGCGGTGTGCGCAAAGGTATTGATAACCTGTCCGCTCTCAGGGGTGAGCAATCCGGCGGCCATGTTCAGCAGGGAGGTCTTGCCGCACCCGGAACGACCTGTCAGCGCGAGGACTTCGCCGGGCGCAACCTGAATGTCCACACCCGCCAGCACCGGGGCGGCCCCGTAGTCATGGGTGATGTTTTTCCAGGTCAGCATAGGGCATCCAGTGGTGGCGTCATGATGGCGAGACGGTTTTTCGCCATGGTTCCATCCGCCGCTGCAACGGTTCGAGCAGCAACAGCTCCACGGTCAGCAGCATGGTCAGCAGGACGAGTATCCAGGCCAGCGCTTCAGCCGTATCCAGATTGATCCGCGCCAGAGCCATGCTCGCGCCGATGCCATCTGTGGAGGAGAGCAGTTCGGCCATGACCGCGACTTTCCAGGCCAGCCCCAGCGCCGTTACCCATCCCGGAAAAAGATAGGAGAGGATATGCGGCAGGTGCACGTCCCATAACAGCATGCAACGCGGGGTGCCAAAGGAGCGCGCCATGGCCTCCAGGTCCTTGTCTCTGGTTCGTGCGCCCTCAACGGCCACGGCGAACACAATGGGCAGGGCGGTCACCACCACGGTGAAGACCGGGGTGAACCCGGTGGTGCCGAACCAGAGCATGGCCAGCACGATCCAGGCAATGGGAGGGATGCCCAGCAGCATGGCTATGACCGGTCTGAGGGTCTGGGCGATGGCGGGCCTGAGTCCTGCCAGAATACCGAACCCGCTGCCCAGCAGGGCCGCGATGATGAATCCGCCGAGAGCGCGTCCGGCTGTGAGCAGTGCCGCCTTGAGGACCGCGCCTTCCATGGTCAACCGCCAGAGCGCCTCGCAGGACTCCCATGGAGATGGAAGGATGAACGGTCCATAACAGAGACTCCCTACCCACCACAGCATGACGAAGAGCGTTACCCCCAATGCCGGGTAGCGGGAGTTGCGCAGTCTGCGCCATGCTGTCTGGGAGGTATGAGCCATGGTGTGTGCCTGCTTGTTAGCTCAGGTAGAAATCCGTGTCCGGCAGTTTGCCGCCAATGAGCTTGGGCGATATCTCCATGAGGGTGGAATAATAGAATTCCAGATCTTTTTTCGCTGTTACGGCAGGACTGCGTCGGATGGGGAAGGTCTCCAGGGATGTCTGCAACACCGGCGCCTTGAGCCCGAAGAACTCGGCGAATTCCTTGGCGGCCTCGGCCGGGTGCTGGTTGATCCAGTCCACGGCCTGTGCAATGCCGGTTTGCAGCGCCTCCACGACGTCCGGCTGTTCGTCTGCCAGCGAGGCCTGACACATGGTGCCGCCCAGAGGCAGGGCCAAAGCGCTGCCGGTCACTTCGGCCCAGACATCCTGAAGGACGATGCGCGTCAACTTCATGCCGTTGGCCTTGCCTTTGAGCAGAGCGGCAGTGGCTACGGGTTCTGACAACAGGACCGTGTCCGCACGTTTGGAGAGCAGCATCTGCAAAGCGGCAAACGGTGACTCCACATAGGAGACGGTCATGTCGGCATCCGGGTTGATCCCCTGTTTGACAGCGAGATACCGGACAATGGTGTCCGGGGTGTCGCCACGGAAGAACAGGAGGACGTTTTTCCCTTTGATGTCAGTGAATTTCCTGATGGATGGGTCGCGGGTGACGATACTCAGAATGCCGCCGTTGTTCACATCCAGCAGACGAACAGGGAGCCCCTTGTTGTAGAGGATGGACGCGGCATTGGACGGTGCGGCCGAGACCTGAATTTCATTGGAGACCATCCAGGCGCGCATCATGTCCGGATTGCGCCACTGCTTCATCTCCATGGCGGGAAGCGCCGGTGTGCCGGTCTCTTTTGCCAGACGGGCCAGCGGGAGGCTCAACGGTGCCGGTGGACCGGCGAGAGTGAGCTTTGTCAGGCTTTCCGCTCGTGCCGGAGAGGCGGTCAGGAAAGGAAACAGGACCATGGCCTGGGCGCTCAAGGTGAGAAAATCCCTGCGTGTAATCATCGGTGAACTTCCTTGCAAAGGTGTGTCATGTGTGGCCCCTTCCGGGAGGATGGGTTGCGAGCGTGTCTCAAGGGGGTCACTGTTGGGGCAACGGGTGCCGACGTACGGTCGTTTCGTGCCGGAGAAGCCTCTGGAGCGGTACGCACAACACTCCTCCAACCATGGCGCACTGTATGGCTGTGGAGTGAGGAGTGGCAATGTTGTCACGAAAATATGAATATGCGTGACACATGATGTTTTCCTCCTGACGATTGTGACGGAGAGAGGGCTTCCCGAGCGCCTTTCCCTGTTGTTTACAGCCTAAAGGGGGCAATAACCCTGTCGAGCACGCCCTGTACTTTGGATATCGCCACGCCGTAGTTGGTCACGGGCACTCCACGGCGATTGCATTCGTTCATGCGGCGCAGCATTTCCGTGCGGTTGAGCATGCAGGCTCCGCAGTGGATCGCGAGGGAGAACCGTTCGAGGTCTTCGGGGAAATCATGGCCGGAGTAGGTTTCGAATGTAAGGGATTTGCCGGTGTATTGCGTGACCCAGCGTGGAATCTTGACCCTGCCGATGTCGTCGGCCACGGAGTGGTGGGAACAGGCCTCGCCAATGAGGACAGTGTCGCCATCCTTGAGTTTGTCAATGGTTTCAGCTCCTTCAACAAGCCGTGGCAGGTCTCCTTTATAGCGGGCGAAAAGCGTGGAAAAGGTCGTCATCGGAATGTCGCTCGGAACATCTCCGGCCACGCTGTGAACCACCTGGGAATCCGTGATGACCAAAGCCGGTTTGCGGTTGAGCCCACGCAGGGCTTCTTCGATTTCCCGCTCCTTTACGGTTATGGTCACGGCGTCACAGTCGAGCATTTCACGCAACACCTGTACCTGGGGGAGGATCAGGCGTCCCTTTGGAGCGGCGAGGTCGATGGGAACGACACAGACGACCCAGTCCCCTTCCTGTATCAGGTCGCCAGCCAGAACCGGATTGTGTTTCATTTCCGGCGGGGCGATGCTGATGAGCAGGTCTTTTACTGCATCGACGTTCGCGCCGGTTTGCGCGGAGAGGTGTATTGATTTGAAGCCGTTTTCAAGGCAGTACGCACGATCCTTGGCAGAGGGCTCATTCAGGTCGCATTTGTTGAAGGCCACGAGAAAAGGGATGTTCAGTTTCTGGATATCCTTGATGATTTCCAGTTCGTGGGAGGTGATGCCTTCCTCGCCGACCACGACCACGGCGACGTCGGAGCGCCAGAGAATCTTCTGGGTGGCCTTGATTCGCAGTTCGCCGAGTTCTCCGGTGTCGTCAAGGCCTGCCGTATCATAAAACGTCACCGGGCCGAGTGGGAGCAGTTCGTAGTGTTTGGCAACCGGATCGGTGGTTGTTCCCGGCATATCGGAAACTATAGCCGTTTCCTGATCCGTGATGGCGTTAATCAGCGACGATTTGCCTGCGTTCCGTCTACCGGCGAGCGCTATAACCAGACGCACTCCGCGGGGTGCTTTCGTGGACATTGTTTCTCCTGGAAAATCCTTTAGATGATGAGGGCACAAGGCCGAGAGCACTGATCATGTCTTTGGCGAGTTTCAGCGAATCGGTGATGTCGATGTTCGACGCATTCTTTCCCGGATAGATGGTGTAATCCGAGCGGTGTCTCTCCGGGGTCATGGAGGGCATGAGCACGTTGCAGCCGCGCAGCAGTCCCAGCTTCTGGGAGTCGCTGTCCAGCGCGCCCAATGCGGATGTGGCAGGGATGTTGGCGTGGGGATTGAGGATGCGCAAGAGGGCTGTCATCCGGTGCGACAGGTCGATGCAGCCGTGCTCCATGTCAGCCAGTGGCGTCTGGGGATGGGGAATGAACGGTCCCGCGGCGATCATATCCAGATCGAGGTCGGTGATGAAGAGGATGTCCCTGAGGGTGGAGATGAGGTCGGCGTCGGGTAGCCCGACAATAACGCCCGAGCCGACTTCGTATCCGAGGTGCTGCAGGAATTTGATCTTGTGCAGCCGTGATGAGAAGTCTTCGCCCCCTCTGAACCGTTTGTAGAGACGGGGGTTGGTGACCTCCAGCTTCAACAGACACCGGTCCGCTCCGCAGTCGTGCCAGTAAGCATATTCATCCAGTCCCCTGTCGCCCAGAGAGAGGGTGACGGCCACATCGTGGGAGGACTTGATCTCCTGAATGAGTGAGCCGATGTCCTCTGTCGAATAGCTGAAATCGTCACCGGACTGGAGCACGATGGTCGCGGCTCCTTCGGAGGTAGCCAGGGCAGCGGCGTCGAGGATGTCCTCTTTGGTCATCCGGTACCGTTCCGTTTTTCCATTGGGGGCGCGTAGTCCGCAATAGTGGCACTTCTTGTCGCAGACATTGGAAAACTCAATGATGGCACGGAGGAATATTTCGTCTCCGAACCTCTGGACCTTGATGTCGTTGGCACGCTCAAAGAGCTCTGCGTCATTGACGCCCAACAGATAGGTGAGGATATCCTGTTCGTTTATGGTGTGCATTGTTGAGGAGGGGGTTGAGTGGTGTTCATGGCTCTGCTGCATTCGTTGATCAGCCGAAATGCAGCGATGTCCTTGTGGGTGGCGTTGACCGGAGGCTTGCCTGTTCTGGCCCATCCAAGCAGTCGGTTGACATCTGTCTTGACGATTCCCCAAAATCCGTTGGGAGCATGTTCTCCGGCATGGGCATACTGACCGAAAAGTATGGTGTCATCGATGATCAATATGGGGAGACAGGGCAGCCTGCGGGCAGGGTGAAGATGGATTTTGTCCGGGAACTCGGCAGCGAGTTCTGTGAGGTATTGGTGCGACAACGCCACTTCGTCGGTGACTCCCTGAGAGGATATTCCGAACCTGAGTGCTTCGAGGAAAGAGGTCGTCCATGTTGAATCGTGTGCGGGGTCAATGGCGATGATGTCCAGCCGTTCGAACCCGGGCTTGAGGAGGGCCTGCTTCAGGCCGTTGCGGTGGGCCTCAGATTTTGCAAATGCTCCGTACACGGCGGCATGGAGGATGATCCTTCTGGTGGCGGCGGCAAACAGCCCCGGTGTGTCCAATGCGTCTATTCCGGCAACTATGTTCATCTATTCTTCACCTCGCAGTATTCGTCGAACGTGAATCCGAGTTTGCACAATCGCCTTGGCGAAAGCAGTTTGTCCATGACTTCGGAAGAGGCAAATCCTTGAATGATCGCTTCTTCCCGAATGGTTCTTTTCGATGATTTGGCGTCGGCCAGCAGTCGTTCCACCCGGCTGTAGCCGAGGGCCGGGACCAGCACCGTGGCAAGTGCTCCGCTCTGTTCCACGTTGTCCTGGCAGCGTTCCCGATTCGCTGTAATGCCTGGAATGCATTTTTCGGCAAACCCTCTGGTGACACCGATCAACAGTGTCAGCGATTCCAGAATAGTGTGCGCCAGCAGGGGGAGGAGGTGGTTGAGCTCCAACTGTCCCAGTGCGGCCGCGAGGGTGATGGTCTGGTCGTTGCCCATAACCCGGAGCGCTGTTTGCGTGACCGCTTCCGGCATGACCGGGTTTATCTTTCCGGCCATTATGGAAGATCCTGCCTGGAGCGGCGGGAGCGTTATCTCCCCGATACCCGTTACCGGTCCGCTCGACAGGAGGCGGAGGTCCGAGGATATTTTCATCAGGTTGGTGGCATAGGTCTTGAGCAGACCGGAGACTTCGACGAACGAGTCCATGTTCTGGGTAGCATCCACCATGTTTTCGGCGCGGGAGATAGGCAGGCCGACGATGTGTTTCAGGGTGTCCGTTGCCTTAAGGATGAACTCCCGGGGGGCACCGAGCCCTGTTCCAATGGCCGTTCCTCCCAGGTTCACCTTTTTGAGGCGTTCCCGGCTTTTGAAAATTCTCCAGCGATCCCGGGCCACGGCCTCGGCAAAGGCACCAAAGGTCATGCCCAGAGTCATGGGGACGGCATCGGTCAGTTCCGTGCGGCCGACTTTCACGATGTCACAGAAGTTGATTTCCTGTTGCTGCAATGTCTCCTGTAGTTTGGAGACATGGGTTTCGAGCTTCATGAGGAGGTTCAGGGCGGTTATCTTGAGTGCGGTCGGATAGGTGTCATTGGTGGACTGGTGCATGTTCACATGATGTATGGGATGTATCATCATGTACTCTCCGCGCTTTCCTCCCAGGATTTCGTTGGCCCGGTTGGCGATGACCTCGTTAAGGTTCATGTTTGTCGACGTTCCGGCGCCCCCTTGAAAAGGGTTGACGATGATTTCGTTGTGAAAATGACCGGACTCTATCTCCATGCAGGCTGTTGCTATGGCTTCTCCACACACTTTAGAGATATATCCGAGTTCCATGTTGGTCTGGGCACAGGCGTGTTTGACCTGCGCGAAGGACCGGATGAATTCAGGATGGATTTGTTGCCCCGAGAAGGGGAAATTGTGTGCGGCTCGTAACGAGTGGATACCGTAATATGCAGTGGCCGGTACCGACAGTTCGCCAAGGGCATCATGTTCCTGTCGCATGGAGGTAGAGTCCGTTGTTATCATTTCCGGATTACCTTTGAACTAGAGGTAGAGGTCTCTCTCGCCAGCCTCGATGCGGACGAGTCGTTCAGTGAGCAGTTTTTTCTGTGCGAGGTCGACGTACTCTTCCACCTCACGGGCAATGAGTTCTTCACCCACCTGCTTGGTTTTTTCCGAGGCGTAATCCTCAAGATATTCCTTGAAGGTGAGAAGGCCGTTGGGCAGACAGAATTTCTGGATAAATCCTTTTTTGGCCAGCTCCATGAAGTGTTCGCCGGTGCGTCCGAGGCGATAACAGGCCGTACACCACGACGGGACATAGTCATGTTCCCCGGCGATGGACTGAATGACCTCGTCCAGACTGCGACTGTCACCGATGCAGAACTGCTGTACGCCGGGGCGATCGTATTCCGGGTCGCTGTATGCGCCGGGATAGGTGCGCGAGCCGGCTGAGATCTGGGAGACGCCCATTTGCAGCAGCTCGGCACGGAATTCGGCGGTCTCGCGGGTGGTCAGAATCAGGCCTGTATACGGCACGGCGATACGGAGTGCAGCCACGATTTTCTTGAACTGGTGCTTGCTGGTCGCGTAGGGCGGCTTGAAGGACATCTCCGAGCCGAGGGCCGGTTCGATCCTGGGGAATGAGATGGTGTGCGGGCCGACACCACAGTCCTTTTCGAGCTGCTGGGCGTGGTGGAGCAGCCCCAGTACTTCATAGGTCGTGTCATACAGGCCGAAGAGTGCGCCCATGCCGACATCGTCGATTCCGGCTTCCTGGGCGCGGTGCAGGGCGTGAAGCCTCCACAGATAGTCAGTCTTGCGTCCGGCCAGATGGAACTTCTCATAGGTCGGAAGATGATAGGACTCCTGAAAACACTGGTAGGTGCCGATACCGACATCGTGCAGCGTCTTGAAGCCGTCGACATCCAGAGGCGCACAGTTGATGTTGACCCGACGGATTTCACCGCTTTTTTCCGATGTGACGGCATACACGTCCCGCACTGTCTGGGCGATCCACTCCGCGTCGTACTTGGGATGTTCACCATAGACGAGCAGGAGACGCTTGTGCCCTTGATTTTCCAGTACGGTCACTTCATCACGAATCCCTTCTGGGGTGAGGGTTCTCCGTTCCAGGTCGTCGTTTGTGGCCTTGAAGCCGCAGTAGGCGCACTGGTTGACGCATTCGTTCGAAATGTACAGCGGGGCAAACAGGACCAGACGGTTGCCGTAGATGCCTTTCTTGATGGACATGGCGGTCTCGAAGATGGCCTCGTCCAACTCCTTGTCCGTGTTTTTCAGCAGAACGGCTGTCTCGAACGGGGTGAGGCCCACGCGCTCCGCGCCTTTGGCGAGAATGTCTCGTACCAATTGCGGATCAGGATTTTCCGCTTTTTCCATCTCGGTGCGGATGGCGTTATCGTCGATAAAATTTTCCAGACCGCTACTCAAAGTGCTGTCGAGTTTCATGATGTCTACTCCCTGTTTCTCAGACCAAAAGTGATTTGACTTGAACGCCTTCGAGCATGCCCAATTTACCCGTCAGCGCTCCTACTTCGTCGGTGGTCGCTTCGATGATCAGGTCAATGATGTTAACGCCTCTGTCCTTGAAGGGAAGCCCCATGCGACCAACTATAATTGTCCCGTAATCGCCGAGGATCCTGTTGACTTCAGGGGCTGCCTTGAACCTGTCTTTGATGATGATACCGATGATTCCCAATCTTTTTTCCATTCAAGATTCCTTTGCAAATGATGCTTTCACAGTACAGGAGAAGCCCGGATTAGCACTTCCGGGCTGTCTGCAGGCGGTGGGGTGGGAGCTTTAAGACATCAGCTTGCCTGTGGAAAGCGGGGTAGAGTCTCGATGGCTCCACCCTGTGGCTCAGGCTGACCCTTACCGCAGGCAGATTATCTCCGAATGGAGGTGTTCTGGGGAAAAGTGTTATGAAAAATATGAGCACGAATCAAGCAAAAGTTTTATTATACGCATAACTTTTTAAAAAAAGTATTACGTAAATGGTGTAAGAAATATCCTGTATGTCAAAAGATATTTTGGCATAATGTACTGTGCTTTTTAAATGTTTGTGTCTGGTAAAGAGCGTTCCCTTGGGTCAGATATATCCTAGCCGCAGGTAGACGCTGTAGGCGTGTTAGAAGTTCAGGGTCACACCGCGGTCCTTGAGAGCGGCGACCTTGGCGCTGCGGTCAATGTAATGCGTGTGCAGCAGGTGGTGGGACATGTGTCCGCAGGGGCCTTCGTGGAGGAATCCATCCTTCTTGTCATAGATTTTTTTGATCATGGGGTTGTCCTGGGACTTCCTGATCGCATAAATCTTGGCATTGGCGTCGGCAGCGTACACGGACGTCTGGCGCAGACCCACGAAGCTCATGCTGCTGGCCACGGCTTCTTTGGTTATGTTCAAGCCGAGCACTGCGTAACCGGTCATGATGCCGCAGGCCTTGATGAAAGCGCGTCTGTTCATTTTCATTCTCATTTCTCCTTATGCGGTGACCTTGCGTGCCCGGAAGCGTTTGTTGATCTGAGCTACCGTGCTGCTGAACAGGGACGCCCTGACATCGGGGTCGATGGGTTGGCCTCCGCCGTTCACACAACCGCCGGGGCAGGTCATGACTTCAATGAAGTGATACGGAGACTTGCCCGCTCTGACCTCGTCACACAGTTTGGCCGCATTATCGAGGCCGCTCGCAACAGCGATCTTGACAGTGCCGAATCCGGGAACCTTGACGTCAGCGGTGTTGATACCCTCATGGGTACGGACCACTTTAATGTTCGGATCGCTCAGCTTTTTGCCGGAGAGCACTTCGTATGCGAGTCTGAGCGCTGCTTCCATGACACCGCCGCTGGTGCCGAATATGGTCGCTGCACCGGTGGAGTCACCCAGTACTGCATCGGGTTTCTGATCAGGCAGGCTGTTGAAGTTGATGCCCGCGGTCTTGATCATGTACGCGAGTTCGCGAGTGTTGATGGTTGCGTCGGTGTCGCGGAATCCGCTGTCCGCCAGTTCAGGCCTGAGGCCTTCATATTTCTTGGCGATACAGGGCATGATGGACACGGTGTAGATTTTCTTGGCTTCCGTGTGCGTTTCATGCGCGCCGTACGTCTTTGAGAGAGGGCCAAGCATGCCGATGGGCGATTTGCAGCTGGACAAGTTCGGCATCAGGTCCGGGTAGAAGGTCTCGGTGAACTTGACCCAACCAGGACAGCAGGAAGTGAACTGCGGCAGCGGACGTGCGTCCTTCTTGCCCTGTTCCTGCACACGCTGGATGAGCTCCGTGCCTTCTTCCATGATGGTCACATCAGCGGTGAACTCGTTGTCCCAGATGTAGTTGAATCCGAGCTGGCGCAATGCCGTGTGCATTTTCCCGCCAACATAGGTGCCGGTCGGAGCGCCAAAACATTCGCCCAGGCCATAGCGGACCGCCGGAGCAGGCATGGAGACGACGATCGTGTCGGGATCTTTGAGCTTTTCAAAGATTTCATCGACATACGAGACGCCCTCGTAGATGGCCCCATAGGGACAGCTGGCAAGACATTGACCACAGTTCATACAGGCTACCGGATCAACGACCGAACGGATGCCGTCCTCATTAATGGATTGGATTGCACCGGTAGCGCAAACCTCTTCGCATGTACCGCACGCCTCGCACTTGGTGGCGTCAACCTGGACAAAATAGATCGAGTCCGGGTCAACCCCTTTGGGTGCGTTGTTCTGATACATGACGCCTTCAATCAATCTCATGGTTCCCTCCTTGTTCGGGTGGACTGAAGACAGGTCGACCGGTGTAACCACCGGCGACGACTTTGGTGTGCATCCAGACATTGGATACCCTCCTTTGCTAACGTTTCCTGAATTTGTTAAATACAGAACGTGTTAGCACATAATTAAAAAAAGTAGCACAATAAGACTACTATTTTATATTATATAGTCGTGTCAAGGCATCTCGAAAAGTGGGCGCGAGCAGCCGCGCCCAGTGGATTCTCACGTGTGTTGAACGTGTTGTGCTGGTTGGTGGCCGCCAAATACACCACTCCAATATAATGGTCTGGCGACCTCCAAAAGCTCTGCATGATAGGACCGTGCCCGGAATTCAGCGGTGTTGTGGTGTAAAGAAGTGGCCGTTTCCACCATATGGATCAACGTTGGCCGCATAGCATCGATCCCAGGAATGCGATATTTCACGCCTGATTATTCCAGGCTGGAGGGTGCCGGTAAGCACAAACTGTTTCCATGCTTTTTCCAGCTTGGCGCTGTGTGATGTTGACATACTTTTGGCTTGCACTTTTGACCTCCTTTGAAATAGCTTTGCTCCCTGACACGATGAGGTAAGTTGAGAGTACTGCTTTTCCTTTGCCCAGCATGATTCTGGAATCATTTTGCACAGAACTGACAGGTGTTCCCTATGCCTTTTGGTGTGCTGTGCGCCGGGTGATGCAATCTGTAATAGTTTGACGAGGTCTCAGGATGCAGAAGTCAGAGTCGATCCATCAATGCAAAGACAGCGGACAATATCAGTTGAGGCAGGAGGTCCCTGTCGATCTTCAGGAATTGGTCAGAAAAAAGGTGATAAAGCGGTCGCTCAATACCAGTGACGAGGGTGTCGCCAGACGGCTTTCCGCTCAATATGGTGCGGAATATGAAGAGCTTTTTCAAAAGCTCCGCGGAGACAGGGAAAGGGCGGTCGATCCCGGGATATTCGCGTACATGTTACACTGTTTTCGTGATCAGATCTGATTGAAACTCGCACGACGTGGCACCACAGCCGCTTGAGTTCGGGACAGCGTATCTGGATTGTGCTGTCCTGCCGATGCCAAAGAAAAAGGGAGCTGTGTTGACACAGCTCCCTTTTATTGCATTGCGCAGAGAGGCACGGAGAAGACGGGGTGATACGTCGTCTCTATATCTTTGCGTCCAGAAAGGACTTGAAGGCCGGGGCTCCGGGCTTGCCGTCCACGGTGGTCACGTTTTCGAGCCATTGTTCATAGGTGGCGGGATTGTCCTTGAGCCACTTGAGTCCTGCCTTGGTGAAGCCGAGGCTTTTGTCCTTGTGCACCGAAGTCATGATCTGGTTCATCATGGAAACCGGGAAGACCATGTTCTTCAACAGTGCCGCCACGTTGGGGTTGTCTTGCTCTAGCCCCTTGCGGATGTTGGTCCAGACGGTCGCGGTGCCGTCGTTGCCACCGAAGGTCGCATCCGTGCTGCCGGTCAGATAGGTCATGTCGATGCGTTCGTTCATGCTGTGCGGCGCCCATCCGAGAAAAACGATCCACTTGTCGTTTTTGGCCAATGCCTGGACTTCAGAGAGCATGGCCACTTCACTGGAAGCCACCAGCTTGAACTTGCCCAGACCGAACATGTTCTTGTCGATCATGTCCTGAATAATCATGTTGCCGTCATTGCCGGGTTCGATGCCGTAAATTTTCCAATCCAGTTTGTCGCCGAACTTGGCGATATCGCTGAAATCCTTGAGGCCGGCCTTGGCACAATAGGTTGGGACGGCGAGCGTGTATTTGGCGCCGGGCATGTTGGCGACGTACTTGATGACCGTTCCCTTGTCGAAGAACTTGTTGGCGATGGTCGCCATGGAAGGCATCCAGTTGCCGAAGAAGACATCGGCGTCGCCGGTAGACAGGGCGGAATAGGTGATGGGAACGGAAAAGACCTTGTTCTCAGCCTTGTAGCCGAGGCTTTCCAGTACCGAGACCGCGATCTCCGATTTGATGGTTACGCCTGTCCAGGAGACGCTGGCGATAGTGATTTTTTCGGCCGCTTGTGCCGAGAAAGAAGAGCAGAAAAGGGTTGCGATTACGAAGAAGGCGAGTGCGATTCGCCTAAGGCCAGAAGACATTAAACCTCCTCAGTTGGAATTAATGGAGCGGCTTGGCAGAGTGCCATCCCGCTCCGCGCACGCGAAAGGCGTGCTTGATACCTTGGTTACGCGCCGAACCAGTTGAAGGGCTTGGTGGCGTAGTTACGGTAAATATGTTTGACCTCGGTGTATTCTTCGAGGCCGATCTTGCCCAGTTCACGTCCCAGCCCCGACTGTTTGTAGCCGCCCCAGGGAGCCTGGACAAAGTAGACATTGAAATCGTTCGCCCAGACCGTGCCGAATCGCAGGGCTTTGGACATTCGCTCTATGCGGTCGGCGTTCTGGGTCCAGAACCCGGCGGACAGACCGTAAATGGTGTCATTGGCCCGCTGGATCACTTCTTCTTCAGTGGCAAAGCGTTCAATCGTAATGACCGGGCCGAAGACTTCTTCCTGAACGATACGCATGTCGTTTTTGCACTCGGTGAACAGGGTCGGCAGGTAGAAGTAGCCGTTTTGCAGTGCCGGATCATCCGGGCGTTTGCCGCCCAGCAGGAGCTGTGCCCCTTCCTGTTGCGCTATCTCGATGTACCCCTCGACCTTGGCCTGATGCTGTGCTGAAATGAGCGGGCCCATCTGGGTTTTCTCGTCAAAGCCGTCCCCCACCACAATGCGTTTCATGCGGGCAAGAAGCGCCTCCACAAAACGGTCGTGGATGCCTTTCTGCACCATGACCCGGGTTCCGGCAGAGCAGATTTGTCCGGCATGGAAGAAGACGCCGTTCAGGGCGTAGTCCACGGCAAGGTCGAGGTCTGCGTCGTCAAAGATGATATTCGGATTCTTGCCGCCCAGTTCCAGAGCGACTTTCTTCACGTTTCCGGCGGCCGCACGCATGATGCTCTTGCCCGTGGCGACACCGCCGGTGAAGGAGATGAGGTCGACGTCGTTGCTTTCAGCCAGCTCGGCGCCCACCTCGGGGCCTGGTCCGAGCACGGTGTTGATCACGCCGGCCGGGAACCCGGCTTCCTCGGCGAGCTCGGTCACCTTGAGGGTGGTCAACGGTGTGATTTCGCTCGGCTTCATGACAATGGTACATCCGGCGGCCAGTGCCGGAGCCATCTTCCATGAGGCCTGAAGCAGGGGATAGTTCCACGGTGATATCTGCCCGCAGACGCCTACGGGTTCGCGGACCAGAGTGCTGGAGGAGTCAGGATTGGGCGAGGCGATGACCTCGCCGCCGTCCTTGTCGGCCAGCCCCGCAAAGTAGCGGAAAATGCCTGCTATATCGTCCATGTCCCACCGGCTCTCTTCAACGGTTTTTCCCGTATCCAGACTTTCCAGCCGAGCGAATTCCTCGCGGTCGCGCTCGATCAGGTCGGCCAGGGCAAAGAGCAGGCGGCCCCGTTCGGCGGCCGGGGTTTGCGGCCAGCCTCCGTTATCAAAGGCGTGACGGGCCGCCTGAATGGCCGCCCTGGTGTCATCGCGACCACCTTCGGCCACGGTCGCGATGACCGAGGCGTCAAAGGGGTTGAGAATCTCTCGCGTTGCCGCAGAAAGGGCATCGACCCAGTGTCCGTTGATATAGAGTTTTCCGTGTATCATGAAGGTCTCCGATTTCGTTATTTTTCGTGCTTGTAGTAGGGGATATCTTCAGGAGCGAGCGGCGTGTTGCCGAGGATGATGTCCGCCGCCTTTTCCGCGATCATCATGACCGGGGCATAAATGTTCCCGTTGGTCACATATGGCATGACCGAAGCGTCCACCACGCGCAGGCCTTCCACGCCGTGCACGCGCAGGTTCGAGTCGGTGACTGCCATGCCGTGGGTGCCCATGGCGCAGGTGCAGCTCGGATGGTAGGCGGATTCGCCTTCCCGGGCCACGAAGTCGAGGATTTCCTCGTCCGTCTGTGCCTGTGCGCCCGGAGCCAGCTCCTTGCCGCGATATTCATCGAATGCGGGCTGGGTCATGATCTCGCGGGTCTTGCGGATGGCTTCCACCCACTCGCGCTTCTCCTGTTCGGTGGAAAGATAGTTGAACAGGACCTTCGGATACTCGGCCGGGTCGGAAGATTTGATTTTCACATGCCCGCGCACATCGGTGTTCATGGGACCGACGTGCACCTGATAGCCGTGCCCCTCGTTGGGAGCGGAGCCGTCGTAGCGGATGGCGATGGGCAGGAAATGATACTGGATGTTCGGATACGTGACCTGATCATTACCTCGGATGAAGCCGCCCGCTTCAAAGTGGTTGGTCGCTGCCTCGCCCTTGCCGGCCAGGAGCCACTTCAGGCCGATCCACGGCTGGTTGTACCATTTGAGGCAGGGGAACATGCTGACCGGTTTTTTGCAGGCGTACTGAACATAGAGCTCCAGGTGATCCTGCAGGTTCTCGCCCACACCGGGGAGATCCTGAACAACGTTGATGCCCAGAGCTGATAAATCATCGGCATTACCCACGCCGGAAAGCTGGAGCAGCTGCGGCGAGTTGATGGCACCGCCGCAGGAGATGACCTCTCCGGCGTATGCCTTGTGGGTGGTCTTGCCCCGGGTATATTCCACGCCGACAGCCCGTTTGCCTTCGAACAGGATGCGTGTGGTCATGGCCTTGCATTTGACCGTCAGGTTGCGGCGGTTCTTGACCGGATGGATGTACGCGCGGGCAGCGTTCCAACGGCGTCCCTGATAGGTTGTGCGGTCAAACTTGCCAAAGCCTTCCTGCTGGAAGCCGTTGACGTCCTTGGTCACGGGATAGCCCGCTTCCTGCACGGCCTTGAAAAACGCGTCGAACAGCGGATTGTCGTTCTCCGGTTCGGTCAGATACAACGGACCAACCGCGCCCTGATATTCGTCGGCACCGGCGGTGCGGCACTCGAACCGCTTGAAATAGGGCAGGCAGTGAGCATACGACCAGTCCTCAAGGCCGTCTTCCCTGGACCACTTGTCATAGTCCATGGCGTTACCGCGAATGTAGATCATGCCGTTAATACAGCTGGACCCGCCAAGAACCTTGCCGCGCGGCTGATAGATGCGGCGGTTGTTCATGTGCGGTTCCGGCTCGGATTCATACCACCAGTTGTACGTCTTGCCTGCCAGCGGATAGGTCAGGGCAGCGGGCATGTGGATTCTGAAATCGAACTTGAAATCCGGCAGTCCTGCTTCCAGAACCAGAACCTTGTTCTTGGGGTTGGCGCTCAGGCGGTTGGCCAGGACGGAACCAGCGGAACCGCCACCTACTATTATGTAATCGTATTGTTTCATGTGGAGAAGTATCCTTTGTGGCTATTGATTGTCGTCTTGAAGAAATTCTGCGTTGGGCTCATGCGTATGGGCGGCCTTTTCCTCGATGCACTTGCGCAGCAGCACATAGTGGTGGCCGATGAATGCCAGGGCGCGCATGATCTCGCCACCCACGATGGCCTTGGCCGTGTCGCTCCAGTTGGCAGCGGCCCGCAGTCGGTAGGTACGATCCTCGTACAGGGCATAGTCATGGGAGCTGAATCCCATTTGCAGGGCGTGCATCACCCATTCAAAAAGCGGGTTGCGCCCCATGCTGGCGAGTTTGATGTTTAACTGCCGGTCCAATTCACTGGTGGCCACAAGATCCGGTTCGTCTTCGCGGAGCATGGCCTCCAGCCGAAGGGCTTCCTGGTATAGCTCGTCCTTCTCGGATTGATCGGCGTGGGCAATGGCAAGCTGGGCAATAGTCCGGTCAATGGTCTCGCGAAATTCAATGAGCTTTTCCGGGTCGACAGGATGTTGCTTGAGGAAGAGCGCAAGAGATTCCGATATGTTGCCTACATCCAGTTGGCGGACATAGGCACCACCCTTGGCGCCTTTCTTCACCTCAAGGAGGCCTTTCTGCTTCAGCACCTTGATCGCTTCGCGGATAACGCCGCGTCCTGTGCCAAATTGTGATTGCATCTCGCGTTCGCTCGGCAGTCGGGTGCCGGGAGCCAATCTGCCGTCCACGATGGCGGCTTCGATTTGAAGAGCGATTTCTTCACTTGCTCGTCCGGCTTGGACAGGCATGAAGAGATGTAAGGATTCGGATGGTGGCTTCAATGGTAGTACCTGTATGGATTAAATTGGAGTTTTTTGAGCCAAAAATAACAAATTGGCGTCTTTTGGTAGTACCATTCTAAAGGACTTTTGCTTCATGCGTCAAGGGGCCCTCTGCTCGACACAGGGCTAGGGAGTATGCGGGTGCATACTTTTGGGGCTGGAGAGGGGAGGTGTTGGGCGTGAGCCACGAGGCTGACATTGGTGTATGTCGGGACTGGGGCATTCAGCCGGGTACGTGCCATCAAGGGTGCGTGATCAGCTTTGTGAGCGTGCTTTTGCGGGGATGCTATCAAAATAAGGGACCGCCCCGATTTCGAGGTGGGCTGATAGGGGAACGTATTGGTACTGCAGCCTCCAGGCACGCTGGAGTGTCTGGAGGCTGCACCGTCATTCGCGGTGGAGACAAGACCAATATCATCCCGGATCATGCATTGCAGCCCCGGGAGCGAGGCGCTTCTGCAGCAGTTGATCGTTGAGGGGCAGAAGCTGGGGGCGCAGTCAACGGTCTCTCTACGGGCGGGTGTGCGGACGGCAACTGGACCGCGGCCAAGGGCATTCCGACCATTGACGGTATGGGCCCGTGCGGAGAGAACTCCTACCGTTTGGACGAATATATGCTGCTGGATTCCATCATTCCAGCGTTTCTCATGGTCAGTGAGACCTGTAAGAAGATAGCCTTGTCGTAAGGGAGGCTTGATCGACGAAAAGTGTTTCCGGTCGCCGGTCTGCCTGATTGCATGGCGACCGGCGATTTGTCTTTTGGACCCCGGAGTATGTTGTTGAGGATGTTGTTGACGAAAGTTTGTCGAATATATAAAAAACTCCATCTTGATTTTCGGAACTAAAAATTACAATGATGAAAATTTACAATTTAGATGTTTCACGATTGTAAAATTTGTTAAAATGGTAGTGTGATGAAAAGACACACGATCAAAAAAATAATGTGTTGAAGATCGAGATAATAGGCTGAAATCGTTGTTTGTTTATTATTGATATGTGGCGCGGCTTACATTTTTGTGGGGAACCGGGCATTTTGGGTTCGGAAATTGTAAGGCACACCTCGGGTGACAGGGGGCTGGTCGGCATCGTCCGGTCTGGCTATCATGAAACAACCGAAGTGGATTATCACTTCGTCCATGGAGAATATGTATATGTTTGAAGCACCGTATCTGCTTTTTCTTGGGGATGCACCGGATGGTCTGGCAGCAAAAATGGCTCAGGGTATCTATGACTGGCGGCCCGATGCCGCAGCAGGCCAGCTGCGCATGGATGGCTGCAAGGCCGATCTGGGCATCAGGGACATGACGGTTCAGGAAGCAGTCGAAGCCGGGGTGAAGACGCTGGTCATCGGCGTGGTCAATCGCGGCGGCATTATTTCCGAGAGCTGGACTTCCGTTCTGGTGGAGGCTCTTGAGGCCGGGCTGGATGTCGCATCCGGCCTGCACAATCTTTTGCGCGACGAACCCGCTCTGGTGGAGGCTGCCGAGAAAAGCGGCTGCACCCTGCATGATGTGCGCATCCCTACAGTCAAGTACCCCATCGCTTCGGGCAAGAAGCGCACCGGCAAGCGCTGTCTGGCCGTGGGCACGGACTGTTCCGTTGGCAAGATGTACACGGCCATCGCTCTTGATCGCGAGATGAAGAAGCAGGGAATGCAGTCCACCTTCCGCGCCACCGGTCAGACCGGTATCCTTATTGAAGGGAACGGCGTTCCGCTGGATGCCGTCATTGCCGACTTCATGGCCGGTTCCATCGAATGGCTGACCCCGGATAACGACGCGGATCATTGGGATATCATCGAGGGGCAGGGCAGCCTGTTCCACGCATCCTACTCCGGCGTGACCATGGCCCTGATTCACGGCGGTCAGCCTGATGCCCTGATCCTGTGCCATGAGCCGACCCGTGAGACCATGCGCGGTCTGCCCGATTACACTCTGCCGTCCCTTGCGCAGTTGCGCGACACCGCATTGCCGCTGGCACAGTGGGTGAACCCCGACTGCAAGGTTGCCGCCATTTCCGTGAACACCCAGCACATGTCCGAGGAAGAGGCGCTGGCCTACCTGGATGATGTTGAGAAAACAATGGGCATACCGACCGTCGATCCCTTCCGTCAGGGAGCCGGTCGTCTGGTCGAGGCGCTTGCATGCATATAGAACTGAGCAGGGACGTTTTTCCGCTGGCAAAGGTGTTTACCATTTCCCGCGGTTCGCGCAGCGAAGCAGTGGTCGTGTCCGTGACGATTCACGACGGTGACGTGTGCGGTCGGGGCGAGTGCGTTCCCTACAAGCGGTATGACGAGACTGTGGAAAGTGTCATGGGCCAGATCGAATCGCTGCCCATGCCGCTTGACCGTGTCAGACTCCAGGAGCTGTTGCCTCCCGGAGCGGCCCGCAATGCCGTTGACTGCGCTCTGTGGGATCTGGAGGCCAAGAAATCAGGCAGATCGGTTGCCGAACTCGCAGGACTTGGTTCCCTTGAACCGTTGCAGACCGCATTCACGCTGTCGCTCGACACGCCTGAGAATATGCTTGAGGATGCCCGTCAGAACGCGGATCGTCCCCTGCTGAAAATCAAGCTCGGGACTGACGACGATATTGCCCGGATTGAGGCCGTGCGTGAAGGTGCGCCCGATTCCAGAATTATCGTTGACGCCAATGAGGGCTGGACCGCCGAGTCCTACAGGAAGATGGCCCCGGTCATGGTTCGCCTCGGCGTAGCCATGGTCGAGCAGCCGTTGCCCACAGGTGATGACGACGCGCTGTTGACGCTGGATCGTGTCCTGCCGGTCTGTGCGGACGAGTCCTGTCATGACCGCACGTCCCTGCCTGGTCTCAAGGGCAAGTACGATATGGTCAACATCAAGCTCGACAAGACGGGCGGCTTGACCGAGGCGCTGGCCCTGCGCGAGGAAGCCCTGCACGAAGGGTATGCGATAATGGTCGGCTGCATGGTCGGCTCCTCTCTTGCCATGGCACCGGCAACGCTGGTCGCTCAGGGCGCGGAGATTGTCGATCTGGACGGCCCGCTGCTGTTGGCAACCGACCGTGAGCATGGTTTGAAATATGATGCCGGAGACGTCTATCCGCCCCGGACAGCGCTTTGGGGTTAAGGCGTTTATTGTATAAATACTGATTTGAAGACGAGGTTTGCTATGAGCCGTACTGTATATGTTAATGGAGAATTTTTGCCGGAAGAAGAAGCCACGGTATCCATCTTTGACAGGGGATTCCTGTTCGCTGATGCCGTTTACGAGGTGACTTCCGTTGTTGATGGAAAATTGTTGGATTTCGACGCCCACATGGCCCGTCTCGTACGGTCTCTGGGTGAGTTGGAGATGGATATGCCCCTTGATCGGGACGCCATCCTCGAAGTGCACCGTGAGTTGATAGACAAGAACAGCGTCGATCAGGGAGTTGTCTACATTCAGGTCACCCGCGGTGTTGCCGATCGGGATTTTCTGTACCCCAAAGACGCTGCGCAGACAGTGGTCATGTTCACCCAGTCCAGGAAATTGACTGGTGAAAAGAAAGGATTGAGGGTCGTTTCCTCCCCGGATATCCGGTGGGGCCGCAGGGATATCAAAACCGTTCAGCTTCTCGCTGCCTCCATGGGCAAGATGGCCGCTTACAAGCAGGGCAAGGATGACACCTGGCTGGTCAAGGACGGCTTTGTGACCGAAGGCAGCTCGAACAATACCTATATCGTGACCAAGGATGGCAAGATCGTGACCCGTCATTTGTCCAATTCCATCCTGTCCGGCATCACCCGCGCAGCCGTGCTGAAGCTGGCCGCAGAGCAGGGGCTGGAAATCGAAGAACGTCCTTTCACCATGGACGAGGCCAAGGAAGCAAGCGAAGCCTTCATGACGGCAGCCAGCTCCTTCGTGACCCCGGTGATCGAGGTCGACGGCACGGAACTGAATGGCGGCGTTCCCGGCCCTGTTTCCAAGCGCCTGAACGAAATCTATATTGAGGAAAGCAAGAACACTGCAATATAAATGAACCGCTGCGGCCGCTGGAGGCGATTGTAGTCGATGCTCGTATCAATGCGAATATTCTTGGCAGTAGAACGAGTGAAGGGCATTTGATTCGAATATACCACTGATGAATAATACCCGATTGTCCTAATCCCGGCGGTACATAGTACAAGCTGATATAATAAGGGGGAGTCAACGCCTATGCGTTGGCTCCCTTTGTGCTGTGCAGACTTCTATGGCAAGGACGATCTCAATATAATTCAAACCTACCACCACGCGCGGTTCAACGGGGATACGGCCCCAACAATCATGAAATGCATGTCCGTGCATTTTCCAAGAGACCTTCAGCTGGACGAATCAACGAATAGACCCCACGCAGATAGCACGCTGCGTGGGGTCTGAAGAAACTCCGTATGCCATAGTGTCGCAAGGTCCGGCGCGACAGCTTACGGAGGTGTTTCATTGGTTTGCTGGCGATCCTCACTGGCTTCATTGCTTCGAATCAACCTGAATCCCTGCGTAAAGCAATACGCGGCGACCTTGATTGCTTCCTGCATCTTGTCAGCGAACATCTTGAGCAGATTGTAAGCCGGGAAGGATAAACCCGGGGCAAGGGAGGTTCCCCGCCCCGGGAATGTATGTTGTTTCAGTTCTGGCTGGTCATACGTTTGACCGTATGTCCAACCTAGCCAGGGTTATTGCAAGCCCGTGGGGTGACACGCGGAGTTGACGCAACCTGTAAGGTCTTTGTCGCCAGAGAATTCTTCTACGTGGCAAGAGAGACAGGATGTGCGTTCCGGGTTTTTCACATGCATTGCACGGAAGTAAGACGTGACTCCCTGTGCACTGGGATCTGTCTCGGTATGACAGTTCGCGCAGGACTCGGGTTCGTCTTGTACGGTGTTTTTGTGGTGACAGGTGAAGCAATCAATATCCTCATGGCTGGAATGATTGAAGGTAACTCCAAGATCTCGCTTGCTGTTTCCTTTGATGACATTGATTTCAAGGTCATCGTCCGGAGCATCAATCGCAGAGACCAGTTCTGTCTGGGCAAAGGCCAACACTGCGGTAAAGCACACACACAGCAGGGACATGATGAATACTTTTTTCATAATATTTCCTTTGTATGTATGGTTACGCTTTGGTTTTTGAGCCAAAACGACCGGCGAGCATGTCGCGGCGGTTGATTTCAGCTTTGGCCAGTGTCTGTTTCATCAATTTGCTTCCATCCAAGGAGGCGAGCAAATTGCCATTATAGCTTTCCGGCGCAGCCGTGCACAGGTATATGACACGGACAGACTCGGGGTCTGCAAGGTACGCATCCGGATTGGTTTTCTTCACTTCCGCCAAACGTTTTTCCGCGAGAGCGAGCATGTCTGCACGATCGCCGAAGTTCATGGTGCCGGTCGGGCAGCTTTGAACACAGGCAGGGAGACGGCCGGCTTCCACACGGTCCAGGCACATGTCGCACTTGAACCACTGTCCGCTTTCTTCGTCCATGCGGGGTACGTTGTACGGACACAGCTCTTCACTGGTGACGTTGTCACCGATGCCAGCCGTGCGGCCGTTCATGACCACAGCGCCGGTCGTGGCGTCTTGCTCGATACCGTCTTCGCAGTACATGTTTCCGATGTACTTGCAGGGCGGTTCAAGACAGTGACGGCACTGTTCCGGGAAGAAGTACCACTGCAGTTTATTGTTGGCATCACGCGCTTCATTGAAGCGAACAAGACGGATAGTCTGAAAAGACAGGTCTTGCGGGTTCTGGTGGGAGCCGACATTGCGGGTTTTTTCGGCAGGGAGATTCTTCCACTGCTTGCAGGCAACCTGGCAACCTCGACACGCGGTACAAAGGGACAAATCGACAAAGAAGCTTTTACCACTCATTATTTATCCCCTTCCTTCCACTTGCGTAAGTTGACCATGAACGCCTTGTATTCAGGAATACCGGTGTTCGGATCACCAACGTTTGGTGTTACAATGTTTGCAGAGTCGCCGCCGTCAACCGGCATCACCCAGCCGTAGTGCCATGGCATACCGACCATATGCACATCATTGCCATCAATGTTGTATGGCTGGATGCGTTCGGTAACCATTGCGATGGCCCATAAGGAACCACGGACGCTTTCAACGGTGACTTTTTCACCATTTTCGATGCCGCGCAGTTCAGCCAGTTGTGGGCTGATTTCAACAAACATTTGTGGTTCGGCTTCCACCAACCAACTGCACCAGCGGGTCATGGACCCTGTTTGCCAGTGTTCGGTCACGCGGTAAGTCGTACCGACGAACGGGTAGCGTGGATCACAAACCGCTTTCTCTTCACCCTTGATCTGAACCGCAGTCGGGTTGTGGAGGGTGCTGGAGAAGGGATGCTTCTTAACAGGGCATTCCAGAGGTTCGTAGTATTCAGGCAGAGGGCCATCAGCACGACCCGGGCCAAAGAGTTGACCAAAGCCGTGTTTGCGCATGATGAACGGATGCTTGGTGCCCGGAGCCCAGCCACCATCAGGGACGTCGCCTTCCCATTTTTTGCCGTTCCATTCGATAACAGTGCGTTCCGGGTTCCAGGGTTTGCCCTGCAGATCCACGGAAGCTCTGTTGTACAGGATGCGGCGGTTGACAGGCCAGCACCAGGTCCAGTTCGGGAACAGGCCGATCTTCTCTTGCAGTTCGGTCTGAGCGATACTGTGGCGCATGGACTTGTTCTCGGTGTCGCTCACCGAGTTGCAGTAGAGCCAGTTGCCGGAGGTGGTGGAGCCATCATCCTGGAGGTAGGCGAAGCTCGGGACCTGCTGTCCCTTCTTGAACTCCTTGCCCTTGACGACGGTGTCCTTGGTGAACCAGCCATTGCAGAGTCTGGCGGTCTGACGTGCGCTGAATTCCATGTGACCATGGTCATTCTTTTCACACATGTTCTCGAAGCTCAGGCGGGTGATCGGTTCAGGGTAGGCGCCGCCCTCTTTCTCGTAGAGGTGGACCATTTCCTCCCACAGTTCGTGGAAGTAGTGACCATCGGTGAGGACGCCGTCCTTCGGTTCCGGGCCAGCATAACGCCACTGCATCCAGCGGCCGGAGTTGGCGACGGAGCCTTCCTTCTCGATTGCGGTGGCGCAAGGGATGAAGAAGGTTTCGGTCTTGACCTTTTTCGGGTCCATGCCGGGGCCTTTCCAGAAGCTCGAGGTCTCGCAGTCAAAGACGTTGACGTTGACCATCCAGTCCAGTTTGGACAGGGCCTTGCGGGTCTTTTCGGAGTCGGAGCTCGAACAGGCAGGGTTCATGCCCCAGATCCACGCGCCGGTAAAACCTTCATTGTACATGCGGTCGATGAGCGGAATCCAGGAGTATTCGCTTGCCTTGTGGTTTTCCAACTTCGGCAGGTAGCTGTATGCATCCTTGGGATCATCGTCGGAGTACATGGCCTTGATCAGGGAGGCGGAGTACTTGGAGTAGTTCTGCCACCAGTTGGCGCTCATCGGGTCCTTGGTCACGGGAGCGAACTTCTTGTTGTACTGGTCGAGAGTGTCGAGGCCAGCCAGCGGGGTCGCGATGTAACCGGGCAGGATGTGGTAGAGCAGCGCGTAGTCGGTGGAACCCTGTACGTTGCATTCGCCGCGCAGTGCGTTGACACCGCCGCCGGCGATACCGATGTTGCCGAGCAGGAGCTGGATCATGGCCATGGCGCGGATGTTCTGCACACCAACGGAGTGCTGGGTCCAGCCCATTGCGTACATGATGGTGCCTGCTTTTTTGGCAGTACCGGTCGCAGAGTAGGTATCGTAGAGTTCGGTCAGGTCTTCGGCGGAAATACCCGACATGTTGGAGACGTTCTCAAGCGTGTACCGCTCGTAGTGCTTTTTCACGATCTGAAAAACGCAACGGGGGTTCTTGAGGGACTTGTCTTTTTTGGGGATACCGTCGGCATCGTATTCGAATGCCCACTTCGACTTGTCGTATGCGGCTGTCTTGGAATCAAATCCGGAGAACATGCCGTCCTCGAAATCGAACTCTTTACCAACGATGAAAGAGGCGTTGGTGTAGTCGCGCATGTAGTCGAGGAAGTACCGTTTGTTCTCGATGATGTATTTAATCATACCGCCCAGAACGGCGATATCGGAACCGGAACGGAGCGCAATATGCTTGTCGGAACGTGCGGACGTACGAGTGTACCGCGGATCAACGTGAATGATCTTTCCGCCCTTGGCCTGCGCTTTAAGTGCCCATTTGAAGGAAATGGGGTGGTTTTCGGCAGCATTGCTGCCCATTATCAAAATACAATCACTGTTCTGTAAATCATTCCAGTGATTGGTCATCGCACCGCGTCCGAACGACTCTCCCAGAGCCGCAACAGTTGCGCTGTGTCAGATACGTGCCTGGTGTTCGAGGTAGACGATACCCTGGGCGCGCATGAAAGTATGCATTGCGTAACATTCTTCGTTGTCCAGTGCAGCAGAACCAAGGGAAGCTACACCCATGTTACGGTTAACGACCTGGCCTTTGTCGTTCTTTTCCAGGAAAGATTTATCGCGGGATTCTTTGGCAAGTCTGGCGATGCGTTTTTTACACCATTCCCAGCTTTTTTCTTCCCACTCACCAGAGTAGGGTGCGCGGTAGAGGCACTTGCCGTTGCGCAAATTGTTTTCGGTCATCTGAATGGAGCTTGCGCCCTTTGCACAGAGAGAACCTTCGTTGATGGGATGGTCGGGGTTGCCTTCCACGTTGATGGCTCTTTTGGTCTGTAAAGAGGTAGTGACTACCAATCCACAACCAACAGAACAGTATGCGCAAACAGAAGTAGTTTCTTTACTCCAGTCAGGCTTCATATGATTGATTTTATCAACTGCTGTTTTCTTGCATCCGACACCGAGGCCTGAAAAGGCGACGCCAAGGGCGGTTGCTGAAGACAGCTTTACAAAGTCACGACGATTCAGTTTCATTCCATAATCCTAGATTAGTTGTTATCGTCCACGAATTTCGCAGCCGAGCACTGTAAGGAGCCTATAGCCAGAGAGCGCCACAGGAGGCTCATGAACCGTCATGCCAACACAAAAAGAGGCTGGCGCCCAAGTAATGACTTGAACATGCAGCGTGTCGGCATACGATTCACAGGCTTCAAGAGACATCCCCAGTCCGCCAAAAGGAAGATTGGTTGTGCTCTGCGCTGTTAGGGATTTTTCTTTGAGTGCCATTGTGCACCTCCATTACCATTGCTTTTGTACATCATGTACTAAAGCGACTGATAGGTATGGAGAATTCAAGAGAACAGCAAAAGAAGGTAACTTACGCATGATTATGCACAGCCGTTTCGATGTGCTCGAAAAACCGTGAACCATGCTGTTTTTTGAGGGGCGGTATCAAGTGCAGGGCGGCATAGCGTTCAAACTGCCCACCTCAATACCGTTCAGTGAGCCGCCAGAGCTGGCCCACATCCGATGCTTCCAGAGTCGTCTGGCGACCTAGGCGTCTTTTTTGGACTTGGCTGGACGCTTTGGTGGAGCAGGGTGCAGCTCGGTACGCTGACGGGTAGCACTGGGAGTCGGACGTTCTGTGGACTGGGTGAGACAGTGCGTGGGGCAGACTTCCGCGCACCAGCCGCACAGGACGCACGCAAAGGGTTCGTGAGCCCAGAGTCCTTTCTTGTCCACCTCGATGCAGGCCGTTGGGCAACGCCGGGCGCAAAGACCGCAAAGGATGCACTTGGACGCATCATTGACGATCTCCCCGCGAGATTCGGCATAGGGTTCACGGGTCTCGGCGGGATAGCGCCGGGTGGCGGGACGGCAAAAAAGGCCTTTGAGTGCTTCTGGAATCAATCGGGGCAGCTTCATGTCATCGCTCCGTACAGGAAATACAGGGGTCGATGGTCAACACCAGCACTGGCGCGTCGGCCAGATCATGGCCTGGCAGCAGGTCGAGCAAAGCGGGAATGTTGGCGAATGTGGGCGTGCGGATGCGTACCCGATCCAGGAGCTTCCCGCCATCGGCTTTCACATAATACAGTGCCTCGCCACGAGGCTGTTCCACGCGTCGCACGGCTTCGCCCTCGGGCCTTCCTTTGACCTTTACTGTAATGTCACCCTGCGGCAACTTATCCAAGGCCCCAAGGGCCAGATTCGCACTTTGTTCACTTTCAGCAATGCGCACGGCCAGTCGGGACCAACTGTCACCGTCCGTTTCCACACAGGGAGTGAACTCCAGCGCGCCGTAAATTTCCTTATCCAGCATGCGAATATCATGAGCGACGCCCGAGCCACGCAAGACCGGCCCTACCGTACCCAGATCATGCGCCCGCTCCGCAGTCAACACCCCGATACCCTTGGTCCTTTTAGCTGTGGAATAATCGCCCAGCATGGCCTTGCCCAGACGGTGCACTTCGTCTCGCACTCCGATCAGTTCTCTTCGGCACCATGACTCCAGATCCGGGGGTAAGTCACGTCGCACTCCGCCGATAGCGGAAACAGAGACCATGACCCGGTTGCCGGTTGTGGCGTCCTGCATGTCCATAATCCGTTCACGTACCCGCCAGAATCCCATGAACAGATTCTCAAAGCCCAGGGCATCGGCAAAAAGGCCCAGCCAAAGAAGGTGACTGTGCAGACGATGCATCTCGGCCCAGAACACGCGCAGCCATTTGGCTCTCGGCGGCGGCTCGATACCATGTATCTCCTCAAGGGCCTGGCAAAAACACATGCCGTGCATCATGGAGCAGATGCCGCAGACTCGCTCCACCACCTGGACCATTTGGTCCGGGGTGCGTTTTTGGGCCAGGAGTTCAAGACCCCGGTGGACGTATCCCATTCGGGGCAACGCCTCGACAATACGATCATCCTCCAGAGTCAGGGTCAGATGAATGGGCTCAGGGAGTACCGGATGCTGCGGTCCGAAGGGTATGACTGTACGGCCCATCTACGCCTCCTCCTTCTTTGGCACCACCGTATAGGCGGCCATGGGTGAGAGCCGGGCTTCCGGCTCCAGGAACATCTGTCCGCCAAAGTCCGGAGTCAGGCCCGAAAAGCGTAGACCGAACTGATCCTGTATCTCGTTCTCCACCAAATAGGCGCCAGGGTGGTCCGGGTTCAGGCTGGGCAGCTCCGCGTCTCTGGCCACGGTGAGGCGTACCTGTTCCATGACGAGGTCTCTGTCGAAATGATAGATCAGGTCAATGTCGCCATCCTTCAGGGGAACGCAAGTGGCAGTCACCAGACGCCACCCTTCGGTAGCGCGTCGAGCAGACTCGGCACCCAGTTCGGACAAAGAAATGGTTTCGGCGTTCATGCGTTCTCTCCTTGATTGGAACCATGTCCAAACTTGTCCAAGGCCATGATCACCCCGTCCAGTACGGATTCCGGTGTGGCCGGACAGCCAGGAACATACACGTCTACAGGGATGATCTTGTCCACCCCGCCCAGCACGTTGTAGGCATCGTGGAAAACCCCGCCGGACAGCGCGCAGGCACCAACGGCCACGACTGCCTTGGGATCCGGCATCTGTCGATACAGCTCCTTGAGCACATCGGCGTTACGGAGATTAACCGAGCCCGTAACAAGAAGAACGTCCGCGTGGAGGGGGTTGCCCACATTGACCGCACCGAATCGTTCCACGTCGTAGAGCGGAGTCAGGCAGGCCAGAATCTCGATATCACAGCCGTTACAACTGCTACAGTCGTAGTGCAGAATCCAGGGGGATTTGCGCCGTGCCAAATTCGTTATTTTCTTGAATATATTCATTACCATACCACCCAAGCCAAATTGACTGCGGTCAGTATCAGGCCTGGGCCCCAGAAGACGGCCAGAAGCCAGGGCCAGGTCAGTCGGGCCGAAGCGTTGTCCAGCACAATCTCGCCCAGCCAGACCAATGCCACAACCAGAGCCATACACCAGAGGTTCGAAGCCCAGAACAAGGCACAGATGCCCAACAGGAGCACCGTGTCAAGCCAATGAGCCACTTCGAGCAGGGCCAGTGATCGGCCCGAATATTCTGTATACATGCCGCGGACCAGCTCCTGATGCGCATGGGCCGAAGCAGCCGTGTCAAACGGCGACTTGCGAAATTTGATGCCTGTGACCAGCAGGAGTGCAGCAAACGCCAAAGGCAGTTGTGGCAGCAGCGGCTCGGAAAGCGCCAGGGGAGCCCAGGATGCAAAACTGCCGGACGCCTGTCCCACGCAGGCCAGGATGAGCAACAGGACAGGTTCATAGGCCGCCAGCTGCAACAGCTCGCGTTGGCCGCCTGTCTGGCTGTAAGGCGAAGGAGAGGCCAGTGCTCCCACAGCCGGAAGCCCTGCCCCTACGGCCTGAGTAAAGAAAACCAGCAGCAGGTCCTGTCCAGTTATGAAAAGGCCCAAAGCCGCAGCCGAACCGACCAGTCCTCCCCATGCACAGAAGTCTGTCATGGCACTGGTGAACAGCGGTTCTTTGGCCCAGAGCTTGATTACATCAAAGAACGGTTGCAACAGCGGCGGTCCGACCCGTCGCTGAACACGTGCGGTGAGAATGCGGTCCATGCCTTGGATGAGTCCGCCCAGAAACGGAGTGAAGCACAGGACGATAAGCCCTATCAACAGATTGGTCATGCGTTCCCTCCCAGCCAGAAAGCGCCAAATTGCGCCAGAAGCAGCAAAATTGTCAGTCCGGCCAGTGCCAGCCCGTTAATCCAGGGCAACAGCCGCTTTTCTCCAAACAGCCGCTCAAAGGCGTACAGTCCTGTCTTGGCCTGCATGGTTTGACCCAGCGTATTGGTAAATGAGGCAATGCTTGTTGAGGCCAATCCCGCGAGATATGGCCCGGCTCGTCTGGCGGTGTTCCGGCGGGCGTGTGCTCTGAACCCCAGTGCCAGCCCGAAGAGCAGCGCCACGAGCAGGGGGGAGTAGACAAAACCGCCTACCTGAAAGCCGGTGACCATCTGGTCGGTGTTCGGGCCGGATAACAATACGTAGAGCCAGGGGCCCAAAGCTGTTCCGGCCAAGGTCAGCCCAGCCAGCACATATTGCGGAATCATGCGTGCGGAGCCGATTTCCTTGTCCGCCCCGGTGCTCTCTCCTGCACTCAGCACCAGCCCTACCCAGCGGGTCCAATACGCCATGGTCAGGCCGCTACCAAGTCCCAATAGAACCAACAGGAGGGTGTTGCTCGAAGCCGCTTCCACGGCCATCCACTTACCCAGCAACATGCCAAAAGGAGGCAGGAGCATGGCCCCGACACCCAGGGCGAGCAGGGGCGCTGTTTGTGGCATACCGGAAACCAGCCCCCGCAGGTCTTCGGCCTGTCGACCGTCGCGTCCCTGGTCCGCGCTGCCCACGCACAGAAAGAGCAATCCCTTGGCCAAGGCATGGAAGAGGAGCAGTAAGGTTCCGGCGGCCAGAGCCCAGGGGGTACCCAGTCCGGCACAGGCAATCATGAGTCCAAGGTTGGAAATGGTAGAGTAGGCAAGCACTTCCTTGCCGTCGGAGCGCCCCATGGCCAGTACAGCCCCGGCCAGGAAACCGAAGCCGCCGATCAGTGCTGTGGTCGGCCCGATTACCGTGGACGCAAAGGCGGGGGAAAAACGAAGGACCAGATAGACTCCGGCCTTGACCATGGTTGAGGAGTGCAACAGGGCCGAGGTGGGGGTGGGGGCAACCATGGCCCCCAAAAGCCAGCCGGTAAAGGGCGGTTGCGCCGCTTTTGCAAGCCCTGCCAGCACCAGCAAAGCCAGTGGGATTAACGAAAGGCCAGTCGTGGCGACCAGAGTCGGAATATGCAGGCCCGAGCCATCCATGCTCAGCCAGACCATGGCGCCGATCAGGGCGAGGCCGCCGACGGAGTTCATCCACAAGGCCCGGAGTGCGTTGTTTTTGGCTACCGGGGTGCGATCATGACCGATGAGCAGGAAGGAGCATAGTGTGGTCAACTCGAAGCCCAGATAAAAGAGCCGCAAGTCCGCGGCCAGGGCAAGGCCGTTCATGGCCCCCAGAAAGCCCAGTAATACGAGGAAAAAACCTGGCTGCCTTGACCGCTTCAGGTTCAGGTGTCGTTCGTGCTCGCGCATGTACGGCACGGCCCAGAGGCAGATGAGCGAGCCGACCACCGAGACCACGCAAACAAGTGTCAGCGACAATTGGTCTGCATGGAACAGCGTTGGTGGAGCGCTGTGGGGCTGGCTCTCCAACAGGGCCAGCAGAGCGACCTGCGGCACCACGAAAAGCGCGGTAAGGATGCTTTTGCGTCGCAGAGCCACCAGAAGGAAAAAGGCCAGGAGCAGAAAGTCGGCTACGGCAGCGCCCAACAGCACACCATGGGTTGCCTCAGGCGGCAGCGGCAACGCTCCTTCAGGGCCTGCGTGCAATACCAGCAGCAAGGCCGAAACAGGCAGCACAAGGGCCGTACCCCAGATAAGCGCGGTGCGAAGGCGTGATCCGAAAAGACACCCCGCAGCGGCCAGCAGGGGCCAAAGGACAAGCAGAATCAGGAGGATAATCGATGGAGAAAATTGCATGGCGTGTATTCCGTAAAAGATCCGTTAGGTTCTTTGTCTAGCACTCTCCGTAGACATGATATGAGATTGAGTAAAAACCATTATCGGTCTCAAAAGTTAAAGGCAAGCGTTTAAACTGTTTTTTTAACGTATTTTTAATTGAAGAAAAAATAAAAATATACAGGCGGGTTATATACACTTTCCCCGCAACGGGCAAAGCATAATCAGGATTATGACAATCTTTGAAGCGAACCTTGTGTATGGGATACCGTTCAGGGGCCGTGATGCTACCGGGGCACAGCTCGGTAGGAGCGGGTGGGAAGCGCGAAGGGGCCTTGCTCACAGAGAGGGAAGATGGGGTGGATGTCCTCTTTGGGAGCTGTTGAATGGCTGAGGGTTAAGCGTCCGGCAAGAGCCGATACATGTGCTGGAAAGCACTCATGCCGTGTGCTTATATTTCGGCAATGATTGATCCGGTCGACTCTGTGTCATATCCGGCCAGGGCTTTCAGTTCATTCCGCAGGGCGCGGGTTTGCAGGGTGTCGAGCAAGATTTTCATGGCTGGATGTTCCAGGAGATCCTGCGGCAAGACCAGTTCACAGTTTGCGGAAATGAGCGGGATGAAATCCAGTCCGTACATGTTCGCGATTGCGCGAAAGCCCAACGCGGCGTCGGCCTTTCTGTATAATACACGCATGACGCCTTCCGTATGGCTGCGAACCACGTCATCGTAGCCGGGGATTTTTTCCGGCGGTATTCCCTGTTTTTCAAGCAAGTCATCGAGCAGGATGCGAAGTGCGGCACCTGATTCACGATTGATGAGTCGTACTTTCGGATTGGTTAAATCCTCCAGGGAACGGATGCTATACGGATTGCCCGGAGCAACTAGCAGCCCTTCTTCAATTTGCGAGAACCCGATAATGGTCGCGGGTTTTTGTCCCAGGCTTTTCTTGGCCAATACGATGTTGTCGCCATGGACCTTGGTGCCGGGGTGCAAATGCGTGCCCGCGAGATGCGCGTGTCCAGAAGCCACGCCGTTGACCGCCTTGAGGCTGGAGGCAAAACGGTAGTTTATGCGCATATCTGCGGCTTTACGGGAGACATGTGCGGAAAGCAGGGCGAATGCAGGGTCGCATCCCAAAAGAATGAGCGTCTTATCCGGCATGTCAGGAGGGCAAAGCAACTTGACGTTGTCCTGCCCCGGGGAGAGCAAGCCATCCGCCGCTTCGAAATTGGTGTTGAAAGGATCGGAACCAGGCAGCGGGTACGCAATCAGGCGGTCTCGCACCTTTGCCAGAGAGACGCGCGCAACGTGCTCCAGAGGCGGCCCGACCAGCGTGAAAGACGCCAAGTCTTCTACCTTTTCATTAAAAATATCTTCGACACGACAGGAAAGGTGTTTGGCAAGGCGAAGCGCAATAAGAGTATTGGGAGCGTATTTCCCGGACTCAATATCGTAAATGGCCTGGCGCTTGACACCAGCAAGTTCAGCTAACTGCGTCTGTGAAAGGCCTTTCTTTGTCCGATAGGCTTTCACCTGATTTGTTAACGCCTGAGATTTCGGCTTCATTCTGTATCCTCACGTTGTGAGAGAAAAAGTACGTGAGTAAAAGTCGCTTCCTGCGTCCTTAAGAGGGAGCGTACGAAAAGCGAGTGCTCAATATGTAAACTCCCTCTTTCTACCCTGTACTATCGCTGTCTCGGAGCGTCAAGGTTGGTTCAACAGTGTTCTGTGGCAACGGATTATTGTCGTACGAAGAGATCGTTAACAAAAAGCGTTCTTTGATTGATGGAGTTAGAAATATACGCATAGGGGTTTATCAACGGTTCAATGTATGTTAAAAATATGATTTGACGTTTTTAAACACCTTCCATATGATCCTGTCAATTCTGTATACGCAGGTTGTTTTTTCGATGGATTGGGTAATTCCTGCAACAGAGAAAGAAGGGGAAATGGGAATGGTTCTTTTCATACGAGGCGTATTGTATAGTCTTTTTGTTATGCTGGTTCTGTCTGTTTGTTTTGCAGGGACAGCCCTTGCACAAGCAGAAGACGCATCTGATGATGGCGTTGTAGAAAAAAAGGAAGAAAAACCAGTAGAAAACACTCAGGAAGAACGAAAAAGTGTTTTTGATCTGGGTGAGATTGAAGTCATTTCAACCAAAGCCAACAGTGGAAACCCGACTTCCGTACAGGTGGATAAAGAAGAACTTCGCAAATTCGAAGCGAACACTCTCCCGGAACTCACCAAAATTGTTCCCGGTCTGACAACGGATCGTACAGGCGCCAGGAATGAAACCATGATCAGAATTCGTGGTTTCGATCAAAAGCACATCCCGATTTATCTTGATGGCATTCCGATATATGTTCCGTACGATGGGTACCCGGACTTGGGCCGTTTCACCACGTATGACCTGTCTGAAGTAATCGTATCCAAGGGGTTTACCTCAGTCTTATACGGGCCGAACACTATGGGCGGTGCCATTAATATGGTCAGCCGACGTCCTGTCGAGGAGTTTGAAGGCAATATCGGCGGACGTGTCGATACCAATGGATATCGTTCGTATTTAAATGCCGGAACCAACCAGGGTGCGTGGTATTTTCAAGGCAGCGCTTCCTATTTGAACAGCGATGGATATCATCTTCCCGACAGCTATGACGCGACCACTGAGGAAGATGGCGGTGTGCGGGAGAATTCATATAAACAGGACAGCAAATACAGCCTCAAGCTGGGTTTGACTCCAAATAAGACCGACGAATATTCACTCACGTACATCTATCAACATGGCGAAAAGGGAACACCTCCTTACACCGGCACGAATCCCGCCGAGAAGGTGCGCTACTGGCGCTGGCCGTATTGGGATAAACAAAGTGTGTACATGAACACCAAGACTGCTGTTGGCGCCGAAAAGGACTATTATATTAAGACGCGTCTCTTTTTTGATAGTTTTAAAAACGCCTTGAACAGCTATGACGACGCCACGTATTCATCGCAGAATTTTGGCAGTTCCTTCAGAAGCAACTACAATGACCACACAGTTGGCGGGGCAATCGAGTTAGGCACCTATGTTATCCCAAACAATGCGCTCAAGATGGCCTTACATTATAAGGGCGATTACCATATTGAGCATAATGACGGTGATCCGAATCAGCATTTCCACGAGGATATTTATTCCATTGGGCTTGAGGATACCATTGATATTACGGATCAACTGTATTGTATTGCTGGTGTCAGCTATGACTATATCGAAACAATAAAAGCCGAAGATCTGGACGGCAGCAACAACATAGTCAGTTTTGATAAACCAAGCGCCAGTGGAGTCAATCCGCAGCTTGGTTTTTTTTATCGCGTAGGCGAAGGCGGCCTAGCTCATGCCACCGCCGCAGCCAAAACCCGCCTCCCTTCGATCAAGGACAAGTTCTCCTACAAAATGGGCAAGGCATATCCCAACCCTTCTCTCAAGCCGGAGAAATCAATCAACTATGAGTTGGGCTATAAACAGGACTTTAACAAGACCGACACGATGGAGGTCACCTTCTTTTACTATGACATCTCCGACTTCATCGAATCCGTCTATGTCATCCCCACCCGGTACCAGAACCAGAATGTGGGCAATGTAGAGCAGTATGGCGTCGAGCTGTCAGCGTCTGCGAATCTGGTGGAAAACCTGTTCGGTGGCTTCAATTACACACACCTGCACTACAACAATCTCACCTCGCCCAGCCAGGTACTGACGGATACGCCGGAAAACAAGGCGTTTGTCTTCCTGCAATACAAGTTCTTCCCGGATATCTGGCTCATGATTGACGGTGAGTATAACTCCCGTAGCTGGGATAGAACTGATCGGTCGTACAACGCGGGTGAATACTTCCTTCTGGGCGCCAAGTTTCAATGCAAGGTCAACGAACATGCGTCCTTCAACGTTGGCGCGGAGAACCTCCTGGATCAGGAATACGAGATCGACGAAGGCTACCCGGAAGCCGGTAGAACCGTGTACGCGGGGCTTGATTTTACATTCTAATCACTCGCTACAATACAAGGTGCAATCTCATGAGCAGTACAGAAGAATTCGAACGCCTGTTGGATGCAGCCGTGGCATTCCATGGCCATGTGTGCGGCGGTCAGATCATTGGCGTGCGTATCGGGATGGCAGGATTACGTGAATTGGGAATAACCGATCCTCGCGGGCGTGAGAGAAAGGACTTCATTGCCTTTGTGGAAACCGATCGTTGCGCAACAGATGCCATTCTTACTGTTACCGGACTGACACCCGGAAAGAGAAGCCTCAAGATTCTGGATTATGGCAAGATGGCTGCGACGTTTGTCCATCTTCCTTCGGGCAGAGCAGTACGAATTCATGTCCTGAAATCCTCGATGGAAAAAGCCTCGGAGCTCGCCCGGAAGTTGAACCCGGGAGGAGGTAAGGACGCAGAACTGCAGGCGCTCAAGGAGTTGTCGGAAGAGGATTTGCTCGCCGTAAAGGAGGTGGTGGTGCATTTGGAGCCTTGCGACCTCCCTGGAGTGCCTGTCCGCATTGCTACCTGCTCATCCTGTGGAGAACAGGTTCTGGACAATAGGGATATCGTTGTTGACGGCAATACATATTGTAAACCCTGTGCCTCCGGTCAGTTTTATTACAGTCCCTCTGAGGGAAGTGTCCAATCAACCTGCAATCATGTGAGGGAGCAGTGTAATGAGTGTGCCTAATATCGATTGGAATACCGTCTGGCAGTTATGTCATAAAAAAAACAGTCGGCATAAATACAACAAAGTCGCGTTTTGGGACAAACGCGCCCCGGAATTTACCAGATCTGTGAAGGAGACCGATTATATCCTGCAGTTTCTGGAGATGATGAATCCACAACCGGAGTGGACGGTTTTGGACATGGGGTGTGCAGCCGGTACACTGGCCATACCCTTGGCCAAAAAAGTTCGTTCAGTCACTGCCGTGGACCCTTCTCCCCGTATGCGAGAGCTATTGCAGGAACGCTGTGAAAAGGAAGGGATTGAGAATGTTCGGGTTGTGGACGGGAGCTGGGAGCAGGACTGGGACGAACTGGATATCCACCCCCACGATGTCTTCATGGCATCGCGTTCATTGCTCATGGATGATTTGTCCGCCTCCATTGCCAAGGCGCAAGACTTTACACGCCAGAAGGTTTTTCTTTCCACACTGGTCGGAAACGGTCCTCATGATCCGCGCATTCTCTCCGCGGTGGACCGCAAGTTCACGCCTGGTCTGGATTATATCATCGTCCTCAACGTACTTCGCCAGATGGGAATCTATGCCGACGTATCCTTTACCCGCAATAGCAGTCGCAAGGTGTACCCTGATCATGAGTCTGCGCTGAATGATGTGCGTTGGATGGTGCATGACATGAGCGAGGATGAAGAAGCGAAATTGCGGGAGTATCTGCAAGAGACGCTCTTACCCGTGGAAAACGGGTTAACTATGCCTGTTTCATCCCCCGTTCGCTGGGCTGTTCTTTCCTGGGACAAGCAAACCGGTAGCGATACAGATATGGTGGAGGAATAACATGTTCCAGTATCCTCGTACACGATCCAGGACCCGTTGTTGTTTGGCTCTGTGGACAACATGTGTTTTTTTGTTTGTTTTCGCTACCTGCGCTCAGGCGCGCATCATAGAGGACATGACCGGCCGAGAGGTGGAAATACCGGATACGATCCAAACGATTTTTCCGGCTTCACCGCCTGTTCTGTACTTCTTGTATGCGCTTGATTCCAAGAAGATCGCGGGGTTGAACTTTCAGTTTACCGCTGTGGAAAAAGGATATCTTCGCAAAGACTTCCTTGAGCTGCCCGTCATTGGCGGATGGTTTGGCCAGGGGAATACACCCAACCTGGAAAACGTGATGGCCGTGAACCCGGACTTCATGCTTGTCTGGTCCTGGAAACAGACCGCCCTCAATCAACCCATGGAGGAGACCGCAGAGATAATCAACCTGCCTATCGTGTATCTGCAGTTGGACACCATGGAAGAGTATATTCGTTCTTTTCGATTTATGGGCGAACTGCTTGGCTGCCCTGAACGGGGAAATGCTTTGGCCGACTATACGCAGCAGGTGCTGGATGGTGTGCGTCCGGTTTTGCAGAATTTGCCGGAAGACGAAAAACTGTGGGTGTATTACGCGGAAGGTCCGGACGGACTCAAAACCGAATGCGATCAATCCCCGCATGCCGCTTTGATTCAAATGGCTGGTGGCCGGAATATTCAGCACTGTGTGGACAGCTCAACCTATGGCATGGAAACGGTCTCCATCGAAGAGGTCCTGGATAAGAATCCTGAAGTTATTCTCATTCGCAACAAACAATTCGCGGAGGCAATATATAAGGAAAAACAGTGGAGCTTGATGCGCGCCGTGCAGAATAAACGTGTCTATTCCATTCCGGCCATTCCCTTCAACTGGTTCGACCGCCCTCCATCCTTCATGCGTATTCTCGGCCTGCAATGGTTGACGAACAAGCTTTATCCGGAACGGTATCCAAAAGATATGGTGAAGGCCACGCGTGAGTTCTACAAGCTGTTTCTGGATGTGGATCTGTCAGATGAAGACATTAATAGCCTATTGAATCCATGAAAAAACAAGTGATATTCGGCGTATTGATTCTGGTTCTATCAGGAGTGATCCTGCTCTCCTTTACGCAGGGGCGCTATCCGTTGAAACTGGTTGATATCTGGCACTATCTGCACCATATTCTGTTTCAATCTCCAATGGCGGACAGAACCGCCAACAGTATCAAAGTCATATTGTTTGACATTCGTCTGCCGCGGATCCTTGCGGCTGTGGTCGTCGGCGCGGCACTGTCGGTTTCCGGCACCACCTTTCAGGCCATGTTCATCAACCCTCTGGTGTCCCCTGGGATATTGGGTGTGTTGGCGGGCGCTTCCTTTGGTGCCGCTCTGGGCATGCTGCTTTCCTCTGATTGGGCCGTGGTGCAGTTCAGCGCTTTTTCCTTTGGAATGATTGCCGTGGGATTGGCTGTGTTGCTCTCCCAGCTGTATAAAGGCGACCGGCTTCTTCTGCTTATCCTCTGCGGCGTGATCAGTGGTGCGCTGTTTACGGCACTGCTTTCAATAATAAAATATCTGGCAGATCCGTACGATCAGCTTCCTGCCATTGTGTATTGGCTCATGGGCGGCTTTTCCATGATCAATTTGCACACCATCAGCAGCCTGGCTCCGGGCATTCTTGTTGGCATTGTGGTGATTATCGCTTTCGCCAACAAGCTCAATCTTCTCACCATGGGCGATGAAGAGGCACGGTCGCTTGGTGTGCGTGTGCGCACCATACGGTTGATGTTTATTGTCGCTGCCACCCTGATCAGCAGCCTGACCGTCGTCATTGGCGGGATCATTGGCTGGGTCGGTCTTGTCATTCCCCATATGAGCCGCATGATTGTCGGGCCGGATAATCGGTTCCTTTTGCCATGCAGCGCACTCATCGGCGCGCTGTTTTTGCTTGTTGTGGACAATGTGTCACGGCAGATGTTCACCGTTGAAATACCGTTGGGAATTCTCACCTCGCTTCTGGGCATTCCGGCTTTTGTCTGTGTGCTTCGGGGAGCGCGAAAAGGATGGAGTTGACGTCATGGATAAACTGCGAGTGCACAATGTGAGCTTCGGATATAATGGAAGCCAGGTGTTGCGAGACATTTCCTTCACGCTGGAAAACGGGAGCATCCTTTCCCTGCTGGGACCGAACGGGAGCGGAAAGACCACGCTGCTCAAGATCCTCCTCGGACTCTACCCTCCGCATTCCGGTCAGATCTTTTTGGATGACGTGCCCATTACGGAGCTGACGCCCAGCCAGTTGGCTCGCAAGATAGCGTATGTGCCGCAGACGCACCGGTTATCCTTTGCATATAGCGTCTTCGACGTTGTGTTGATGGGGCGTGCGCCCCATGCGTCCTTGTTTTCCCGCTACAGCATGGAAGATCGCGATATCGCCATGAAAGCCATGGAGCGGTTGTCCATCTCCAAACTCAAAGACAGAAGCTATACGGAAATCAGCGGCGGGGAACGGCAATTGACATTGATAGGTCGGGCTCTGGCGCAGGGGGCCGACACGCTGGTTATGGATGAACCCCTCAATGGGTTGGACTACGGCAACCAGATCCGACTGCTCGAATGTATCAAGGGGCTTTCCCGTGAGGGGTATACCTTTATCAAAACAACGCATTTCCCAGACCACGCGCTTTGGATTTCCAATCAGGCGGTGCTTATGTACCAAGGGGAAATAGTCGCCGACGGGCCAACGCAATCCATCATAAACGAAGGTGCCATCAGCGCTCTCTATAAAAAAGACATAGCCATTCTCGATGTCGGCAGCGGCGTGCGGACCTGTATGCCACGTTCGCTCTTTGAAGTGCCGTCTCAAGTCACTTCTTCGCCTGTTTTTCAAGAATGGAGTTGATGTCCCCGTGGGCGCGTCACGTATTACGTCGATCCTTTCGCACCTCTTTTCATTGCGAAATTGCGTGCTGTTGTCAGTGCTGGTGCATCTGGTCATTTTTAGTTTTCCCTGTAAAAACAACACGGTTAAGGCTATGCCGGGCAGCATCAGCATGGCCCTTGTCTCTGGAACGGGCAAAATTGGGCACGGCAAGGAATCGATCAATGTGTCCACCCGTTCCGACAAGTTCGTTACGCAGCCTAAGGCAGTGCAACAGGAAAAAAGCCCTGCGCCCGACAATAAACAGCAATCGATGGTACAGCCTGAGCGCAAACCGGCGCCTGTAGTGCGCCGGGCTTCCGCTGTTTCCACCGCCTCTCAAAAACGCCCCGTAAAAAAGGCCGCCTCTGCGGTAAAGACCAAGTCCAAGCCCGTGGTACGCCCTCGAAAAGTCGTCAAGAAAAAGGACGTTCATCCGGCTGCGCCTGCTAAAAAGATCCACGACCACGAGGTGGTTGCCAAAAAAAACCAACCGGTAAAGGCGAAAGACGCGGATACGCCAGAAAAACAGGTCGTGAAAACAGGGCAAAACGCAGCATCAAATACAGGGCAGGAGGTCGCCAATGCCGATCAAGGCATACACGCCCAATCGTCACGGTCCGCTGGTGGCAGCACTTCGGAAGGGCCTTTACACGCCCGAATCGGCTCGTTGTTCGGTCCGAAAATAACGCGTTGGGTGCGGCCCAAATACCCGCGCAAAGCCAGGGCCATGGGGCAGACCGGCTTGGTTGTGCTGCGCATCACCATTGATTCACTCGGAAGTCCGGTACAGGTGGAAGTCGTGCAAAAGGCCGGGTCAGGGTTTGATGAAGCCGCTGTCACTGCCGTGAAGAAATCCTCATTTTCTCCGGCCACGCATAAAGGCGATCCGGTGGCCTGCATTGCATTGCTCCCAGTCCATTTTACTCTCAAAGGAAATTAAGCATGTTGGATATGTTTGCGAAGGGTGGCCTGCTCATGTGGCCTATTGTATTCTGTTCTGTTGTCGCTTTGGCAATCATGATGAGCAAGGCCGTTCAATTCGGTTTTGTGTCGAGGACCGTGCACCTTACTCCGCAACAGGTGTTTTCAAGGCATCCCGAGCTGCTGTCGCCGATTCTGGACGCTGTGGATAACGGTAAAGCCGAAGATGAGATTGCGTCCGTGGGAACCCTGCTCGTACGACAGCTGGAGCGAGGACTCGGGACACTGTCCCTGATTTCCGCCATCTGTCCGCTTCTGGGGCTTACCGGGACGGTTATTGGCATGATTCAGACTTTTCAGGTCATCGCCTCTTCAGGAAGCGCCGTGAACCCCGGAATGCTCGCCTCGGGTATCTGGGAGGCGCTCATTACAACGGCGGCAGGGCTTCTGGTCGCTATTCCCGTGCATGTGGCACACCACTACCTGGATGGCCGCATGGGGGAAATAGTCTATACCTTACAGCAGTTGGTTTCCAAACTCATTGCGGTGCGAGCCAATGAAGTTTGAACGCCGCAAGCGATATTCCGCACTCTTGGACATCGCCCCTCTTGTTGATGTGATTTTTTTGCTGTTGCTTTTTTTCATGCTGACTTCCCGCATGGTCTCAGCCCCGGCGATCGTTATCGACCTTCCCCAATCACGCACCGCTGAAGTGCAGACGTCATCCGAAGTGATCATTACCATCACGGATCAGGGAGAGCTGTTCCTGGGCGATACCCCCGTAATACTCGACGATTTCGTGGAAACGCTCAGAGCGTGCCTGCAACAGAAAGACACCCCGGTAGTCCACCTGCGGGTAGATCATGAAGTAGAGGTAGGGCTACTCGTCAGCATAGTGGACTGCGTAAAAATGAGTGGCTGCGCTTCCTTCAGCATAGAAACGGAATCCGAATGATCCGCGTGCAAAGCTGGCCTGTTTCCTGAAAACGAGATCGCCGCACACGTACCACTGTGGGCCTATGGAGCCGAATTCATTTTGAGTTGAATGGTTGCTGTTGAATTTTTTCTCTTATACCGTTTCTCAATTTCTTCGGGTGGATATTGCACTCCGTCCAGATCTAGGAGGTTCTCGATCAATGGCTCAAGTTTATCCCCTTGATCCGTATGGGAACTAGCTCAAGTACTTTGCGGGTCCTAATGTTTTTTGGGCAACTTCTTATCACTCTCCAGGCCGCCCTGTTCGCATTTGCCTTGCGGAACAACTTCCGGCGCTAGCCATCCCTATTCCCCCAAAATTAAGCCCCCGGCTGAGTCTTTCTGCCGGGGGCCTCTTTCATGCTTCCCTGTTCATTTGGTGTTGGGTGTGTGTCAGCAAAGGAAGAAGGGTAAAGAGAGAATCATTACTAGGTGGATGCGCACTCATATTGATGTCAGCTACGCCCCACTAAACACGAGAAAGCGTCTGGAAATACCCCTTGAAATGAGTGAACCTGTTTTTACTGTTTTGTATGTCATCGTAAAAATGTGGTTTTTGGTACATTGTGGGGCAGTGGGTATTTGCCTTTTCGATTTCAGAAATAGATTATGCCTATGTGAGCATAATTGTGTGAAATCATTACATTGTTCTGTTTAATTGCTTGTGTATGTCTGCGGGGCTAAACCAATCATAGTTAGGAAAGTCGGCTGAGATCCTGGGGAGTATTTGGAGATTGGTGCTCAATGTGAGCGAGCCTCTTGGAAGACTCAGACTCGGTCCTTCCTGAACAGGATGCAATCCAGGTAGAGAGCAGATGCATAGAATCGAACGCATACATCTCGTCGGGCCAGGCCTTCTGGTCCGACGACTCTGAAGGGGGCCGTATGGGTACCAGGACTGGTTCCCTTCGATCCCTGCTCCCGGGAGCATCCTCACCGCACGCGCGGCTTTCGCCGTTCGCTAACACCTTTCCCGTATCCTATTCCCTTTGGGAACCCGTGGTTCCTGTCGCCGTCAGGCTCTGCCTGAGGGGCTTTTCGCATTCCTTGAGAACAACCCTGGTCAGCAGGGATTGTCATACCGTCAATGGAGGATTCGATGTCCGTGTCAATTCGTAACACATCATCAGCCGTCCCAAGTGCTGTCTGCGCGCCTTTTTCCGGCCTTGGACACGCAACGGAAGCGGTCATGCGTTGTGCCGAATGCCTGTGCGTTCTCTGGGAGGTCGTCGCTGCGGTTATGCCGCCGGCCTTTCAGCCTGCCGGAGCATATGGCTACGCACTGCAATGCCATCTGGGACGAGAAACAAGAGCTGGGTGACCAACAAAATCAAAGGAGTAAGTATGAAAGTCAACAGGAGAAGCTTTCTTCAACTGACCGCTGCCACCGTCGTTTCAACGGCGTTCGGTGGGCTTGGGGCTGAATGCGTCGCCAAGGCCGGGGAGATGCCCGACCGCGTGGCCGCCCTTGAACCGAAGTGGAGCAAGCAGACCACTTCAGTATGCTGCTACTGCGCCGTTGGATGTGGCCTGATCGTCAACACCGATCTCAAAACCAAACGGGCCATCAATGTCGAGGGTGATCCCGATCATCCTATCAACGAGGGCGCGACCTGCGCCAAGGGCGCTTCCATATGGCAATTGGCCGAGAACGGCGAGCGGCCGAAACGCCCCTTGTACCGCGCCCCGTATTCTTCGGAATGGAAAGAGGTCTCTTGGGAATGGGCGCTCGACGAAATTGCCAAGCGTGTCAAAAAGACGCGTGATGCCAGCTTCACGGAAAAGAACGCGAAGGGGCAGGTGGTTAACCGTTGTAACGGACTTGCATCCGTCGGTTCCGCCGCCATCGATAACGAAGAATGCTGGACGTTCCAGGCTATGCTTCGCGCGCTTGGGTTGGTCTATGTTGAGCATCAGGCACGCATCTGCCACAGCTCCACCGTGGCGGCTCTGGCCGAGAGCTTTGGCCGCGGCGCCATGACCAACCACTGGAACGACATCGCCAACAGCGACTGTATTCTGGTCATGGGGAGCAACGCGGCCGAGAACCATCCGATCTCGTTCAAGTGGGTGACCAAGGCAATGACAAACGGGGCCAAGTTGATCAGCGTTGACCCGAGATTCACCCGTACTTCCTCCAAAGCTGATCTCTATTGCCAAATCCGGGCGGGCTCCGACATCGCGGTGCTCGGCGGTATGATCAAGTACATACTGGACAACGATCTGATCCAGAAAGACTACGTGGTCAGTCACACCAACGCGCCTTTCATTGTCAGCGACAAGTTCTCGTTCGAAGATGGCCTTTTCAGCGGGTACCATAAAAATCGTGAAGAAGCCGATTATGTCGGGGCTTACGACAAGACCCAGTGGGCTTTTGAGAAGGGCGCCGATGGCCTCCCCATGAAGGACGAAACGCTCAAGCATCCCCGTTGTGTCTACAACCTGCTCAAGGAACACTATGCCCGCTACGATGTGGACAAAGTGGTCAGCGTTTCCGGTATAGACAAGGCCAACCTGCTTGAATTCTACAAACTCTATTCCGCCACGGGCAAGCCGGACAAGGCGGGCACGATCATGTACGCCATGGGCTGGACCCAGCATACCGTCGGCGTCCAGTATATCCGCACCATGGCCATGGTCCAGTTGCTGCTTGGCAACATCGGTGTGGCAGGAGGCGGTGTCAACGCCCTTCGCGGCGAGTCGAACGTTCAGGGGTCCACGGACCACTGTCTGTTGTGGCACATCCTGCCCGGCTATCTGGCCACTCCCAATGCGGGGCTCAAGACATATACGGAGTATGTCGATGCCAAGGCAAAGCCTCATTTGGAAGGCGCCAAAGATCCCAAGAGTGCTGCATGGTGGCAGTATTATCCCAAGTATATGGCGAGCTTCCTCAAGGCCATGTATCCCGAGGCGTCTCTTGATGATGCCTATGCTTGGCTCCCCAAAGCCGAGGACGGCAAGACCTACACCTGGCTTCAGTTGTTCGAGGCAATGGATAAGAAGGAATTCAGCGGTTTCTTTGCCTGGGGCATGAACCCCGCGTGCGGCGGCGCCAATGCCGGGAAGAACAGGAGGGCGATGGCCAATCTGGACTGGATGGTCAACGTCAATATCTTCGACAACGAGACCGGCTCCTTCTGGCGTGGTCCCGGCATGGATCCGAAGACGATCAAAACGGAAGTCTTCTTCCTCCCCTGTGCCGTGTCCATTGAAAAGGAAGGGTCCATCACCAACTCCGGTCGCTGGATGCAGTGGCGCTATCAGGGACCTGTGCCCAGAGGCGAGTCCAAGACGGACGGTCATATTCTGACCGAGCTTTTCGACAAGATCCGGTCGCTTTATGCCGATCAGGGCGGAGCATTCTCCGAGCCGATCGCGCAGCTGTCCGTGGACAAGTGGAAGGCGCACGGCGAGTTCAACGCCCATGAGGTCGCGAAGTTGATCAACGGCTACTTCCTCAAGGATGTGACCATCAAGGGCAAGACCTACAAGAAGGGGACCCTGGTGCCGAGTTTTGCCATGCTGCAGGATGACGGCTCCACCTGTTCCGGCAACTGGCTCTATTGCAACTCATACACTGAGAACGGCAATATGGCTGCCCGCCGTAACAGCGAACAGACCCCCGAGCAGGAAAAAATCGGCTTGTTCTCGAACTGGTCGTGGTGCTGGCCGGTGAACCGCCGGATCATCTATAACCGGGCTTCATGTGACAACACGGGTACTCCTTACGCACCGCAGAAGCCGGTCGTCTCCTGGAACGGTAAAAAGTGGATCGGTGATATTCCCGATGGCGGCTGGGCTCCCGGCACCAAGTATGCCTTCATTATGAAGCCGCACGGTCACGGTCACATCTTCGGCCCCGGTCGTCAGGACGGCCCCTTCCCCGAGCACTATGAGCCAATGGAAACACCGTTCAAGGCGCATGAACTCTCGGATCAGCTCAACAACCCCACGGCGTTGCGGTTTGCTCATGAAACGCTGGCAGTGGCCGATCCCAAGTATCCCTATGTCGCCATCACCTATCGTGTGACCGAGCATTGGCAGACCGGTCTGATGACACGCCACACCCCGTGGCTGCTCGAGGCCATGCCGCAGATGTTCGTTGAAATGAGCGAGGAGTTGGCAAAGAAGAAGGGTATCGAAAATGGCGAAAAGGTCATGGTCGATTCCATCCGGGGCAAACTCTGGGCCGTCGCCATGGTGACCAAGCGAATGCATCCGCTCAAGGTCATGGGTAAAACCGTCTACCAGATCGGGCTGCCGTGGTGCTTCGGCTGGCAGATGCCTCATGATGGCAGTGGTGGTGATTCCGCCAATCTGTTGACCCCGTCCGTTGGTGATCCCAACACTGGTATCCCTGAAACCAAGGTCTTTGTGGCCAACGTCCACAAGATGTAAGGAGAACGTAATGAACGGTAAATCATTCCTCGTTGACCTGACCCGTTGCACGGCATGTCGCGGCTGTCAGGTCGCCTGCAAGCAATGGAAGAAGCTCCCGGCAGAGAAAACAACCAATTGGGGCTCATATCAGAATCCCAAGGATTTATCTGCAGATACGATTCGCCTTGTCCGTTTTTCGGAAGTTGTGGTCGAAGGGAAATTACATTGGGTTTTCTTCCCGGAACAATGTCGCCACTGCGTGGAAGCCCCGTGCTCCACTGTGCCCGACAATCCCGGAGCAATCCTGCATGACAAGGAAACCGGAGCGGTGGTGTATACAGAACTCACTGCCAAGGAAGATGGGGAGTCCATTCGCGGATCATGTCCTTATGACATCCCCAGAGTGAACCCCGAAACCGGCGTTGTGACAAAGTGCGACATGTGCATTGATCGGGTCCGTGCTGGCAAGCTTCCGGCCTGTGTTCAGGCTTGCCCCACCGGCACCATGAACTTCGGTGATCGTGAGGATATGCTCAAGTTGGCAGAAGAACGGCTTGCGGCTGTTCAAGAGAGGCACCCCCAGGCCATGTTGGTGGACCCGGAAGAAACCAGGGTCATCTACCTCGCTGCCATTGCTCCGGAAAGCTATTATCCATTTCTGGAAGCAGATGCGTCCGACGTTCTCCCCGATTCCATGACCAGAAAGCAGCTTCTGGCCAAACTGGGGGCACCCATACGGAATATGCGTTCATAGAGCTCACTCTGTCTTAAGAAGGGGTCTCACCTCCTCTCCGTCGGCCCGGCTTTTGTCGGGCCGACTTTTTCATGGGGATCGTCGAAAGGTCTCAGTCTGACCTGCTCCCGTGAAATAGGTCCACCGACAGTGTGGGTTTTCTGGCGAAATCGACTATCAAAATAGTAGGAGGATTTCGTCGTGAAAAGATCAAGGTACACCGAAGAACAAATCGCCTTTGCTCTGCGCCAAGCCGAGCACGGGACCCCAGTGAAGGAAGTAATCCGCAAAATGGGGATCAGCGAGCAGACCTTCTACCGCTGGAAAAAGAAGTACGGAGGTCTCGGCACCAGCGAGCTTCGCCGCCTGAAAATGCTCGAAGACGAAAACCGCAAACTCAAACAAATGGTAGCGGATCTGAGTCTGGACAAAGTCATGCTTCAGGACGTGCTGTCAAAAAAGCTTTAAGGCCTGGTCTTCGCAGGGAATTGGTGGATGGCCTTAGAGCCGACTACGATGTGAGCATCCGTCAGGCATGCCGTATCGCGCTCATCTCCCGGTCGCTGTATACTTACCAACGAAGGACCGACGATCAGGCCGAGCTCCGCATGAGAATCTGTGAAATCGCCGCTACCAGGGTCCGTTATGGCTACCGGCGCATCCATGTTTTGCTTCGTCGAGAGGGCTGGGAGATTAACCATAAGCGCGTATATCGCCTCTACAAGGAGGAGGAACTATTACTCCGCAGCAAACGTCCCAAACGCATCGTGAGCGCTATGCACCGTGAAAAGGCAGTAAGCGCAACGCGACCTGACGAGGTGTGGTCTATGGACTTCATGAGCGATGCTCTGTTTGATGGCCGTAGGCTAAGGTTGATGACCGTAGTCGACAACTATACGCGGGAAAGCCTTGCCATTGAGGCTGGACAGGGAATTACGGGTGAACACGTGACCGACGTGCTTACCAGGATAGCCCATGGTCGCTCGCTGCCAGCTCGCATCAAGTGCGACAACGGACCGGAATTCACTTCAAAGGCCTTGGACAAATGGGCCTATGAACACCACGTTGAACTGGACTTTTCCAGGCCGGGAAAGCCTACAGACAACGGATATATTGAATCATTCAACGGTCGCTTCAGGGACGAATGCCTCAATGTGAACTGGTTCTTGTCTCTGAAGGATGCCCAGCGTAAAGTCGAAGCATGGAGGCAGGACTACAATGTGAGTCGGCCTCACTCTTCACTGGGCAACCTGACGCCTGTGGAGTTTGCCATCCATTCCGGGCAATTGCCCGGAATGGATGGGCTGGAAAGACGCCGGGAACTCATACAAGCCCGGACCTAAAACGGGGGCATCTCCAACCGACCCGGAGTCTCTACTCGTAACTGGCCCTAAGATGGGGGACTTTACAACTTAAAGAGAGTCCCTCTTCTTGATATGTTACTGTAGAACATAGCCCAAGAGTATTTAGTTATAGTACCGATTACGTCAATTCTAACGTCCCGTAATGACCTTGTGAATGCTACCGCTTTTTCTGTGACACCCCAGCGTGAAGTTGCTATAGCACCTGCCAGTCCAAAGAAGCCTCTGCCAAATTTACTAATTCGTTGCACATCTTTCAGAGATTTCGGCATGTCAGTTACCCTGTCTCGTTAGCTCGTTAAATATGTTGTACGATAATTCCTTTATCGTATTTATCCTAGGCTTAGCATAAAGGGCTCTGAGCAACGCCATATCATACGATGTAATTCCGCGCATTTTATCTGGCTGAAATAGCTGCGAATCCGCTGTGTATTCGACTCCAGGCGGGAAGGGGGGGCAGGTCATTGTGGGAGAGTAATAAAGTCGTTAACGGCACACTAAAGTCTTAAACATAAGCCGCTCCTGGCTGCTATTAAAGGTAGTAAAACAGGAACGGCTTTTATGGTCAAACGACAGTCTCCCTCCGAGGCAACGCTTCAGCATTGGCTGAAAGAGGGCCGCGGAAGCGGCAGGAGAACCGCGCTCCACCTTCAATTTTGCTGCCGAACTGTCCAAACAATCGGAACTGCCTCAGCTTGCCCACTGATGTCCATCTTTCTGTCTGTTTTTAATGTGGTCACATAGCACTTTTATTGATCTTTCAACCATTCACTTGCTGAACTAATAAAAAAAACACTTTCCTTAATATTTTTTTTCCCTATAACAAATGTATTGTGTCAAAAAAGGCATCATGCAATCACTATAGGATACATTCGTAACATAGTTTTTGTATAGGCGGCAGCCTTCAAGTATGAATTTTCAGTTGTCTCAATCTTCTTGACGGTTGTATCATGGTTGTCATCTTTGGGCTTTGAGTCTCTGCTGTGGGCCAGAAGAAGCCTGCAGTCTTACCTGCACGCAAAAGGAGAAAGCAGTGTCAGATAGTTACAATTCAGATGGTATGAATACCTCATTTTCTCTTTCCACGGACGCGTCCGCTTCTGGCGGAGGCAATATCCTTTGGGGAACCGAAAACAATGACGTTTTGACCGCGACAGCAGACACAACCTCTGTACAGGGACTCGGTGGCGACGACACCTTGTACGGATTCCAAGGAGGAATGCCCACTGCGAGCAACGCGAGCCTTGACGGCGGTGCGGGCAATGACATTGTCTACGGCGGTGCCGGAAACGAAATCATCAGCGGAGGGTTCGGGGACGATACCCTTTCTGGCGGAGCTGGAAACGACGTTATTCATGGATTTCAAATCGGCAGCTCATCCGTGGCCAGTGGCGCGGGCGGAGATATCATGTCCGGCGGGCTTGGAGACGACACACTCTATGGTGGGGCAGGAAGTGATACTTACAAATATGAACTGGGTGACGGGAATGACGTCATCCAGGATGACGGGGCAGCCAGTGATGTCGATGTCCTGAAGCTGGGCGAAGGCATTACCAAGGATTCCATCACGATTTCCCGTGGTTCTATTGAGGATCCCTGGTCCGGAACCATCAATGAAAACTATCTTGTACTTACCTTTGCGGACGGCGGTACAGTTCGCTGGGACGGAAGCGTTGAGCAGATTCAATTCGCGGATGGCTCTATTTGGACTTCCGACGAGATCTTCAGCGAGTATTTGGCTTCAGCCGCTACCGGCGGCGATGATACCATTGAAGGGTTTGATGGCAATAACGATAAAATCGTCGGCGGGGCAGGAAACGATTACCTCTCTGGCATGGGCGGTGACGACACTCTGGTCGGCGGTACCGGGAATGACACCATGAACGGCGGTGCTGGCAGTGACAGATATGAATACAACCTTGGTGACGGGCAAGACGTCATATACGACTATGCTGAAGAGGGGGAGAGCAATACGGTCGTCCTCGGCGAGGGGATAACCAAAGACTCTGTTACTATTTCCAGGTTATCATCCTATTCGAGTGATCTGAAACTCAATTTGGCGGAAGGTGGAAGCCTCCAGATAACAGAAGGCATCAATACGGTTCTGTTTGCCGACGGGAGCTCCTGGGGCTACGATGAATTGAAGCAACTCTATCTGGATCAGGCCGGAACCGACGGTGACGACAGCATCAAGGGGTTCAACGGCAACGATACGTTGGCTGGAGGAAAAGGCAACGACACGCTGAATGGTTCTTACGGAAGTGATATCTACCGGTATAACCTCGGTGATGGAAACGATATAATCAAGGAGAGCGGTTACTCCTCAAGCGATGTAGACACCCTCGAGCTGGGTGCGGGCATCGAAAAAGAGAGCGTCACCGTCACCCGTACTTCCCCGTATTCCAGCGACTACATCCTCACGTTTGCCGACGGCGGCTCAGTCCAGGTCAACAGCCGCATGGAACAAATCAGTTTTGCTGACGGCACGGTTTGGACACAGTCGGACCTGCAGGGGCAGTATTTGGCCAATGCAGGGACTGTTGGTGATGATTACATCCGCGGCTTCGACAGCGATGACACTTTGGCTGGCGGCCTGGGGAACGACACTCTAGAGGGACGGAACGGCAGCGACACCTATGTCTACAATCTCGGTGACGGCAACGACACCATCCAGGATTACGGATACGGCTCCGGTGACGTGGACATCCTTAGCTTCGGCGCGGGCATTACCTTTGATTCCCTGTCGGTGGAAAAACGCGATGAGAATGGAACCCAGCTGGTGGTCACTCTGGCCGACGGCGGGACTGTCATTCTGGATAACCAGATTGAAATGGTTCAGTTCGCAGATGGGTCTACGGCGACCTATGAAGATATCAGGATATTGAGCGAACCCAAAATCATCACCGGCACGGTCGGCGATGATTATCTCAATGCGGAATTTGATACCGATATAGTTGATGGCCTGAGCGGCAACGATACTATCTACGGCTATTCCGGAAACAACTCTACCGCCAGCAATGCCGCACTCATGGGCAATGACGGGAATGATGTCATTTATGGCGGCACCGGAACGGATATCATATACGGTGGAGCGGGCGAAGACTCTTTGTACGGCAGAGACGGCAACGACCTTATATATGGGTACCAAGGTGCTCCGATTGAGGGCTATTTGCCTGAAACTAGCGATCCCGACGGCAGCGATTACTTGAACGGCGGCAACGGCAACGACACCCTGATCGGTGGTTTCGGCAACGACACGCTTATGGGCGGCAGCGGCAATGACGTGCTCATCTCCGCAAGCAATGCCGGAGGTGCCGTGATTGATGTCGATGCCACAATCACTGCGGCCAATGCGTCCTTCAGCCTGAACTCGGAATCAGTTGCCAGCGGTGCCGGTGGCGACAGCTACCTGAACGGCGGCAACGGCGACGACACCCTGGTTGGCGGTTTGGGCAACGACACCCTCTTTGGCGGCAACGATGACGACCTCCTGGCCGGAGGGGCCGGCGACGACAAGCTGTTCGGCGGAGATGGCACCGACACCCTGGTCGGTGGTTCCGGCAACGACAAGCTGTACGGCGGCAGCGGCAATGATGTGCTCATCGCCGGACAGACCGCAAGCAATGCCGGAGGCGCCGTGATTGATGTTGATGCCGCAATCACTGCGGCCAATGCGTCCTTCAGCCTGAACTCGGAATCAGTTGCCAGCGGTGCCGGTGGCGACAGCTACCTGAACGGCGGCAACGGCGACGACACTCTGGTTGGCGCTTTGGGCAACGACACCCTCTTTGGCGGCAACGATGATGACCTTCTGGTCGGAGGGGCCGGCGACGACAAGCTGTACGGCGGAGATGGCACCGACACCCTGATCGGTGGTTCCGGCAACGACAAGCTGTTCGGCGGCAACGGTAATGATGTGCTCATCTCCGGGCAGACCGCAAGCAATGCCGGAGGCGCCGTGATTGATGTCGATGCCGCAATCACTGCGGCCAATGCGTCCTTCAGCCTGAACTCGGAATCAGTTGCCAGCGGTGCCGGTGGCGACAGCTACTTGAACGGCGGCAACGGCGAGGACACCCTGGTTGGCGGTTTGGGCAACGACACCCTCTTTGGCGGCAACGATGACGACAAACTTTATGGCGGCCAAGGGAACGACGCTCTCTTCGGCGGCACCGGCAACGACCTCCTGGACGGAGGAGCCGGCGATGACAAGCTGTACGGCGGAGATGGCGCCGACACTCTGAACGGTGGTTCCGGCAACGACAAGCTGTTCGGCGGCAACGGCAATGATGTGCTCATCTCCGGGCAGACCGCAAGCAATGCCGGAGGCGCCGTGATTGGTGTTGATGCCGCAATCACTGCGGCCAATGCGTCCTTCAGCCTGAACTCGGAATCAGTTGCCAGCGGTGCCGGTGGCGACAGCTACCTGAACGGCGGCAACGGCGAGGACACCCTGGTTGGCGGTTTGGGCAACGACACCCTCTTTGGCGGCAACGATGACGACAAACTTTATGGCGGCCAAGGGAACGACGCTCTCTTCGGCGGCAACGGCAACGACCTCCTGGACGGAGGGGCCGGCGATGACAAGCTGTACGGCGGAGATGACGCCGACACCCTGATAGGTGGACTTGGCAGCGATACGCTTATGGGCGGTAGCGGCAACGACGTGCTTTATGCCAACAAGGAAGTAACCGATCCATGGTCTATGGAATATGATTCTGCCAGCAATTATCTTAATGGCGGCAATGGAAACGACACCCTCCATGGCGCAATTGGCGATGACACCCTCATCGGCGGCGACGGCAATGACGTACTTTACGGCAATGAAGGCAAAGATGTCCTCTATGGGAATGACGGCAATGATTTGCTGCAAGGCGAATTTGGTGCCGATCAGTTGTATGGCGGCAATGGTGCCGACACCCTTGTCGGCGGGTATGGCAACGACACCCTGATCGGTGGCATGGGAGATGATGAGTATCGTTTCGATATGGCAGGCGGTCAAGACACCATCGTAGATAACGGCGGGAATGATAAAGTCGTGTTTGGAAGTGGCATTGAACAGGACGACCTGCTTTTCTCCAGGAGTAATAATGATCTGACAATAGGCGTTATCGGCTCTACCGACCGCCTGACGATAAATGGTTGGTATACCAGTTCCGATAAACAGGTCGAGTCGTTTGAACTCAGCGACGGGAGCCTGCTCTTGGCCGGCCAGGTACAGTCCCTAGTGGATGCCATGTCCGCTTACACGCCGAGTTCCGCAGGCGTACTGACCATACCTAACGATGTTCTGGATGATTTCCAAAACATCATCACGACCAACTGGCAGAAATCGTAAGCTCAGTGATTGACAAAAGGGGCTGCCCAAGGCGGCCCCTTTGTTTTATCTTCCCACAGACTCTGCAAGTAGACGATTCAAGGTTCACAATTTCAGGGAATTCCCTTAAAAAGTGCGGAATGGTTCGGCGGGCAACATCCTGTTTCTTTCGTGAGAACTCTGCAACACAAGGACATCTGCGCTGCCAATCGGCAGAGCTTAAGGCTATTTGAATGGGAAAAAAAACAAACCTGAACGACGAAGAAAAAAAAGACTCCACCCAGCAGGCAGATACGGGACTCATCTCCCTCATTTTACTGGCCCGTTATCACAGTGTCGCTGCAGACCCCGAGGGCATTCGCCACAAATTCGCCCCCCCGGATGAGCCCATGCAAGACGTGGACATCATGCGAGCAGCCAGGGCCCTGAGTCTCAAGGCCAAGGTCCTGCAAAGGGATTGTTCCAGTCTTGATAAGGTGCCGTTTCCGGCTATGGCCCAGATGAAGGATGGAACCTGGCTGATCTTGGGGGGAGCAGGAAACGATGATGTGCTTACCCAAGCTCCCGGCGAGCGAGGGGTGAAGAAGATTCCCCTGATCGAATTTGAGGAGTCCTGGTCCGGCAAGCTCATGCTTATCACCAAGCGCACTGCGCTGCCAGACGCCCTGCGGCAGTTCAACATATCCTGGTTCATCCCGGCACTGATCAAATACAAGCGGCTGTTCGGCGAGGTGTTGCTGCTCTCCTTTTTTCTGCAGCTTTTCGGGCTGGTGACACCGCTTTTTTTTCAGGTGGTCATCGACAAGGTGCTGGTGCACAAAGGACTGACCACCCTGGACGTATTGGCCATAGGCCTCATGGTCGTCTTCATCTTCGAGGTGGTCATGGGAGGCCTGCGCACCTGGCTTTTTTCCCACACCACCTACCGGGTGGACGTTACTCTCGGGGCTCAGCTTTTTTCCCATCTCGTTTCCCTGCCATTGGCGTATTTCAACGCCCGCCGCGTGGGCGACTCCGTTGCCCGCGTGCGTGAATTGGAAAATATCCGGCGTTTTTTGACCGGATCCACACTGACTGTGGTTCTGGACCTGCTGTTTACCGGCGTATTTCTTGTGGTTATGTTTTTTTACAGTTGGCAGCTTTCGTTCTTGGTTCTGGGCATCATGCCGTTCTACATCGGGCTTTCCGTATTCGTGACCCCGGTGCTGCGGAAACGCCTGGACGAAAAATTTCAGCGCGGAGCAGAGCAGCAGGCCTTTCTTGTAGAAACTATCAGCGGCGTGCAGACGCTCAAATCCATGGCAGTGGAACCACAGTTTCAGCGTCGCTGGGAAGATTTGTTGGCCGGATATGTGAAGTCCGCATTCCGCACCGACAACCTGGGCAACTTCGCGGTACAAGCCACAACTTTTTTGAGCAAACTGAGCACGCTGCTCATTCTTTGGATCGGTTCCCGCGCGGTTATTGACGGCGACCTGAGCGTAGGCCAACTCATTGCCTTCAACATGATGGCCGGGCGAATCAACAGCCCCATCCTACGCCTCTCCAAGGTCTGGCAGGATTTTCAGCAGGCCGGGGTTTCGCTTCAACGCCTGGGAGATATTCTCAACAACCCTACAGAGCCCGGCTACAACCCCAACCGCTCAACCCTCCCTTCGCTGCACGGGGATATCAAATTCGAGAACATCAGCTTTCGCTACCGTTCGGATACTCCTTTTGTGCTTCAGGACGTCAACCTTCACATCCGCAAAGGAGAAAGCGTAGGCATTGTTGGGCGTTCCGGGTCAGGCAAGAGCACATTGACCAACCTGGTACAGCGTCTGTTCGTGCCTGAAAAGGGACGGGTGCTGGTGGATGATATCGACCTGACTCTGGTGGATACAGCCTGGCTGCGGCGGCAGATTGGCGTTGTGCTCCAGGAAAATATGCTTTTCAACCGTTCCGTGCGCGACAACATTGCCTTGGCTGACCCCGGGGCGAGCATGGACCGGGTGGTGAATGCGGCCCAGCTGGCTGGGGCGCACGATTTCATTCTGGAATTGCCCGAGGGATACGATACCATCGTCGGAGAGCAGGGCACCGGGCTTTCCGGCGGGCAGCGCCAGCGCGTCGCCATTGCCCGTGCCCTCATGACCAACCCGCGGATTCTTATTCTGGACGAGGCCACCAGTGCCCTGGACTATGAGTCCGAGCATATCATTCAGCAGAATATGTCGGCCATCTCTTCGGGCAGGAGCGTGCTGATCATTGCCCACCGCCTGTCCACGGTCAAGGATTGCGACCGCATCGTAGTGGTGGAAAAAGGACAAATCGTGGAATCCGGCAGCCATGAGCAACTTGTGCGTACGGGCGGATATTACGCCAAGTTGTGGCAGTACCAATCCAAGGACCCCCGGGAGGCTGCGTGATGATCGGCGGGATAAAAGCGATGGTCAGGGAAAAGGTATTATCGCATGTGCCCACATTTATGGACAAGGCCAGAAAATGCCGGTTCAGCCACCCCACCACGGAGATGGAGTTCCTGCCTGCTGCTCTGGAAGTGGTGGAGACGCCTCCTTCGCCTATCGGCAGAGCTACAGCTTGGTGTATCATGATTTTGGCTGTTTTCCTTGTTGTCTGGGCCTCGCTCGGCAAAACGGACGTGGTGGCCGTGGCCGAAGGCAAGATCATCCCCAGTGGCATGGTCAAGACCATCCAGCCTTTGGAAGGCGGGGTAATCACCAGGATCAACGTTCGCGAAGGACAGACCGTCAAGGAAGGTGAGCCGCTTATCGAATTGGATACGACCACCAGTGGAGCGGATGTGGAAAGACTGAGGGGGCAATTGCAAGCTTCTCTGTTGGAAGAGGCCCGACTCAAAGCTCTTCTCCGTTGGGATCCCGAAAGAGAAAAAATGCCGGAATTGGTCATCCCGGAAGGAGTGGATTCGACGAATGTCCTTCAGGAAAGGCGATACCTCCTTCAGGCTGCGAAATCCCTGTCGGCCAAGCTCAAGGGGTATGACAACGAGATTCGCAGGCTGCAGGCCAGGATGCAGTCCGCTACGCATATAGTGGACAAGCTCAAGGAACAACTTCCCCTCGTCAACAAGAAAGCCCAAGCGCACAAGATTCTGTATGAACAGGATTTTGCTCCAGAAAGCGAATGGCTTCAGGTCGAGACCGAACGTATTGAGATCGTGCAGAATCTTAAGGCTGAGCAACAGGAACTGGCCGAGGCCGAGGCGGCTATTGATGTGGCTGAGGAACAGCGGCTCCAAGCCTTGTCCGAATACAGCCGCGACCTTCTTGAAGACAAAACCAAAGTCTCGACAGAAGTGGACTCCCTGACTCAAGAACTCAAAAAGGCCACTCGAAGCGACACCTTGCAGCGGATTGTCGCACCTGTGGACGGCAAGGTCATGAAGCTGGCCGTCCACACCATCGGCGGCGTGGTCACTCCGGCTCAAGAGCTTATGATCCTGGTACCCCGGAACTACCAACTGGAGATCGAGGCGCGGGTCAAAAACAAGGATATCGGATTCGTACGCGAGGGCCAGGCCGTGGGGATCAAGCTGGAGGCATTCCCCTTCACAGAATACGGCACCCTGGATGGCACTGTGAAGTCCGTATCTGGCGATGCCATCCAGACCGAAGAAGGCGACCTCTATTTTCTGGCGCGGGTGGCCATGAAACAGAGCTATATCGAGGTCAACGGAAAGCGCGTCAACCTGACTCCCGGCATGCATGCCTCCGCCGAGGTCAAGATTCGTCAACGCAGGCTCATTGAGTTCTTTCTTTCGCCATTGCTTAAATACGCCAACGAAAGCATGAAGGAGCGATGACAATCATGCTACTCACCTGTAGGATATTTAACGGGTACCAACCCACAGCAACAGCACGTGAAGCCCATTGAAACCAGAATCCATGCGTATCCTGATCACCCACTGCAACTTCCCGGCTCAATTCCGGCATATTGCCGCATACCTCGGCCGTAATCCGAAAAATGAGGTTGTGTTTGCCACCAAAAATCCGCGCCCGGAATGGAATATACCCGGAGTCGGCAAAGTCGCATTTCAGCCCGTTGAGAACCGTGCCGAAAGTCTCCACCCTCTGAGTCTGGGGGTGGACGAATCCGTGCGGCATGGCGCAGGACTGCTTGATACATGTCGCCAACTCAAAGCCAAGGGATTCAATCCAGACGTCATCCTGGGTCATTCCGGTTGGGGACAGACCATGTATCTCAAGGATGTCTTTCCCGATGCTCCGTTGGTGAATTATTTTGAATGGTACTACAATGCGGCTGGCCCCGAGACCCGACTTGATCATCGGGAAAAGAACGATACTGACCTGGCCATGCTTAGGATGCGAAACACCCCGATCCTGCATGACTTGGTATCATGTAGCGCAGGCGTGACCCCGACGGCTTTTCAACAGACTCAATTCCCGTCGGAATTTAAGGCCAAGATTCATCAAATTCACGACGGCATCGACACCCGCTACTTTGCACCCGACCCAAACATTTCCATTCAAAATTTACAGCTACCAGGTATTGATCTCACTGGTTGCACGGAGCTGCTGACCTACTGCGCGCGCGGCCTCGAGCCTTATCGCGGTTTTCCGCAGTTTTATCAGGCCTTGCCGGCTATTCTGTATGCCCGGCCCAGTTGCCATGTGCTCATCGTCGGCGAAGACCGGGCATGCTACAGCCCCAAGCTGACAGATGGCCGTACCTACAAGCAAGAGATGATAAAGCGGGTGCGTGTGGATGAAAGTCGGGTTCATTTCGTCGATCCCCTGCCATACGGCCTGTACAAAAAGGTGCTCCAAGCCTCCACGGCCCACGCCTACCTCACTTGGCCCTTCGTCCTATCCTGGTCCATGCTGGAAGCCATGAGCTGCGAATGCCTCATCGTAGGCTCGGACACAGAGCCAGTGCAGGAGGTGTTGCAAGATGGTCAAAACGGCCTTCTGACCTCTTTCACTGATCCGGACAAAATCGCTAAGAGCATGATCCAAGCCCTTGAACACGCACCGGACCTGCAGCACATCCGCAAAGCCGCACGTCGAACGATTCAGAACAAATATGATTTAGCGATCTGCCTACCAAAGCAAATCAAATTGCTTACCAGCTTGCTTTGACCTTAAGCCTATAGAAATGGGCCAACTTTGTTGGGTATGTGAGCTGTGTCTTTTGGAGAACCGCACGAAAGTTGCAATATGGACATCCGTTAAAGAATGAAAAACCATATTGTCCGGATATGTTCCGATAAGTCACCATGGCAATCGTTCAGAGAAGTGGGGTCACTTTGTCGGACCACTTCTGTTCGCCGGGGACAACTATGCGTGAAATTCTTTGTGTAAAAACAGTTATATCGGCTGGACAAGTCCAGTCCTTAATCATCCCGTCCGGGCGAAGCAGAGCCACGCAGTTGGTTCAAGATGTCCGCTACGTCGCAGATGTCCTCAACAGGGGAAGGGGTGGGTATTCTACGTTTTCTTAGGAACAATAATATAGTTAAAACAGCCTTAGTCTTTGCTATCTCATCGATTGATCAAATACGTCTAACTTAATCTTGGTATCAGCGGGGGATTTTCCAGTTAGTCGTTTACATATGCTGTTTAGCATTTTGTAAATTCTGTACTTCTTGCGAGCTCCCAACTCGCCTGAATGATATCGTTTTTGAAAATCATTCATTTTAATGTATATAAACATGCTGAAATCAATATTGACAATTGCATTAAACCAGATTTTGTTCAGTACAATTGGTATCATTTCCAGTTCGCCACTATGGAAAGAATCCTCTTTAGGCGTTTCCGTCATTTTGTTTTGAGGAAAGAGAGGCCCCTTTTTTTGAAGAATTTTTTCAGCAACCATAGTATTTGATTCTCTGAAATATTCAAGAATATCGTTCCTCTCTTTTACAGATAGGAATTTTTTAATATTGCTAAACCCCATGGATTCATTGAGTGCATAAAGCACATGCATAGAAATGTTTTTTTCAACATGAGATCTATCGTTGAATATTTCATACTGCTTTGCAGCTATTTTTCTGTATCTTTGATCTAGGCTATGACCAATTCTTTTCTCAGGTATAGTATACTCATCGAGAAAGGGTAGATTCAAAGCGTGAATAAAGTCAGTAAAAATACTACCTCCATAAAATTCATTTTTATCATACACACGCACACAAATATTTTCTTTCCCTAATACTTCCTGTAACCTAGAAATCCATGAATAGTAGTCATAGTTAATTCGGTCATGACATTCTAACGGTAAAAAACGAGATGGGTATTCTTCCCACGTGAATTGTTTTTCTTCAGCCGAACTTGCAATATGATTGAAAAGCGACTCGATATGTAAATCTTGCCGTCTCAGGTAAAGAATGATTTTTATTTCCAAGGAAGGATATCTGTCCTTTATTAAAAGGATGTCGTTTGGGTTTCTGCTAACTATAGGTGATATGCCTTCATCACTGATCAAAATGTCTTGTTCTCCATTGGCGAGGAGGTCGATGCACTTTAAGTGCTTGTTTAGACTGCTTTTTTTACCGTCCCAAGCTTCGTATATCCTTTCATGAACATACACAATGCTTTGTTCCCGTAGTGCCGACTCATTACACCTTAGAAAGAACTGTATTGCTGAGGTTCCAGTCTTTGGTAATCCTATATGTAAAAAAAGTCTTTGTGCCATGCTCATCCTTCTCCCAAAAAATGATTAATAAAACGAATTGCTGTTAAGAGTAATGATATATTACCTTAGTTGTTCCCGGCGGGGAAAACGTGAGTCGTCATTGCTAAATTATAAATGGAATTTAAATACCTTGTACAAATCCTAAGAGGCGTACATAGCGTAACATATATTATGATACCTCTTTGATAGTGGGTGTCAACCAAGTGTTTTGGTGCAATGCTAGGGGTAATTATCTGTTTTTTCTAGGCTAGAGAAATAAGAGTTTAAACAATTTCGTCCAGCCCCCAGCCTAGCTCCCCCTAGGGGGAGCCGCGCGACTGGCGCAGGCGGTTTGTATCCCAGCGAGCTATGCGGGTCTGATCGTATTGTATTCCTGCCGCCAGTTCTCGATAACTACCTGCGCTTCGTTCAGACACATTAAGGACAGCCTGAACATGATTTACACATTTGCGGCGACGTTCAGGGCTTAGAAGTTTCCCTTGAGCGCCTCTGAAAGGATTTGCTTATCCAGACTGAAGTCGGCAACGAGCTTCTTAAATCTGGAGTTCTCTCTCCAACAGCTATGAGCTGCCTGGCCTGACTCGTCTTCAAGCCCCCGTACTCTTTGCGCCAGCGGTAATACGTCTGCTCGGGTATGCCCAATTGACGGCAGGCATCAGCAACTCGCGTTCCTTGAGTCAAGGCAACGTCGGCTTCTCTAAGCTTGAAGAGGATCTGTTCAGGGGGGGGCATTTGATGGCCAGATCCTGTCTCTTTCATGGCCCATACGACTAACATTCGATGTGGCCAGTTTTCGGGGGGCAGGTCACTTGATTGAGGTTGATTCCAATCGTGGTGTGTATCTGTTGTTGACAATTGCGATTGTGGAGTCTAGTTAATAAGTGAATATTTACTTATTAATTGGGGAGTGGAGTGTATGGCCCGGCCAGCGATAAAGAAGCAGGACATTGAGGAGGCGGCGATTCTTTTGTTTTCCACAAAAGGATTGGCGCAGACGACCATCAAAGACATCGCGGCTGAGGCCGGAGTGACAGAGGGGGCCTTGTACAGGCACTATCCGGGTAAAAATGAGATGGCATGGCAACTGTTCTGTCGTGAGCTCGAAAGGTTTTCCAGAGAGCTCGGGGTGAAAATGTTTGAGAAGGGTGCTCCTCTGGAGGCTCGCCTGGAGTCGAGTGTCCGTTTCATATTTTCCTACTATCGGGAGTATTCCGTGCAATTTGCCTTCATCATGCTGACCCAGCACGGGTTTCCTGATGAGAAGTTGCTTGATGAGACGGTGAATCCTAATGATATGGTCGCACGTTTTGTCGCAGAAGCGGTGGCCGAAGGGGAAATCCCGCCCATGGACGCGGTGCTGGCGTCAGGCCTTGTGTTAGGGTTGGTCCTTCAGGTCCTGGTGATGCATCGATACGGGCGGATCATAATAGACGATGTTGTCGTCAATAACGTAGTCGCGGCAGCTAAACGCGTTTTGTGTGTGTGCTAATTGCTATCTTATTGAATTTCAACTATTAGCTGTTCTAGTTATAACTTGAGTATTTGCAGCGAAAGCTATTGTCATAGGAGAACGTCATGCGGACTTTGATGAAAATATCAGGCTTCACGTCATACATCATGGTGGTTTTGTTGAACGCCATGACTGATCTCGGTCACAAGATAATCATCCAGAATACAGTGTTCAAAAGCTTCGACGGTGCGGAGCAGATTGCTTTAACCGCTATTGTCAACGCGCTTATTCTGCTGCCGTTCATTCTTTTGTTTACACCTTCCGCTTTCATTTCGGACCGGTTTTCAAAGAACAAGGTGATCAAGGTCTGTGCCGCAGCATCAATACCGCTCACGATACTTATAGTAGTCTGTTATTATGCGGGGCTGTTCTGGCCTGCCTTTGGGCTGACATTTCTGCTGGCTGCACAGAGCGCCGTATATTCTCCTGCCAAGTACGGTTATATCAAGGAAATGACGGGCAATGATCTCCTTGCCCAGGCCAACGCCGCTGTTCAGGCGGTAACCATTGCGGCAATCCTCGCTGGAGCGGTCATCTTTTCGGTCTTTTTTGAGCATCTTCTGAGCGCGGCAGGAGGAACTCCGAGTGAAATACTCAAGACCATCGCACCTTGCGGCTATATTCTCGTCGTTGGGGCCGTGCTTGAAACGCTGGTCGCCTTTACGTTACCTGAAAAGCAGTCCGGTGATTCCAAGTTGTTACTGGATGGAAAGAAGTATTTGCGTGGCGGGTATCTGAAATCCAACATAAAACTGGTGAAGAAGAGTGAGGTTATCTGGCTGTCGATCATTGGTTTGGCCATTTTCTGGGCCGTCAACCAAGTGCTTCTCGCCGCTTTTGGTGCCCACCTGAAGGATGTCGCCGGTGAAACCAATACCATTATAGCCCAAGGCACGCTTTCATTGGGGGGTGTCGGTATTATCATCGGCTCCATAATGGCGGGCAAGGTGTCCCGCAATTACATTGAGACCGGAACAATACCGTTGGGCGCAATCGGCATGACCGCCTGCCTCTTCTTTTTGCCGTCGATCGAAAGCCGGTGGGCATTGGCCTCGCTGATCTTCGCGTATGGTATTTTCGGTGGCCTGGTCATCGTTCCGCTGAACTCGCTGATTCAGTTCACAGCCGGGGCGGGTGAGTCGGGCAAAGTCCTTGCAGGCAACAACTTTATACAAAATATCTTTATGCTCGGCTTTCTCGGGCTGACGCTGGTCATGTCTATGGTCGGGCTGGGAAGCATTCCGTTGTTTTACATCCTCGCAGTGGTAGTGTGCGGCGGGATGGTCTACACCTTGTACAAACTGCCCCAGTCCCTGCTCAGGTATGTGATGCATCTTGTTTTTTCTCAGCGGTACAATCTTTTCGTTGCCGGTCTTAACAATGTCCCGGCTGAAGGTGGTGTCCTTTTGCTGGGCAACCATGTCAGTTGGATTGATTGGGCCGTGCTTTCGCTGGCTGTGCCACGCCGACTGCGTTTCGTTATGGAACGTGCCATCTATGAGCGCTGGTACCTCAACTGGTTTCTCAGGCGTTTGGGCGTCATACCGATCTCTCCGCGAGGCAGCAAAACTGCTCTGAAGGATATTGCCAAGGCGTTGAGCGATGGAGACTGCATCGTCATTTTTCCCGAGGGTGCCATCAGTCGTAATGGTCAACTCGGAGAGTTCAAAAAAGGGTTCGAAGGGCCTGCGAAGGAATCCGGCTGCACGATCATACCCTTCTATCTCAGAGGGCTGTGGGGAAGTGCGTTTTCCTTTGCTACTCCTCGCCTTCGTGAAATGTCCAGAATTCGGAAAGTCCGCGACGTCACGGTATGCTTCGGGGAGCCTCTTTCGTCGGATGCCTCCGCGCATGATGTGAAGCAGAGTGTCACGCACCTCTCCATTGATGCTTGGAAGTACTATTCGGACACGTTCGATCCCATCCATATCGCATGGCTCAAGACTGCAAAACGTATGATGGGGCAACGGGCTGTTGCCGATTCCACAGGGGCAGAAATGAGCCATCGGAGACTTCTTGCCACATGCGTGCTGGTATCTCGTTTGCTCGCCAAGCAAACACGGGGAGCACAAAATGTAGGCGTTCTCTTGCCAGCCAGCGCGGGCGGAACCATCGCCAACATGGCTCTGCTTATGTGCGGAAAGACTGTGGTCAATCTCAACTATACGGTCGGCCCTGATTCCTTGCAGAAGGCTTTGGCTCGAGCAGGGATTCAGACGGTCGTGACTTCGGAAAAGTTTGTCACCCGGTTGAAGGCCAAGGGATTCGACCTGAAGGGAATATTGATGGGTTTAACTGTGTTTCACATGGAAACCCTTAAGGACAATATTTCCAAGGCGGGATTCCTCCGCACTATGGCAATGGTTCAGGTGCTTCCTACAAGTCTGTTGCGCCTTTTGTTCTTCCGCAAAGTTCCGTTGGACAGCACCGCAGCAATCCTTTTCAGTTCCGGGTCCGAGGGTACGCCGAAGGGCGTCATGCTGACGCACGAAAACATCGTGGGCAATGTGAAGCAGGTTTCCAGCCTGTTCAATGCTAAGGACGATGATGTGTTTTTGGGTGCATTGCCCCTGTTTCATGCCTTTGGACTGACGGCGACGACGTTCATGCCCTTGATAGAAGGCATCCCGCTTGTATGTCATCCCGATCCGACGGACGCTCGAAAGATCGGCCAGGTTGTTGCGAAGTTCAAAGCGACATTTTTGTGTGCAACCCCGACGTTTTTGGGGCTTTATGCCCGCAATCGCCGATTGCATCCACTCATGTTCTCTTCCTTGCGTCTTGTCGTGGCCGGGGCCGAGAAGCTCAACGAGGAAATCCGAAACGCCTTCAAAGCAAAGTTCGGGCTGGAAGTCTATGAAGGATATGGCACGACCGAGACCACTCCCGTGGCCAGCGTCAACACACCGGACGTTATCAATTTGAGCGATTTCACCGTACAGGTCGGCTCCAAGGCCGGGACTGTAGGGCTGCCCCTCCCTGGAAGCGCCTTCCGAATCGTTGATCCCCAGACCCTTGAGGACCTCCCTGAAGGGGAGGCTGGCCTCATACTCATTGGTGGAACCCAGATTATGAAGGGATATCTTGATGATGAGCAGAAGACTGCCGAAGTTATCGTGGAGCAGGATGGTGTCCGTTGGTACAAGAGCGGCGATAAAGGCCGTGTCGATCCCGACGGCTTCCTGGTCATCATGGACCGATACTCGCGCTTCGCAAAGATCGGCGGAGAGATGGTGAGCCTGACCGCCGTGGAAGAATCCCTGTTTAAAGTCGCACCTGGGGAAATCGATACTGCCGCTGTTGCCATCCCGGACGCCAAGAAAGGCGAGCGCATTGTTGCTCTGGTTCAGGGGATGGAAGATCCCTCCACCTTGAAAGGCGCAATGCTTGAAGCTGGCGTCGATTCGTTGTCCGTCCCGTCTCAGTTCTACAGCGTTGCCGAAATTCCGAAGCTGGGGACCGGAAAGAAGGATTTGGCCGGGGCCAAGAAGCTCGCTTTGGAATTCGCAAATGCTTAAGCGGACAATGCAATGGGCAAGGAACCGACTTTTCAGGACGTACTTCCGAGATATCCGGGTCCAAGGGATTGCCGACGTGCCCGGTTCCGGCGTGGTGCTGTATGCCTGCGTCCATCGAAATGGGGCGGTTGATGGCCTCGTTATGGAATCCGTTCTCGACAATACGCTTGGAATCGCCGGTAAAAACCTTACCCGGTCTGCCTATTTGCGGATGTTCCTCGGGGATTGCGTGTCCATATACCGACATCCGGCGACAACTGCCGAGAACAAGGAGAATCTGCGGCAATTGAAAACAGCAGCGGTGGCTGCTGTCAATGGCAGACGAGTCATGATGTTCCCGGAAGGAACGAGCAAGCTTGGCCCTAAACTGTTGCCTGTGAAAAAGGGAATGGCATACCTCGCGAAGTTGACGGTCAAGGAAGCGGACGGCATACCTGTGCATATCGTCCCAGTCGGACTTCATTACGAAAGGGGTTTTGAGTTTCGCAGTGTTGTGGAGATCTACTTTGGCCGGCACATCATTGTCGACAGTCAGGATACAAAGGATCTCGAGAAACTTACTGAACGCATTTCGGAAGCCATGGCTTCAGTGGCCGTTCAGTTTGACGATGCGGAAAGTCAGCGCAGGGGCGAATTGTTCGCCGACGTTGTCGTGAGCATGGACGAGACAATATCTCACAGGCAGGCATGCCTTGATTATGGGGCGGGGAGCGTCCCTCAACATGTTCGAGCCGTTTTTGACGACGCCATAAAAGGGCGTGACCGTCATTCTCTCGTACCGGTAGTGCCTATTGGGGGCATAGCGGGAGTGGCGCTTGAACTACTGCTGCTCACACCTTTTGTTGCAGGGGCATTCATCGTTAACGCCTTGCCCGTCCTGGGGGGAAGCGTCGCGGCGAGGCTGCTGGCCGATGACGATAACGTAATCACCCTCTGGCGGATTCTTGTTGGTACTCCCCTTTTGTTTCTTCAGACCACAGCCTATTTCCTGTTGGCATTGTTCAATCCCGCATGGGCGGTGTTTGGCTTAGTCGGATATTCGGCGATGACTGCGACTGGGATAGCCGTCTATTGGAGATGGAAAAAAGTGTTGGCCCAAGTCTTCAATATGTTGGCTGGTGGACGAAAGGAAATCAGGCACAGCAACGTATTGGCGAAGGAGTGGCTCGAATGCGGACGATGAACGGTGATATGCAGTCTTTTTCAAATATCTTCGCCCATGAGATCTGCATGATCCTCATGCTGGGGCAGATTCTGATACGGCTCGCTCTATCGTCACACGCCTATGGCTGGATGTCCGCTTACGTTTTCGTCTTGGCCGTATATGGCGTTCTCATGTTTTTTGGCCGGAAATATCTTGGCCCGCTTACGAATCGATTCCGGCTTCTCTGGAATGTCGTTGTGATGAATTTTGCATTCACCAGCATCAAGTACGTCGTTCCCGCTCTTGGCCTCACAGCCCGCGATGCGAGTCTGGCCGCGATCGATGTGTCTCTCGTCGGCGGAGATTTGAGCGTATGGGCCCAGCAGTTTTATTCCAAGCCTATGACGGAAATAATGAGCCTTGGATATATGCTGTTCATCGTATTTCTTTTCTTCAGTTTTTTTTATTACGGGATCAAGGCTGACCTGCCCAAGCTGTTATCTTTTTGTTCAGGGCTGTTCGTTCTCTATGCTTTCGGGATAACCGGTTACACGCTGGTGCCCGCCCAAGGGCCATATGCGTATTATGCCCACATGTTGACCACGCCGGTTGAAGGATTCGTCTTTACCTGGCTCAACGGCATGATGGTGGCAGCAGGGTCGTCCGGGTATGACGTTTTTCCCAGTCTCCACGTGGGGGTTGGCCTGTATATGCTCCTTTTCTTTGCACGGTTCGACCGCGCCTTGTGGCGAGTCTATGTCGTTCCGTTTATCCTTCTCGTCATCTCGACTATCTATCTGAGATATCATTACTTCATCGACCTAGTCTGCGGGGCATCGCTTTCCCTTGTCTGCTTTTATTCCTGTTTGGGTTTTGCGTTTCGCAACGCATCAAAGAAGCAGGCCGCCTTTTCAAAGATCAAATAACGGAGGCAACATGAGCATCACTGATTTCACCGTACAAAGCGGCGTTGAAGAGGCTGGAGGCAAGGGTCACAATCTCAAGCGTCTGACATCCATGGGGTTCCATGTTCCTGGCGGCATCGTCGTGGGAGCGTCTTTTTACCATGATAATTACCCGGCTCCTCCTGCCTTCGATCTCAATGACGAATCCGTGCTTGAGGAGCAATGCCAAGCTATGCGGAAGCGGGTCATGTCTCTTGAACTGCCCGAAGGGGTGGAAGAAAAGATGGCCTTAATGCTTGATAGTTTTTCCGCTTCGACACGATTTGCCGTCAGGTCATCTTCTACTTTCGAGGACCTTTCTTCCGCAGCCTTTGCCGGACAGCACGATACATTTTTGAATACGTCTCGTGAGGATGTGGTTGAAGCGGTGAAAAAGTGCTTCGCTTCATTGTGGAGTCCCCATGCCGTTCGCTACAGGACTCATAACGGCTTTGCCCAGGAGGACGCTTCCATGGCCGTGGTCATCCAGGAGATGCTTTCCCCCGACAGTTCGGGGGTGGTCTTTTCCGTGGACCCGGTCGGGGGAGAGCTGAAGCATGTGCTTATCGAAGGCAACTTTGGTGTAGGCGAGTCTGTTGTCGGGGGCGAGGCTGTGACGGACTCGTGGCTGGTCGATCCGGCGGCGTCATCCATAGTGGAGCGCCGGGTCAACACCAAGGAACATCAAATTGTCTTGTCGGACAAAGGAGTGGTTGAACAGGCCATCCCCAAGAATTTGAAGGATGCTCCGTGTCTGTCCGATGAAGAGATCCAGGAGATCGCGGCTACAGCCAAACGGATCGAGCAGGCTTACGGATCGCCGCAGGATATCGAATGGGCGCTGGTGAAAGGGGAACTGTTCATACTGCAATCTCGTCCGTTGACCAAAATACCTCCCCGCTACACGCGGGATGAGTCTGCAGAACGTTTCCCCGAGCCACTTACGCCCTTGACCTGGAGCTATGTGGAGGAGGCGTTTAACCAATCTCTTGAGCATTCGCTTGATCTCATGGGGATCAGCCTGCCGACGCGTCCATGGTTCACACGGATCGACTCCTACATCTATGGCAACCAGAATGCCGTCGAATTGCTGGCGCTTAACCGTCCGATCGACATGCGTAGTTTTGACCGACTCAGGGAACAGGTGCCCCTTTTGCGGGAGCGTTTTCAATGGGTTGTCGACCTGCCCAATGATTGGGCGTCCGACCTGGACACCTTCCTCATGAGCGTGGGACGGCTTGGAACCATCGACTTCAATTCGTTTACGTCCACGGTTCAATATCATGAGTACTTTCAAGAACTCTTCAATGCTTCCTGCGAGTACTTCAAGCCCAATATCGCCATCTCAATGACTCAATCTTTCTTGGTGAGAACCCTGTTCGAGTATTTGATGCTCACAACGGGAGATCAGCTTGAAGCCCAAGGCATACTCAAAGGTTTGATAGCTGATTGTGGCGCGAAAACGGGACAGGTCAACAAAGGTATCGCCACATTGGCGGGGATTGCCCGCAAGGAGCAATCGCTTCTTGATTTGCTCGGCAAGGGTGGCGAGACAGCACTGTCCGAAATAAACAGCCATGAGGAATTCAATGACCGCTTCCAGCGCTTTCTCAGCCAGTATGGTCATCGGGAGACGACTTTCGACTACCATGTGCCGACTTGGGGCGAAGCGCCCCATGTTGTGCTTGACCTCGTGAATGTCGTTGCCACTTCAGGGCAGGAAGCTTCCGACACAAGGGAAGGGGAACTGGTCGAGCGAAGGGTTGCCTGCATTATGCAAGTAATGGAACGAACTCCTGAGGATCTGCGCCCTTTTGCCGACGAGCTGATTCGGCTGGCACGTCAGTTCTCCTGGCTCGATGACATGGAACATTTCCAGACGACGCGTATCAACCCGCTTGTTAGAAAGGTTATAGGGGCCTTTGGCCTTCATCTTGGATTGGAGAATCCTTATGACCTCTTTTTTCTCAGTAAGCCGGAGATAGAATCCATTCATTCTGAGAGTATGCCTGAGGAACTGCTTGCGACTATCCATGAGAGAAAAGAGCTGCATCTAAAAGCGTTCGAAACGGAGCCTGTGTGGGCGATCGGTGTTTCCGACGAAATGGAAATAGCCGATGAAGGTGTTTTCAAGGGGGTTCCAGGTAGCCCAGGAACAGCGGAAGGAGAAGCGTATCTCGTCCACGGCGTTGAGGATTTTCCGCATATGCCGGAAGGCGCTATTCTGGTGGCCAAGACGACGAATCCGTCATGGACGCCGCTTTTTTACAAGTGTTCAGCTCTCGTCACAGAATCCGGCGGCCCGCTTTCTCACGGTGCGGTCACGGCGCGTGAGCTTGGCATTCCAGCGGTCATGTTTATCCGGGGAGCACTCAAAAAGTTCCGTAACGGGGAACAGTTGCGCGTTGACGGGCAACTCGGGATCGTTCAGCGAGTGTAGATTGTTGGCGCACTGGGACGGTGGCCGGGATCACGTTCTTGTTTATGGCACAGGTGTTCTGGTCGAAGATGGCCGCACAGCGTCAGAGCACCGTGCGTTACTATGCTTCCGACAGAAGCCGAGTTAGGACGTCTGCCTGGATGCCCATCTCGACACTGCCAGGCAAAGTCTCTTCCGGCGTCTAAAGCGACGCTCCTAGCGATCTCATCCTTATCAACTGTTTTATTGATTGGATGGATTTTAGAAGTTCCTCTGTGGAGGTAGTGCAGTCCGTGGCAGATGGCGAATGTTTCTTCGTCCTCGAAGTCGTGACAGGCTGCTGCATGATGGCCGTCATGCCGATCATAGTCTGGAATTTCAGCTCATTCGTATTCATGTTTGGATATCCTGGCATCTCGCTAAAAGTGCGGAGCGATCGCTGCATAAATTTGAGCCTGCGCATACTCATCTTTGGTGTCCGAAGCTTGCGTGAAAGTCCCCCAGCACTGTTGAAGAAGAATTATGAAATTAACAGTGTTCTCGTGCTACAGCCTCTTTTGGGAAAATACATTTTTGGATAGGATTTGGCTTGGAGAGATATACACCCCCTGGCCCCTATAGATACTAAAATAAGAATGCCTTATGAGCTTTGTGTGTACAAAATGCGTATAATCCATTGTTTCGGCCAAAAAGGAAAAGCCCCACAACGACATAAGTCGTTGTGGGGCCTTACTATTCCTTGGAGCCAGGAATCGGAGTTGAACCGACGACCTACTGATTACGAATAGGTCGCGGGATGGCGTAAATAAAGGGTTTCCGGGGGAGATGGACTAAATATGGACTTTGGGAGTCTGGCAAGGTCGATTTTGTGCAACGCCGACTTCATCCACCTTTGAAGCCTTTAACCCGCATGGATTATAACTAAATCGGCCATTATAAAGCTGCTCTGCGACAGGACCCTTTCCCCTATTTGAAAAGTCCCTGAGTTTTTAAAAAACCCGGAAACCCGCATGGGCATTGTGACTGACTGATTTCTGGTCAGTAGGTCGGACGCTCTTCAAAATGGCGCAGAGCTGCACCGACTTGCAAACATTGCGAAAAGGTTAATTGTTTTAACCGCCTACAGCCACAACGTTTCGGGGGGTGCTTTGCGTGTCTTTGAACTTGCGCAAAAAACGGACGAAAAAGCGCGAAGGCGGGAGCGGAGGAGTGATTTTTTTCGGTGTTTGTTTTTATTGTGGACCGACGGAGTGTGAATCTATTTTGATTTGAATGGTTGCAGTTGAATTTGTGATCTTATACCGTTTCTCAAATTAATGGGAGGCATTCAGTGGGCTGTTGCAAATGCGAAGAACATGAGTGGGATGATCCGCAACCTGTTGTTTATACGGATTCGGATGACGGCAAGGACTATTGCCTATTCCATGCCCCGGCGGAGCATAAGGGTGTATCTGTCGATGGATTCAATGAACAGGTGTCAGAGCGTATACAGGCTACGGTAGATCTCGGGGAAGAGGTACCGCCATGCGATTTGAGTGGAACTATATTTCCGGGAGATATTTGCTTTGATCGAGATTGCATTTTGCCTTGTATCACATTTCAACATGCTCAGTTTGTAGGACATGCATTTTTTGACTGTGTTACCTTAAGAGGTCAGGCACTCTTTGATGAAGTTTCCTTCAAGAGGGACGCCTGCTTTCGCAGTGTCACCTTTGATGGTGCAGTCTTTTTCAAAGAGGCTATATTCAGTGGGAATGCACTTTTTTTGGGAACAAACTTCAATATGGGATTTTTCTCCAAAGCGACTTTTCACGAAGACGTGTTTTTACAGAATTCCACCTTTAATGGGGCGATAGATTTTATTGAGGCCACCTTTAAGAAAATGGCGTACTTTAATCGGGCCATTTTCGATGGAGACGCAACATTTATCAAGACGACCTTCTGTCAGAACGCAGATTACTCAGGAACACAATGCAACACTAAGCTTCTTTTTGGATTAATTAAAATAGATGAAAATACTATTCTCAAATTTGCTAACTGCAGAATCTCCTCAGAGGCCATTACCTTCCAAAATTGCGATCCCACCTGTCTAGACCTCACCCAACAACGCGACCTAACCAATATCCATTTCATTGATTCCCCTTGGGAAAAGAATGACCGCATCAAGGCATGCACCGAGGATGACAGGCTTCAGCTCACCCGCGATTTTTACCAGCGTATGAAGGCCAAATACAAAGCCGAGAACAACGAATATGAGGCGTCCAGATGGCATGTGGCTGAGAAGGAAGCACAGTTGAAGCTGCTTGGGCAAAGTGAGAATGTGAAGTTCAATTGGTTTATGTTGTGGCTTTACAAGCAGTCTAGCTTTTTTGGGGAGTGGCCGCGTCGGGCTTTTAAGGTGTTTCTGTTGCTTCTTTTTTTGCCGTTATTGATATTGACGGGCATTGAAGTATATCAGCATTTTGCGTGGATGCAATTTGATCCTGCAAAAGTGGACCATGTCATTGGCGAGTGGCTTAGGTATATCCCATTGACTAAAGCAGCCTCCGATGAACCTTCTAGCGCTTTGCGCGCCTTCATGTTCTTCTGGCAACTCCTCATCACCGTCCAAGCCGCCCTGTTCGCATTCGCTCTGCGGAACAACTTCCGGCGCTAGTACCTCCATCCCCCAAACCCAAAAAGCCCCCGGCAGTGTTTTTCTGCCGGGGGCTTCTTTTATGCTTCCCTGTTAATTTTGGGCGGGGGTTTATGAAGTCACTTGTGCCCTACCTTTTGGATCTTGTCCGTAAAGGTTCGCACCATGGACTCCATCCAAAAAGCCAAGTTGAATAAATACAATAATATTAGCCAGTGGAATAAAAGAGAACAAAACATACCCGCCAGCGTGACCTCGGTCGTGAAATCTCTTAACGCTAACTGCTAACTCTATCCAAATACCTAGAATGACAATAGGAACAAAAACAAGAGTATCCATCCCCTCCGGCCAAGATGGCTGTGGTAGTGTAAAAGCCAAAATAAATAAAATCTTCCCTATAATAAACCCTTTCAACCAAAAATCTAAACGAGTGCAACGACCTTCAAAACTGAAGAGCGTGTGAAGAATTGAACCATTATATGCGGGAGTCGTAGAATACGTCATATTAGTCTCTTTTTTCTCAATGTTAAAAATTAACATTTGCAGTATACAGAATGTCTATATATGTCCACTACGGAATTAGGAGGGGGGGCTAGTTTTTAGTCCCCCAAAATAACTAAAAAGCCCCCGGCAGTGTTTTTCTGCCGGGGGCTTGTTTTATGCTTCCCTGTCTATTTTGCGCGGGGCGTGTTTGTGGACGAGCGGCTGGACCGCCGTTGTGGATTCTTCGATGATTTGGGACAGCACGTAGAGGGTGCTGGTCAGGTCCTTGGCCGTGGCTGTCTCGGAGAGGATGGAAAGTTCCTCCAGGGCGTAGCCGATGCTTTGGAGGCGGCAGAGCGCCTTGCGCGGGGTCAGTCTGGGGGCGTCTTTTGCGGTCATAATACCGCCCCTTTGTTGGGGTGGTTCCGTAGCGCGTCTACAGTAGTAGGGGCGTGAGGGTGGGGCGTGTGTGCCATGGGGCATCTCCTTGAGTTGTGACTAAGACATCTTGCGAAATGCAAAATGCCGGGTGGTTAGTCACAGCTCAAGGAACTGTTGGCTTATTCCCCCGAAGGGTATTGTATTAGGCCACCACCCGGCATAATAAATTATGCACTTTTGCCCCCTCCGTCGGGCGCAAAAAAACCACTACTCACGGGTGTGGCTGCCGCCTTGAATGGTGTGACTAAACACCGTTAAGGCAGTAGGCCATACCATGCAGGGCTGTGTCAAGTAGCTATTCCCAGTTAATACCCTTAGTAGGAATACCGAGATGTTCGTGTATAAACTTTCGTTTTCCAATAGTGCCGTCTTTGCAGCGAATATAGGTATTAACCCATCGCAAGGATTTATACCTGGACCCTTCATCTGTCTTAAACCAAAAATAAGGATGCTTGTGCTCTGAGATCATTACCCTTGTTAAGGTCCCCTTTTGGGAGTCGAATTCAATGTCCATACTTCCTTCCCAGGCACATTTTGCAAATCTCGAAAGCAAATCCTTGTCACGTTTTTCTCTAAGCTGTTGAACATTTGGATGGATACTAAAAGGGAGTTCCAGGACTTCTTTAAATAGCGCATCCATTTTGTATTTTTTGCCACCGTCTACTTTGACCATGGTCGTTATTCTCGACACGCGAAAGGTGCGTTCTGCATTTTTCAAATGACAATGTCCCATGAAATAAAATGTGCCGAATCTATTCTGTTCGATAGACTTTACCGTGACTTGCCTACGGGTTCTGCTGCTGCCGTCAGAGTTCAAGTATGAAAACTCAAACTCTTGGCTGCCAGTCCATATTGGGATTGGCTTGTCATACTGGGGCGCTGCAAGAAAATGAGGGGTGTCAACTTCATCAAAGTCGTCTGAAGTCGTGGTTATAGTTGCATGGGATGGGGGATTCTCATCTTTTCCCTTTGTCCGTTTTCCTAACCAAATAAATAGTACCACAACAATAACGCAGACAATAATCCAAGTCATATGCTTCTCCGTATTTTTACATCCGCCGTTAACGCGTGTAGCATATTTGTATTATAGTAGGAAAACGAGAATTTTTGGTTTTCTGAATGGGTAAAAACTGCTTAATGGTTCAAGTTTTAACCACTAATACTTCCAAGCTTCCCCTTCAGCCCACCCACCGCGCTGGAATGCCCGGCCACCTCGCTCTGCACATCGCAATTCCCCACGCTGGGGTGAACATGGTCGGCCAGGTCCTGGAGCGCGCAGCGGACTTCCTCCATGAATGCGATGAGGGTGGGCAACAGACTGACCCCTCCACCGCCTCGGCCCATGCGTACCGTCGTCGCCACCAGGTTGATGAATTCCGCTTCAATCGTTTTCGTCGTCGTGACCTGCTCGGTGGACTCGGCTCCGACTGTGCTGGTCGTGCTGCCGCCTACGTCAGCGGTGATGTCCCCGCCGGTTGATTCTATTCTGTCCCCGCCAACGTCTTCAGTGCGGTTGCCGTTCACCGTCTCCTCGAGGTTGCCCTTGACCAGAGAGGTGTGGTGCCGCCCGGTCACCTCATGGCGATCCTGGGCAGCCGTCAGGGTGAAGTCCCGCGTCGTGGTCAGGTTGATATTATCCACGGCCACAAGGTTCGCGGATCCACCGGAGCGGAGACGCAGCGCCCCGAGTGCTTCCAGTATTTTGAACCCACCGACTTCCTCCACGCTGTTCTCGCGGATGGTCCGGTGGTCGCGGGAATATTGCTCTTCATTCTCCACGGCCTCGATGTTCCGGCGCAGTGATGTGTCGGTTATGGCCATGTCTGTTTTGCGCGTCCAATTTCCGTCCTTGTCCACGTCCTGAAACACCGCCGCCGACTGTTGCCAACGCTGCTGGCCCATGTCCACGGTGGGCAGGCTCATGCCCTGCGGATAGATCTGGCGCACGATGGGATGATCGGCCCGGCCATAGGCAAAGCCTATCTCGACGATGACGCCCGGCTCCGGGAAGCCAAACAGCCCGGCCTCCTGTCCGCAGCCCAAAGGCACGGGCAATTGCACGGCCTCATATATCGGGAAAGATTCGTCCCGCTCCCCGTTCGGGGTCAGGATCTCAAGGTCCACGGCGTAGCGTGGTCGGAATCGCTCGGACGTGCCGCCATCCTTGGGCGCGTCATTGACGGCCAGTACCCGCGCAAAGCGTGGAAGGTGCAGCCCTGCATCCAGTTCAGGATAGAGCTTGAGGATTATCTTTTTAACGACTTCTCGCATTTTGTCACCATTTCATGGCCCTTGAGTTTGACGCGCACCGCATACCTGCCGTTCAGCAGGACGCCGGGCCGGAGCTGGGGCAACACAGCGGATCGCTTTTCGCCGGAGCCTGTCACTTTGTTGAATATGCCTTCATCCAGAACAACGGGCCGGGTGGCCCAGCGTGAGTCCTGCCATGAACCGACGAAGACTGAGCCATCGCCTTGCTGTTGCCATATGTAGTCCTGAATTCCGAAAATCGCGCCCAGAGAATCAACCCCATGAAAGCCGCTGCCAAGGGCATAAAATGCCGGGACACGCTTTTCGGCATAGGGCTTTTCAGGGACAACGAACCGTAGGCCGGTCCGGTCCGCATACCATTGCGTGACTTCCTGCAAGGTGGGGTGGCGAAGGGCTGCCGGAAGGGGCGCATACAGGGCGGCGGTCAGCTCCCGGCAACGGATCCGTTGTTGCTGGCCGTCCACGATCTCGCTGGTCCGGATCACGCCGATAAAATAGACCTGGTCCCGGTCCTGGGTGGAGTAGCCGACCTCCAGCCGGACGATGCCGTGCAGAGGTTCAGGGCTTTGTACTTGAAACACCGCCCGGCCAGGGGAGTAAAGGGAGAGCAGGACGTCTTCCTCCACCAGCTTGACCGGCGTGTCATTGATGAAAAGGGTTTTGCGTAATTTCATGCCAGGAAATCATCCATGAATTTAAGGATTCGTTCCAGGCCGGTCAAAGGCTCGGCAATGGCTTCGGCGGTCCCGGCTACTTCCGTTATTTCGTCCGTTGCCTTGCCCTGGCTTGTCTGAACCACGGAGGCCGATTTCGTCTCCCGCTGCTCAACTCGTTCAGGGTTGGACAGGTACTCCTTCAGAGTGAAAGACACGTCCCAGGCATGCAGCCCGTCTTTTTCCTGCCAACTGAACCCCTCGGCAAAGCGAACCTGTCGGATGCCTGCCACATTGGCGGTCCGGTTGGTGATGGTGTAGACCTTCCGCGTTCCGTTCTTTTTGGCTTCAGCCACACGGATGAGCTGTTTCAGGTCCGTCTCATTGGTGAAAGGGATGACGAGGGAAACCGGCAGCTTCTTGGCCTTGGTTCCCTTGTCCACTTCGTCGGTACTGCTCGTCTCGCCCGAAGCGTCCGAGGCACGGATATCCATGCTTCCGCCTATCTTCAGGCTCTTGCCTGGTACGTCATATTGATCCAGCCGAAGAAAGCTCATATGCCTAACAGCTCCCGGAAAAAGGTCATGTGTTCAGCAGTCCCGATCCATGCACACACGGCGGCCAGCTTGTAGCCCTCGACCGGCGGTCGAAGTTCGACCAGTTGCCGGTGAATGCTGCCGCTGTTGCCGTTCAGGACAAGTCCCTTGCCTGCGCCGCCCTGAATCACGTCCTGCAATGTGGTCCAGTCTGTTTCCAGCTGTTCAAGGAGGGCCTTCTTTTTGTCGATGAGCGCGGCCAGCTCGTCTTCTGGTCGCACGGCCTCGATGGCGTATCCTTCGCCTAGGGCAACCTGCGCGCCCAGAGTTGTGCCCATGTCTTTGGCGCGTTCATGTCGGCGTGGATCCTGCCCACGCCATGCCGGATGTACCGGCCCGGTGGTCTGGATCATTTTGTCTTGTTCAAGGGTTGCCAGTTGTCCGGCGCGCCGTTCTGCGAGCTGCAGCTCCGAGACGGGGAAAACAGTGTTGAACGCATTCAGTGTCTCCACGAAGTCGGTATGCTCAACGCCGCGCAACATGAGGAGCACTGCTTGCAGCGTGTCCTCGCCAGGAGAGTCCATAGGGTCAGCGAGCTTGGCCGCCATTCCCTCTGCAGCCTGTTGTGGCGTCAGATAGGCGTAGTCACCGCGCCGGTCACCCAGCGGGTGGATATACGGATGCACACACACGAATCGGCCACCGGCCTGCAGCAGCCCCTCCATGGACGTCCGCAGAGCGGCCACGCCGGAAGCTGTTGTCGCAACAGGGTTGGTGGAAATAGCCACGGATCCTTTCACCGCGTTCAGCCGCGCCGTGCTGTTGTCCAGTTCTCCGGGGGCAACTGCATGGCAATCCTGCAGACCTTCGTGGACGGCCTGCAGGGGTTGTGGAGTTGTAAAAGTAATGTCTGTCCAGGGCATGGTTATTCCTTGTTCCAGAAGCACCACCCGAAGGTGCGGACAGTTGCCCATACTATCCAGGCCACCACCGGCTTGCCCTGATCTTTGATGCATTCGCGTAGTATCCAATCGGCGTCTGAGCGGGAATAGCCCAGCGCATAGGCGATATCGTGCTGGTTGCAACAGCCCTCGAAGGACGTCCTCCAGGGAAGGCCAGTGCAGCCGTTGGTGCTAGGCGACATAGGACACCTGCATGCCGTCTATGGCCGCAACCTTCTCGGCGTCGGTCTTGGAGTCATCGTCGCGGATTTTGTCAAGCTCCGCTTGGTAGTTCCTGCGCTGCCGGGCAACGATGCCGGAGAGGGTGGACCAAGCTACGTCGTTTGCAATGATTTTGGCGGCCAAGGCATTTTTTCCCTCGGCGGTCTCGGTTGTGGCATCAAGCCAGGGGGTTGTCTCTGTGGAGTTGTGATTTTCATGTGCCTCAGCCTCCTTGAGCTGCTTGGCCCATGATGTCTGTTCGAATGCGCCGTACTTAATGGCGTGCGGCTCCAGGGCCGCGTCCGAACCGGACACGATCTCGCCCTGCCTGCTTGCGTAGGCGGCATCCAGGTCAATGTTCCACTCCGATCCGTTCCAGATGGAGAACTGCTCATGGGGCGGCTCCAAGGGGGTGTAGTTCTCAGGAACATCCGCACCCTCGGAAAAGTATTTCACGGCCAGATTGCCGGTGTGCCAATGCGGCACCTTGGCAACGGGGTTCGGGTAGCTGATGACCAGCCAACCGTTCGCCTCGGTTTCCATCGGGCTGCCCTGGTCGTGCGTATTGGGGTCGCCGGAAAACGGCTCGCGCCGCACCGGTATCGTGCCGACCTTTGCCAACCGCGAAAGCCAATCCGCTTCGGGCTCACCGTCCCTGCGGTTCAGGTAGTTCGCGGGAATGGTCGAACCGTCGAACTCAAAGTCCGAAGCCTGGCCGACATCACCATTGGGAAATCTGATTTTAGTCACGTTCATGGAGTCCTCGCTTTATGCGTCAATGATTTGTTTGAGGCCGAACCCGTCACCTCCTGCCCCTCCAAGGGCCACGGAAGTGCCGCCCGAAATGTCGATGGTGATTGTGTCGGCTATTTCGCTGCTCATGAGGATAGTAGCCCCGCCACCAGTGGACCCACCGCCACAGAGCAAACCCTGCGAACGATCTTTGGATCCCCTGCCGCCTAGTGATCCTTTGGATTCAACTGCACCTGTTCCAAGAATCTTTCTGGCGCAGATAAATATCGGTGCAGCCGTGCCTTCCTCGGCTGCCTCGCCCCCGGCGGCACCGGTGTATGTGGCTCCGCCGGGGTTGCCAGCGCCAGGACCTCCTGTGGCCACACCACTGGACGGATCGTCGGAACAACCGCCCTGACCGCCATATGGCTGGCCGTCACCGGGAGGCGTTGAATTGTAGCCGTTGTAATGGCCGCCGCCACCCACTCCGCTGGAGAAACAGGTGGCCGCCGAACCAGCCCCGGATTTAATGGTGCCGGATATGCCGATGTTCACCGCACCGCCACCGCCGCCGCCCAATCCGCTGGCCGCTGTCTGACCGGGATTGCCTGCACTGGTACTGACAGTGAGCCGGGCACCACCCAATCCGCCCACGGGTTGGATGGATACAACTACGCCGTTCCCGAGCACTTCCGGCTGATTTGCCTCGCTGATCACGGCGTCGGTCCCACAGCCCGACATGTCGGAAAGGCCGGACTCCGTAAACCCCTTGGCAAACCGTGCCCAGGTAGGGCCATTCGGCCCAACGGCGCTGCCGTCGGACGGGGCAACCGGCGTGTTGCTTGTGATTACGGCATCTGCGGGATTGGCTTTGCATCCACGTGCAGTCATGGACACAGTGCCGTCGATGGTCAAAGTGGCGTCGAACAGGAGCTGCAATCCCCGGCAGCGATTGGTTGTGGTCAGGGTATACCCAGCGTCGATTTGGCCGTTTACCCCATTGATGATGACCATATCGCCGTCCTCGACGGACGGGACCATGGCCACGCTGCCAACGATGGTCCAGCCTGGAATGGGCTGCCATGTGACGCCACCGTCGTACGACTGCTCGGCACCAGCAGACGAAACAATGCGGATGTCGCCGTCGCTACGGTCCCCGAACCAGTTCCCATTGCCCTGCCTGGACCTTTGAATTTTTCGGCGCAGCCAAGACATTAGGCTACCGCCTTGAAATTATACTCAACGGATGCCAGGGGCTTGACCGTAGCGTCGTTGGGGGCGGTGAAGGGCGCAATATAAATGCGGTCGATGGCAAGCGGGTCGGCAGTCCCTTCATAGGCTGTTTCATCCGCCCACAAGATCACAGCCGGTGTCGCGCACGCCCACCCGCCAGTGGCATCCTGAACCACGGTCAGGTCATAAGACCCGCCGGGCTTGTAGTTGGAAATGGTGAAACTGGTCACATCCGTGTCCAATAGCAGGACCGCGCTGGGGTTGGCTTCGCAGTCCCACACCACGGCCCCGGCGGTTATTCTCAGGAGAGTCTGGGCGTACCGCTGGCCTTTGGCGAATTCGTGGGGATCGGAGAGTAAGTCGACAACTTCATCCGTCGTGTGGTCGTGATCTTTTACCGCGTAGACGTTCCCCAGCTCTCCGTCCGGTGTCATGGGCCGGAAGTCGGTAACGGTCCTGTCTGCAGCGATTTCGGCAATCTTCTGGCCGTAGTGGTTGTCGTTGGTCCCGTCCACATAGTCGCCGGGATCCGTGTACACAACCTGGACCACGGCTACCCGGTCGGATCCCTGGGGCTGCAGGGCAACGTCCAGGAACACTTCGGCAGGAAGTGTCGGAGCCAGCTCCTGGGACGCTGCCTGAACAATACGGATCCCCTCAACATAGCCGAGGCCGAGCTGCAGCTTGAAGGTCCCCGCGTCGTCAATGACCAGAAAACCATCGTCGAAGAAGCAGGCCCCGCCGTAAATATCGAAGTTAGAAAGTCGTTCGCGTTCGTCTATGCCCTTCATCCGCGCCGTGAAATCAATCTGCCAGGTGTCCGCATTCACGTTGATCTGTGTCACGTCCTGAATGCCGGAGTATTCCAGCATGAAATTGCGAGTAAGAGCGTTGCCCATGGTCGGGTGAGCCGTTTTCCACTTGGAAAGGGTAGGGCAATACGTGATAGCTACCACGGCGTCGTCCTCGGATGAGTATAGCCCGATCCAGTTGAAGTCGAAGTCCCCGATGTCCGAGGTCAACAGCATGGAATAAACCACTTGATTCGGGTTGATGTAGCCTCTGTTTTCTTCCGGGATCGGATACGAATAGACGATATCCCCGACATTCGGCATTCCCTCGGTCCGGTCTACGGCTGCAGCCGCGTCGAGTCCGTCCACATTGGCGAGGATGAACGTGTCGATGACCAATCCGGTTTCCTGATTTTGGTGCAGGGCGATAAGGTTCTCGCCTGCGTTGGTAATGGCACTGCTCATGGTGGCTCCTTACAGCTTGGCGGCAATGACCGCCGAGTCGTTGTTGAATTCTTCCAAGCGTGGCCCGATGGTCAAGGGCGGGACGCCTGCGCAAAATGTCTGATAGTCGTTGTCAAATGTCTCCACCCTGACGTTTACAGTCAGTGGCGAGATGAGGGTCCATTCATATCGTCGGCAGGTTCGGCTATAGTGTTGGATGAGTTCCTGCAGCAGGGCCTGATTGTCCGCCAGTTGGGTGTCGGAGAGTTGTAGGCCGATGACGTCCCAATCCCGGCCCGGCATCCGTTCCTCTATTTCGAGGTAGTCCACACCCAAACGCTGGAAGATGCGTTTGAACCCGGCCACGCTCCCGGCGTCTTTCGCATTGACGTAGGCGTACTTCACGCGCAGTCGGTACAGGGCAAGCGGCTCGCCGGAGAAGCGGTCAATGTCCCGTTGCCAGGCTATGAGATCCAGGACTGTTTCGGTACAGGTTCCCGGGTTCATCTGCTGGGCAGGCCAGATAGCCCAGGCCATGACCCTGGAGAACCACTTCTGCGCGGCCTTGGCGAGCTTGCTCAACTCCACCCCGGACATCCAGAAGGGCAGGGTTACTTCGGGCGTTGTCTGTTCGTCTGCCATTACGCAGCCTCCTCATCCGGCGGTAGCGCTACGGAGAGTGTACCGAGGACGGGCAGGTCCATTGCCGACACAATGTCCGTTGCCCTGTCGAACTCAACAGAGAGAAGGTCGGTAAGATTTGCATGCAGCTCCTTGTCCATTTGAGAAAATGAAAAGCGGCTGTACGGCTTGGTCTTGGTCATGTCGAAGTCGGTATTTTCCCTGAATGCACATCGGATTAAGTCGTCCGCGTCCTGCTGCAGGGCCTCCTCCCGCTCTTCGGAAAGGTTGGGCTTTGGGTAGACGATGACTCCCAGGTCGTAGGCCGTTTCTGGCATGGGGTAACAAATCATGTCGTCGCCGTGGCCGTGGTTGCCTGAATCACGCACGTAGGTGTTGATGTTGTCCACGAACTCCTGCGGAGGCGCGCCGGTGTCCAGCATAATGAAACAGTTGGCGGTGCCGGGGCCGCGAGGTCCGTCATGCTCGAAGTACAGGTAGTCGAGCCGGATCCCGGTGTAGCCCCCGATGATGACCTTGTAGGCCGCGTCATGGTGGAGCTGCCCCACGGCGCTGAATTGATTGCGGCAGCGCAGGCGCAGCTCCTCGTTGCTCTCTTCGTTGGCTCCTGGGGTGGACAGCCAATCGGCTGCGTTGGTGACGGACGCAACGCCGGGAATGGGCGACTCCAGGATGGAATAGTACCCAGGACCGAGGTTATACGCGGCCCCTACCTGCTCGGCCTCCACGGGGGCGGTGAAGGTCAATGAGCCATCCGGGCAGGTGGTGTCCTGGGTGACGAGAACGCGATAGATGTACCCGGCCAGCGTCGGGCTTTCGATGACCGTTCCGGCGGGAATGGTCAGTTCTCCGGCGGACGTCTCGCGGGTGAAGGTGACGACGCCTAGGGCCTTGGAAGCGGCTTTGCGCTCCAGATCCACGGCCCAGGCGTAGACGTCGAGCCATGCGCCTTTGGCGTATTTCAGAAAGAGATTCGGCAGGGCCGTCTCGATGAGCAGGTCGACCAGCATCTTGCAGGGAGCGGTAACAATGGCCGTGATGAGACGCCAGAAGGGACTCCAACTGGAATCGTTGGTGATGAGGCTGCCTTCGTCCTCGTTGATCTGCTTCCACTGCGCCTCCATCTCCGCTTCGGTGGTGGGGACGCCTGCTTCGGTCAGCATTTTCTCGAATAATTTCTGGCTCATGAAATCTCCACGGTTGTGTAGATGGGACCGAACTCGACAGTTTCGGCCTGCAGGTAGAAAACACCCAAGGACGGTTCAGTGATTGCGCATGTTCCAGGAACAATCCGCTCATCGTTGTCCACATCCATGGTCAGCTTGACCACGTTCTCGGCTTTCTTCCGTTCGTCCCGATTGCCCACCAGCTCGACCAGCAGGCCGGTTTCCCGGATCATGTGGACGATGTCCTGGGCGATGGAATCCCGGTTAGAACACCGCTCCGGGATGCCTCCGGCGTCAAGTGTGATGTCATCGTCTGTGATGAGGAGGTCAAAATACTTTTCTTCAGCCATGGCCTAGCCTTCCATCATAAGTTGTTCTTTCATCGTCATAGTATCCACGCCATGGAAGTGGTTTTCCTGTTTGCCGATGGTGCGGGATTCGCTTCGGTTAGCGTTCACGGTTTTGGCTATCTGGTTGGCGACACCGCCCGGTGGGACTACAGCCCGTCTGGACGCGTCCAGAGAAGGGGAAGACGTAGGGGCCTCTGATTCGGATCCAAACCCCAGAAAAGAAGCGATGGCGCTGAAGTTGTCCACCACGAAGCCAATGGGGTTGATAAGGGCCATCAGTCCATCAAGGACCCAATCAATGACGGACATGATTGCCTGACCCCAGGACGTGTCCAGGAATGCGGCCTTCAGGTCATCCCACCAGTAGACGGCAGCAGCCACGGCAGCGATAAGGGCGATGATGGCGAGCGTGATGAGGACAACGGGGTTTGCGGCCATGGCCGCGTTGACGAGCCACATGACACCCTGGAAAGCCATCATGACGGCTTTGCCGAGTATGCCTTCCTTGGTAAACAGGGCCATGGCCCACTTGGCCGCGCCGATAGGACCGGCCAGAGAAATCATGGACAGTTTCATCAAACCACTCACCAACGCCAGCGCACCCATGGCGGCGACCATGGCTGTGACCACGATAATCCCGTAGCCGATCCACCGCGTGAGGTTGGGGTATTTCCCCATCCATTCAACCATGGAAGCGGAAGCGTCGGCAAAGCCGTTAATAATCGGGTCCAAAGCCGGAGCCAATCCATTGCCCAGAGCGATGGTAATTCCCTTGACTCCTTGTGAGGCCCGTTGCAGCGGGGTGACCATGTGCGCGGCCATTTTTTCAGCCTTTTCCATGCCCTTGACCTGGCCGAGTTTGTCCATGGAAACGGCAAGCCCTTTGGTATCTGCCATGAGGAGCTTGATAAGTGACACGGCTTCATCGGAGCCGAATGCGTCCTTCAGAAGGTCGGATTCATCCACACTCATGCTATCGCCGAATTTTCCTTTGAGCTTACCCAAGATATCCAGCATGCCAAGCATGTTGCCGTTGGAATCAACAAAGGAAAGATTGAGCTTGTCCTGGGCCTTGCCTGCGCCGGTCAGAAAAGCCTTGTACTTGGTTCCAGCCTCGGAGCCGGACATGGTGGCCTGGAGTTTGCCAAGCACGGCCATTTGTTCGGTGATTCCAACCCCTGCGGAGGTGGCGTTAGCCCCTAATGCGGTCCATCCAGCAGCCCACTTGGAGCCGGTTGTCTTGAACATCTGCACCGCTGTAGCTGTCTGTCCGGCCAACTGTTCGATCCAGTTGCCTTTGCCCATGCGTTCGGCTTCCTCCTGGAAGATGCCATACATGGTCCCCATGTAGTCAGTGATGGTTCCCCCGTCCGACTTGGTGGCGGTTGCCAGGACGTTGCCTGCATTGGTGAAGAGGGCAAGTTCGTTGCCTTGCAGCCCATTGATGGCAGACTGGATGTCATAGGAAGAGGACACAAACCCATCGGCGGCACGGCCATACTTGATGGAATATTGCAAAGCACTGCTGGAAAGCCCTTTCAGAACAGCCGGGTCAACTTCCAGGGATGCAACTTCGCCCACGGCTTGGCGCATTTCCTCGGCTGGCTGGATGAATTTGAGCAAGCCATAGCCTGCAGCCCCCATCCCAGCCGCGCCGGTGCCGACCTGGGAAAAGGCTTTTTGCGAGGCGTCAGCCATGAAATTGAGCTTCTTCTGGATTTTGCCCACCGGGCCGGACACCCGGTCCAGCAGGTCAATAATAAAGGAGAGCTTTTGCAGCTTCGCGCTCATCTTATCCCTTCATGGCTTTGGCAATGCCGTTGGTTATGGCAATGCTCATTTTGTCCCAATATTCCTTTTCCAAAAACAGGGCGGTGCCCATGCTTTCCGTGGACGTTTCCTGGCCTGGCATCCACTTTTGATGCAAGGCCAGGAGCTGGGCCACGGCGTCGCCGCCTATTCGTTCGGCGACTTTTTCGACTTTCCCACGATGATGGACAGATCAGGGGTGTATTCACTGACCAGGCTGCCAACGAGTTCGAGAGCCGCGCCAGGCTTCTTGAGCAGATCCTTCAGGTCGTCTTTGGTGTCGTCGGTCACGGTGCGCATGAGCAGCGAGTGGGCAGGGGCCACTTTGTTGGTGGGCTGCATCTCATTGATGAACTTGTTGTATGCATCCGGGGTCATTTCGAAAGTCAGGTCCGTGCCGTTGACTTCCAGGGTAATGGTCTTGTTCATAGTTTCCTCCAGTTACTTAGTTTTTCATGATCTCAATCGCCGTGCGGACTCCAATCGCGGCAACAAATGCCACGCAGCCCCACACCATGCGTTCAAGGGTCTTTATTTTTACCTGGTTGCTTGCACACTGCCGGGACTCGTTGATCTCTCGGATGTCGGATTGAATGGCTTTCACCCGTTCATCGATGCGGACAAGCATGTTCTGCAGGTCTTGACTGTCCATTGCGCTCACTTGCCTCTGGTCTCCATGAACTTGGTGAAGAGCGGCATGAGGTTTTTCACGGTCCGTTCCCCGAACAGGAAGCCCAGGACAAGAATGTTCAGCACGATGATGAGGATGCCTTCAGCGGTGAATTCGCCGGTGAGCGTGGTCATGGACACGTCCCAGGAGTTGCTGAATATCTGCCAGTCAACAAACAGGGTGAAGTATCCGAATAACGGGCGCAGGCAGCCCCGTGCGAAAATGATGAAGCGACCGACAACAGGGAGTGAAGCCAAATCCTTGGCAGTGCCTTCCAGTTCGGCAGCACGGCGGGTCACCTCCTTGTCTGCATCCACGGCCAGAGCCATAAGGGCTTTTTCCTGCTTATGCTCTGCCTCGCTAATCCGTGCAGCCAGTTCGGCCTTTTCCTTGTCGCTCATGGACGGGGGGAAGTAGGCCTTCACTGTGTCGGTGATGGTGCCGACCAAGCCCTTTTCTCCAGTGAAGAATCCGGTGACTGCGGAGAGAAAGCTCATCGCACACCCCCGGAAGCATCTGTAATATGCATCTGGGCGGACTCGTTGTCGGCCATGGTCTGCAGGAAGCTCTTGAACGTATTGCCGGAACTCAGGACAGCTCGGTTGGGGCCGAGATGCCCGAAATTCCGGCCCAGAAGGACGCAGCCTTTCGTATCTGTCTCGGTGTTCCCAGGGTGCAACAGGATGTGAGATCGGCCCGGTACGCCAGTGATCTCGAAGGTGTCTCCGTACTTGGGCGAGTTGACCCGCTTGACCACATAGTCGCCTTCGGGGATGCAGGACACGTTTTGGGCGTTGCCTCTGTCTTCGGGTTCCAAGGTCACGCAGGAGGCTTTGCCGTCAATCTTGAGGACTCCGAATGTCCCGGCTTCGCTTTTTTCAACGCGGATGAGTTCTATAGTAGTGATCATTCTTCCTCCAGCTCGACCTGGCACTGTATGCACAGCTCCACGCCGGGGATGGCTTTGCGGCGGGCCTCCGGGATGACGTTGCCGCATTCGGCGCACGTCTCCCGGCTGGGCCTTCCGGTGTTCTTCAGTCCGGCCTTGGCAAGAGCCGATTTCAGGCCCAGGCGTTCAGCTTCGGATCCCATGTCGCAAAAATCAGCCATGCCAAGGCTCCTAGATCAGATCTTTGGTTTCGGAGGAGGCCAGGTACGGGACGCCATTGATGCGGATAAAATCCGGGCTGGTCACATCAAAGGGCAGTTTCGTCGTGTGCTTTTCACCGCCCTTTTGGTCGATATCCAACAGGGACTCGATCTTGAAAGCACAGCCAAAGGCCTCCACCTTCATTTCTTCTTCGCTGCCGGAGTTGGCATAAAACAGGCAATCAAATGGTTCGAGTTCCCGGAATGAACCGGCAGACTTGGCCGCTTCCGTGATGATGCCCAGGCCGGTGGCGTCCACCTCGATTTCTCCCGAGGCTTCGACGTCTCCCAGAAGCCGCCCGTTAGGTATGCCCCGGTCCTTGGCAACGCTGGAATTATCTGTGATGGACAGGGTTGCCTTTTCAACGTGGAGCAGCAGGTCGCCGATGTTGATGTCAAAAGATTTTCCGCTGATACGGTTCATGATGCCTCCTATTCAGCGTAGTTGGTCAGGTCCAACAGGATGTTGCAGGTGATGTCCTTGGGGCAGTTGTAGGGCCGGACAGTCATGTGGATTTTCACCACGGTTTTCGTGACCCATGTGATGACGATGTCGCCGTCCTTGGGTGGCTCGATTTCACCGGGGAAGGTGATGTTCATGATTTTTACGGATTTGCTCATCTCGCGCAGGGGCCGCATAAAATAGTTTTCATGGTAGGCGGTAGAGGTCGGGGTGGAATTAAGCTTGCGGTCTCCGATCTTGGCAACGGCCAGCGGGTAGACTTTGCGCATGGCCTTGTGGACAACGCGTAGATATTCGATCACCTGAAAGTCACCGCCCGGTACGTCCAGGACATTGCCGTCACCGAAATACACGCCGGGGTAGTCGGGATACCATTGCGGTACTGACCAGCGTTCAGCGTCCAGGGCCTTGAGGACCGACATGTCAACGGCGCGCCCGTCCTTGTCCTTGGGTTTTTCGGAGCGGATGCCCACCACCGGGCCGGTGTTCACGCGCATGGGCGTGTCGGCAACAGTGACGGATCGGTTGCAGAGCCGTCCGCAGTAGGCTCCCAGGTCGTCGGGCCATATGGTCGCCACCGGGTTAACCTGGTCGCAGGCCAGATTGTTGAGGATGGCGTTGCGGTCGGTGGTGAAATCGCTCCACGATTCCGTGTCCTTGATGCCTTCGCATGTGGGGATGAAGATCGCAGGCCGCATATACTGCGCCATGATGTTTTTGGCCTTGAGCTGGAAGGCCTCGACCTCGGCGGAAGTCTTGACCGGATCGGTGATGGCAATGGCTTCCGCGTTCATGTTTTCCATGGCGTAATCCACTGCCGCGTCCACGGTGACAATGTCATCCAAAGGCAGGACCGCTGCCGCCCAATTTTGTCCTGCATTGGCCTTGGCCGCTGCAACCTGTGTCTTCAGGTTGGAAGCGTCCGCGCCCAGAACTTCGTCCAGTTTCGTGTCGGTGTTGACGGTCAGAATGGAACCTTCGTTCGTCCCTGCGCCACGTCCGAGAAACAGGAAGTAGCGTTCGACGTCCGCGATATCTCCCTGCAGCAGATTGAGTTTGTCTACCTGTACAATGCCCAGCGACATGGTGGTCTCCTTTTAACGGTTGGTGATCTCGGCCATGGTGTCTCTGGCGAGTTCGTTGAGAAATTCTTTTTCTGTTCCGGGTTTCGGTCCGAGGAAGGGGCGCGCAGCCGGTTTGACTTCCCATTGCTGTTTGCCGCGCTTGGTGCCTGTTCGCATGTCTCGCAGGATGGCCCCGGCCTGACCAACAGACAGGTGGTCCATGATCCATTTGATGGACACGCGCCGGAGTGTGCAGCCCTTGCCGCGTTTTTTCTGGACGCGCAGCCGGTAGCCTTCGGCCTTCAATGCCTTGGCCTGCGCTCTGGTGGTCGGGGCTTTATAGTCGGGCCGCTTGTAGATTTTTTGGGCCTTGGCCGTGGTCCATGGTTCCGCGATACCGTATTGATGGCGTCCGGCAAGTCGTGCGGTGTAGTCATTGCCGAAGGTGACTTCCACCCGGTCCGTGCCGCGCATGTACGGTTTTATGTGTCGTCCGAATCCGCGCAGCATCTTGCGTTTGTTGCGGGAGTCCTTGCGTGGTTCCATGGACGTTCCATGGATGGTTTTTTGCTGGCGAATGTTCGCCTTGGCGGCTTTGGCCACCTTGCGGCCCATGCGCATGGTGATGTTGCGCCGGGTCCGGGGAGACATGGACAGGATGTCCAATTGCTCATGCAGTCGGAGCCGTCCACGCGGATCCGTTTTGAGGCGAAGGGGGGCGTTACTCGACGGCATCAGCTGCCCCTTCCAAGGTTTCCAGCGTGTCGGCTACGTCGATGAGAACGTCTGCAATACGCCATTTTTTGCCGTTATAGGTGATAGGGCCGTCTTCGTACGGCACGATCTCCAGGGCTTCCTCGAACTCTATGGCCATATCAATGTCGGCGGTCCGGTCATCGTTCAATGAAATATCTATGTCGGGATCCTTGAGGCCCATGTTTTCGCGTTCCGGGTCGTTCTCCTGAAGCCACGCCGTCACAAAGGCTATAAACAACCGGCCATCGTCGCTGTAGTCCTCTATCTGGATCACGCCTTCATACTTGAAGCGTCCGACCTCGATGCCGTGGCCGAGGTTTTTGCCCGTGGGGATGATGGTCCCTTCGTCGGCAAAGGAATGGATGGCGTTGCCGGTTGCGCCTGCATCCTTCAGAGCTTCGGTCAGAGCTTGCAACAGCCTCATATAAGCTCCACGGTGACGGGGCTTTCACCCTTGAAAGAGGCAATGGCATGCTGTGCGTAGGCAAGGAATGTGCTTTCGGTTTCCTCGTTTTCCCGCGCCTCGTTTCTGGCGGCTTCGCGCCGGTTAACAGTAGAGAATTGTTGCAGCAGGAAGGCCTTGGCGTGGCAATACACGGCCCGGCGGTAATGGATGAGCTTGACGGATTCGCCACCCAGCGCGTCAGAAGGAACGGCGGCAAGGTTCTCGTAGTCGAATTCGGCCAGCCCCTCGCGCCA